>CAZFSO010000017.1:1588-38244 GCA_964522095.1 uncultured Phycisphaeraceae bacterium | reverse complement strand
TGATCGCGTCGATGGCGACGGCGGTCTTGCCGGTCTTGCGGTCGCCGATGATCAGTTCGCGCTGGCCGCGCCCGATGGGGATCATCGCGTCGACGGCCTTGATGCCGGTCTGCAGGGGCTCGTGGACGGGCTGGCGGGCGGCGATGCCGGGGGCGATGATGTCGACCAGGGCGGTCTGGGTGTCGCCGATGGCCGGGCCGTCGTCGAGGGGGCGTCCCAGGGGGTCGACCACGCGCCCGAGCAGGGCCTCACCCACGGGCACTTCGAGGAGGCGCCCGGTCGATTTGACCATGTCGCCTTCCTTGACGGAGAGGTAGTCGCCGTAGACGACCGCGCCGACCGTGTCCTGCTCGAGGTTCATCACCTGGCCCATGACCGAGCCGGCCTGGGTCTGGAACTCGATCAGTTCGCCGGCCATCGCGTTGGACAGCCCGTAGATGCGGGCGATGCCGTCGCCGACCTCCACCACGCGTCCGACTTCGGAGATCTCCAGTTCGGTGGTGAACTGCTCGATCTCCTGCTGAATCAGGCTGACGATCTCGTCGGTCTTGATCTTCACGGCTGGCTCCGGGTCCGCGGGCGCCCGTCGGCGCGGCGGTAGGCTACTGAGATGCTCGTTCGACACCACCCGCGCCCGCTGGGACGGGGGGCGGAACGGTAGGTCGGTCGGCCGGGAAAGTCCCGGCGCGGGGGCCGTCCGAACCGGCCCGGCCCGCCCGCCCGGCGCGGGTTGATCCGCGGCCTTGCCGAGCCCCAACCCCTGCCGGGGACGCCGGTTCCGGGCCGGGTCAGTCCGCGGCGGCCGCGGCGGGGTCGGTCCGGCGGACCGACAGGCGCACCCCCAGATTCGCCCCCGCGGAGACCTGCACCCCGGGCGGGAGACCCTGCACCTGGGCCTGCTTGCTCTCGACGCCGCGTTCGAGTTCGTCGAAGGTCAGCGAGATCAGGGCGGTGGGCACCACCTCGCCGGAGCGCAGGCGGTCGATCTGGTCGCTCGGGCCGGTGACCTCGACGCCCACAAGGTCCTGCTGGCCGGGCTGGAGGCTGACGCTCCACCGGCCCACCTCGCCCGGGGCCAGCAGCACCTGGATGGGCATGGGGGCCAGGGTGTAGGACTGGGTGCGCGAGCGCAGGGTCATGGTCACGTCGACGAACTCGGGGTCGAACTCGGTGCGCCAGCGGTCGGGGTCCTCGGGCAGTTCGACCCGGACGCGGGTGACGGTCTCGGACTGGCCGGGGCGCAGGGCGTCGATGACGGCCGGCTCCAGGCGGACCAGGGCCTCCTGGCCCTCCAGGCGGGCGAGCACCCCCGCCGGGCCGATGACGCGCAGGCTGCTGGGGCGCGGGCGCGGGGCGCCGGTGCTCTCGAAGGCCACGCCGTCGGGCACGATGGCGCGGACCGGCAGGGAGGCGACGGTCAGTTCGTCGACCTGGACCCGGACGCGGTCGGGCGTGACCTCGCTGACCGTCACGCCGGCCTCGATGAAGACCTCGCTGGTGCGCATCACCTCGCGCAGGTCGATCTCGTGGACGCCGGCGGACGCGGGGATCTCGATGCCGACGCGCAGGTTCAGGACGCCCTGCAGCGAACGCAGCACCTGGCCCAGGCCCGCGGTGGAGCCGGCCAGGTTGACCTTGACGGCCCCTGGCCACCCGAATCCGGGGGCGGACCGGACGACCAGTTCGGAATCCGGGCCGGTCTCCATGCGCACGGAGATTTCCGCGGCTTGCACGCCGACGGTGCGCGACTCGGCGAGCAGCCACACCATGAGGGTCACGAGCGAAACCAGCACGACGGTTCGCAGGTCCATGCCTCGCTTTGCGGGCTGCTTGGCCACGGTCAGGACTCCTCGCCGTTGTTCTGCCTCTCGTCGCCCTCGAAGCCCTCGGCGTGGCCGTCGGCGTCCATCGGCTCGGGGTGACGACCCAGGCGCTCGGTCAGTTCGGCCTCGAGGCGGTCCAGGGGGATCGGGGTGGAGAGCACGCCGGCCTCGGCCAGGCGGACCTCGCCGGTCTCCTCCGACACGACGACGACCAGCGCGTCGGACTCCTTGGTCAGCCCGACCGCGGCCCGGTGGCGCGAGCCGAAGCGCGGGTCCGTCATGTCGGTCGGGTCGGCCATGGGCAGTTGGACCCCCGCAGCGTGGATGGTCATGCCCTTGATGACCACCGCCAGGTCGTGCAGCGCGGTGCCGGGGTAAAAGATGGTCTGGAGCAACTGGGCCGACAGGCGGGCGTCGAGTTCCGTGCCCCCCTCGATCAGGGTTTTCAGCCCGGTAGACCGCTCGATCACGATGATGGCCCCGAAGCGGGACTTGGAGAAGTACGAGCAGGCGGGCGCGATGGCCCGTGCGGTCGAGGCGCTGCCCTCGGCCTGGTTGCGGAACAGGCGGGTCTCGCCGAGGCGGATCAGCCCGCGGCGCAGTTCGGGCTGGAAGATCACCACCAGGCCGACGGCGATGACGGCCAGCAGGCGGTCGTAGAGGTAGCCGAGGCGCTCGAACGAGTCGTCGCCGAGCACGCGGACCATGACGGTGCCCAGCACGAGCAGGACGATCAGGCCCTTGAGGGCGCGGGCGGCCCGGGTGCCCTGGATGAAGCGGATCACCGCAAAGACGGCGAACCAGATCAGCAGCAGTTCGAGCGCGACCTGCCACGGCGCGTACGAACCCAGCCGGTTGAGCAGGTCCGTGAGCCGGTCGAGCACCGTCAAGGCGTGATCCTCCGCGGGTCGGGGCATCCTAACACCCCGGACGGGGGCGGGCCGGGACCTCTATCGGCGTTCAACCCAGGTTGTGCCGCAGGATACACCACAGGGCGTCGATGCCGTCGCGCCAGGTGATCTTCTTGCCCTCGGCGTAGGTGCGTCCGGCGTAGGACACGGGGACCTCGTAGATGCGCAGCGGCCGGACGCCCTGAGCAGCCTCGGCGGGCAGTCGCATCCGGGCCAGCCGGGCGACGATCTCCGGCTCGACGCCGAAGCGGTCCTCGGTCAGTTCGAGGCGCTCGAGCACGGGGCGTGAGAAGGCCTTGAACCCGCACTCGATGTCGGTCAGGTTCAGGTTGCTGAGCATGTTCGAGCAGGTGGTGATGACCCGGTTGGCCAACTGGTGCCAGTAGTACAGCACGCGGTGGGTCTGGCCCAGGAACCGGGTGCCGATGACGGCGTCGGCCCGCCCGTCGATCAGGGGGGCCAGGACCGCGGCGTGGTCGCGCGGGTCGTACTCCAGGTCGGCGTCCTGGATGATGGTCAGGTCGGCGCCCAGGGTGCGGGCCTGGTCCAGGCCGAGGCGCAGGGCGGCCCCCTTGCCGCGGTTGGTCGGCGCGTGGACGCCGACGACGCCGGGGCGCTGGGCGAGTTCGCGGACGATCTGGCCGGAGCGGTCGGTCGAGCCGTCGTCGACGAGGACCACGACGCGCTCGCAGGGCGTGCCGTCCGGGCCGGCGGGCGGGGGCGTGGCCACGACGCGCTCGAAGAGGACCGGCAGCGTGTCCTGCTCGTTGTAGACCGGGATGACGACCGCGACCTTCACCGGGAACGATAGAAAGGAAGGACGCCCCGGCGGGGGGGGCGGGGGGGCGGGGGGCGGGGGAGGGCGTGTTTGGGGCGGGCGGTTTCCTACGATCCCGGGATGTCCCGCCGCATGATGTATCGCGTCTGCAAGAGTTTCGAGGTCGAGTCCGGGCACATGCTCAGCAAGCACCCGGGGCGCTGCCGCCTGCCCCACGGGCACTCGCGCCGGATCGACCTGGTGATCGCGTCCGAACGCCTCGACGACCGGGACATGGTCTGCGACTTCAAGGCGCTGAAACTGGCGGTGGAGGGGGAGCTGGACCGCTACGACCACGCCCTGGCGGTCAACTCGCAGGACCCGGTGCTGGCCCAGTTGTGCGAGACGAACCGAACCCGGGTGGTCGTCTTCGAGAACCAGGACCCGACCACCGAGGCGCTGGCGAAGCGCGTGTACGACTTCGTGGCCGGGGAGATCGCCCGGGGCGGGGTCTACACCGACGAGCACGGGAACAGTTTCGACCTGGGCGCCGATCTGACGCTCGAGCGGGTCCGGGTGACCGAGACGAGTTCGAGTTGGGCCGAGTACGGCATCGCGTAGGGCCGGTTCGGGCCGGCCCCGTGCCCGGGGCAATCCGAACCCGGGGCTTGCCAATCAGGTATCGCCACCGGGGTCTTCCTGCCCGGTTCGCAAGCCGGGTCGGCACGGGTTTCGTCATTCGGTTTCGTCGGGAGGACGCATGCGTCACACCAGGCTGGTCGGGATCGCGACGGGGTTGTTGCTCGCGCTGGCGGGCCGGGGGTGGGCGTTCACCCAGGACGCGCAGACCGCCCCGCCGGCCGTGGAGTCCCCGGGCGCGGGGGCGCCGGAGATCGACGACATCGGGCGCGAGCGGGCGATGGTCTCGGCGCGTGAACTCTCGGCGGCGTTCCGGCACGCGGCCCGGGTGATCGAGCCTTCGGTGGTGCACATCACGACCGAGCAGCCCGTGCGCCGCGGCTTCCGCGCCCAGACCGGCGTGGGCTCGGGCGTGATCCTCGACGAGCGGGGCTACATCCTGACGAACAACCACGTGATCCAGTCGGGCCGGCACATCACCGTGCGCCTCGCCGACGGGCGCGAGGTCGAGGCGGCGCTGGTCGGGGGGTTCGAGGAGACGGACCTGGCGGTCCTGAAGATCGACGCGCCGGGCCTGCACCCGGCCCGGTTCGGCGATTCCGAGGGCATCGGGGTGGGCGAGTGGGTGCTGGCGGTCGGCTCGCCGTTCGGCTTCGAGCAGACGGTGACCGCCGGGATCATCAGCGCCAAGGGTCGCGGGCACATCGACCCGCGCGGCAGCGACACGGGTCCGACGCGCTTCCAGGAGTTCCTGCAGACCGACGCGCCGATCAACCCGGGCAACTCGGGCGGGCCGCTGGTGGACCTGGAGGGCCGGGTGGTGGGCATCAACACGGCGATCGCCAGCCGCGACGGGGGCAGCAGCGGGCTGGGCTTCGCCATCCCCGCGGACGTGGCGCAGACGGTGATGCAGCGGATCATCGACAAGGGTCGCGTCGACCGCGGGTGGCTGGGCATCGGCATGGCGCGCGTGGACCCCTACGTGGCGTACGAACTGGGCATCGCGGGCGGGGTGGCGGTTGCGGAGGTGCTGAAGGGGTCGCCGGCGGACGAGGCGGGCCTGCGCGTGGGCGACATCATCGTCAGCCTCGGCGGGCGGCGCACCGAGAGCGTGACCCGCCTGGGCAACGCCATCATGCTCGCCGAGCCGGGACGCCCGGCGGCGATCGAGTACTACCGCGACGGGGCGAAGCGCACCGCGTCGGCGGTGGTCAAGGACCGCAACACGGCGCTGGCGCTGGCCGGGGGCGGCAGCCGCCTGGACAAGGCCGGGCTGATCGTCGTGCCGCGGGAACTGGCGGTGACCCGCGCCGGGCGACCGGCGGGCACGATCCCCGGGTTCCTGGTCGCCGAGGTGCTGCCGGGCACGCCCGCGGACGCCTCGGGCTTCCAGGAGTCGGACTTCATCACCGACGTGGAGGGGCGCCGGTTCGAGTCCGCGGCGGAGATGGCTGCGTTCGTCGAGCGCCGCCCGCTGCGCGAGCCCCTGCGGTTCGGAGTGATCCGCGGCTCCGAACGCGGGGCGATCTACCTGCGCGCCGACTGATCCGCCGGCTCGTCGAGCAGGGCCAGGTCCGGGTCGTCCAGGAAGGGGTTGCGCCGCGGCAGGTCGGTCCGCCCGGTCCACGCGACGCGGGCCAGGTGCGTCACGTCGTCGAGCACGGTCAGCAGGGCCGGCAGCACGACGAGGATGATCACCGTGGCGCTCATCAGGCCGAACGAGATGGTGATCGCCATGGGGATCAGGAAGCGGGCCTGGAAACTCTGCTCGAGCAGAAGCGGCGTCAGGCCCAGCACGGTGGTCACGGTGGTCAGGATGATCGGGCGCACGCGGGCGCGCCCGGCGGACATCGCCGAGTCGTAGACCGACCGGCCGCGCCGTCGCTCGTGGTTGAAGAAATCCATGAAGATCAGCGAGTCGTTGACCACCACCCCCGCCAGGGCGATGAACCCGATCAGCGACAGGAAGGTCATGGCGTAGCCCATCACGAGGTGGCCGAGCACCATGCCGATGATGGCGAACGGGATCGCCAGCATGACGACCACGGGCTGCGAGAAACTGCCGAACAGCCAGGCCAGCACCACGTAAATGAGGCCCAGCGCCGCGGCCATGCCCACGGGCAGGGTGGCGAAGGATTCCTGCATGTCCTCCTGGCGTCCGCGCTCCATGAGGCGCACCCCGGGCAGGTCGGCGATGGCCGACTCCATCAGCGGGCGCATGTCCGCGGCCAGGCGGTCGGGGTTGCCGACGGCCCGGTTCACGTCGGCGGTCACGGTGATGGCGCGGGCGCGGTCGATGCGCCGGATGGTCGCCTCGGCGTCGGCGTCCTCGATCAGGGCGACCTCGCCCAGGGGGACGGCCCGGCCGTCGGGCGTGAAGACGTGCTGGCGCTCCAGGGCGGCCAGCGAGCGGCGCACGCGGTCGGGCAGCGTGACGCGCACCTTGACGTCCTCGCGGTCGCCCGCGAACGTGTGCGGCTCGAGCCCGAAGACCATGGCCTGGATCTGCCTCCCCAGCGAGGCGCGGGTGAAGCCCAGTTCGGCCGCCCCGTCGCGGAGGGTGAAGCGGACCTCGCGCTTGCCGGCGTCGGCGTCGTCGGCCACGCCGTACACGCCGTCGAAGCCCCGCATGACCCCCTTGACGCGCGTCACCGCCTCCCCGAGACGCGCGCCCGGGGGGCCGGTGACGGTGAAGGTCAGCGCGGGCCCGCCCGGCCCGCCCGAGACGCCGGCCATGCGGATGCTGCGCGCGTCCGGGACGACGCCGAGCTCGTCCTGCATGGCCTGGATCAGTTCGGCGCTGGCGCGGTCGCGCTGCTCGACGGGCGTCAGTTCGAGGATGATCTGGCCGACGTGCGAGGCGAGGGAGGTGAAGCCCTCGCCCTCCAGGTCACCCGACGCGCCGGCCTGGGCGAAGATCGACGCGACCTCGGGCTGGGCCAGCGCGATGGCCTCGATGCGGGCGACGACCTCGTCCGTGCGTCCGAGCGCGGTGCCGATGGGCATGGTGACGGTGACGTTGACGGTCTCGGCGTCGTCCTCCTCGAAGAAGATGAACTCGGGCCGGCCGCCGGCGACCATGCCGAGCGAGACGATCAGCACCGCCAGCGCCGCCGCCACGGTGACGTAGCGGTGGCGGATGCCGAAGTCGAGCAGGGCGGCGTAGCGGGGGACGATCAGCCGGGCGAAGAGGGCCTCGCGTGCGTCGCCGACGCGCCGGCTGGCCCGGTCGAGCACCGAGCCGCGGGCGCGAAGGCGGGCGCGGTCGGCGCCGCGCAAACTCTCACCCATGTGCACCGGCAGGATGAACAGCGACTCGATGAGCGAGACGCCCAGGGCGCAGCCGACGACCACGGGCAGCACGCCCAGGAAATCGCCGATCTGGCCCTCGATCAGGGCCAGGGGCAGGAAGGCGCAGACGGTGGTCAGCACCGTGGCGACCACGGGCCAGGCGACCTCGTCGGTGCCGCGCACGGCGGCGACCATCGCGGTCTCGCCGGCCTCGTGGCGGGCGGTGATGTTCTCGGCCACCACGATGGCGTCGTCGACCAGGATGCCCACGACGATGATCAGGCCGAACATCGTCATCAGGTTCAGCGTCGCGCCGGCCACGGCCATCGCGGCCAGCGTGCCCAGCACCGAGACGATCAGGCCCACCGCGACCCAGAACGCCGTGCGCCAGTTCAGCAGCACCAGCAGCGTCAGGAACACCAGCGCGCCGCCCTGCAGGGCGTTGCGGGTCAGCAGGTCCAGACGCCCCTTGACGAAGCGGGACAGGTCGGTCGAGGTGTCCAGGCTGCCCGGCGGCGGTGCGACGCCGAAACGCTCGGCCCCCAAAGCCCACGCGGCGTAGCGCTCCGACACCCGGGACGGGTCGAACGCGCCCGGCGCGTCGTCCGACCCCGCCCGCAGGGCGGCCAGGCGCAGGCGCTCGATCCGGCCGAGCGTCGGCGCGTCGCCCCGGCGCCCGGCGACGTAGGCCTTGACCATGTCGGCGATCTTGATGACGTCCTGCTCGCCGACGCGGAAGACCGTCAGCGTCATGGCGGGGCGTCCGTTGAAGCGGATCTCAAGGTCGTCGTCGCGGAAGCCGTCGGTGACGCGGGCGACGTCGCCGAGCCGGACGATCCCCCCGCTGCCCGAGCCGCGCAGGACGATCGAGCGGACCGCCTCGGCCCGTTCGGCGACGCCCACGGTGCGGACGGCGACGGTCGCGGTCGGCCCGCGCACCGAGCCGCCGGGCATCTCGGCCATCGCGGCGCTGACGCGGTCGGCGATCTCGGCAAGGCTCAGGCCGTGGCGCAGGGCCAGTTCGGGCTCGACCTCCACGCGGAGTTCGTCGACGCGGAAGCCCCCGGGGACGACCTCGGTGATCTCGGGCAGGGTCAGCAGGTCCTCGCGGCACTGGCGGAGGAACTCCTTCATGGTCCGCTCGTCCGCGTGCCCGGAGATCGAGACGACGATCGCGGGCAGGTTGGGCTCGACCTTGTCAACGATGATCCGGTCGGACTGCTCGGGCAGGTCCTGGAGGGCGTCCATCTCCCGCTTGACGTCGGCCACGGCCCGGTCGATGGGCACGCCCTCCTCGAACTCGACCATCAGCGTGGCCATGCCCTCGGAGACGGTGGTGACGATCTCGTCGACGCCGTCGACGTCGACGACGCGGTCCTCGATCTTGCGGGCCAGCGCCGACTCGACCTCCTCGGGGGCGGCCCCGGGGTACGGCGCGACGATGCTGACCATGCGGGGCTTGATGTACGGGAAAAACTCGCGCCGCAGCGTCAGCCCGAAGATCAGGCCCGCGCCGATCACCGCGAACATGACCAGGTTGGCCACCACCGGCCTGCGGACGCCGAACCGCGCCAGGCTCATGGCCCGGCCCCCTCCGGCGCCCCGTCCTCGTCGGCGAGGCGGACGCGGGCGCCGGGCTCCAACTGGTCCAGCCCGGTGACGATGACCATCGCGCCCTCAGGGGGCTCGCTGCCGGCCTCCAGCACCACCCACTCGTTCTCGCCCGGGTCCAGGCCGGGGATGGCCGCGTCGATCGGGTAGGCCGCCTCGACCAGGTGCACCCGCGCCACCCGCCCGCCCTCGGGGTCGGGCTCGGCGAGCATCACCCGCCCGGCCCGCAAGGCCCGGCGCGGCAGGACCACCCGGGCCACCGGGTCCGGGGCGCGCACCAGCCCGTGCACGAACGAGCCGGGCAGCAAACGGTCGCTCCGCTCGGGGTCCTGGCGGACCTCGACAAACACCGTGACCGTGCGGCTCGCCGGGTCGGCCTCCGGCGAAACCCGGGTGACGGTGCCCACGTGCGACGCCGGGCCGACCGCCGCGCCCTGCCACAGGCTGACCGCCCCCTCCACCCCCACCACCCGGGCCAGCCACGACGCCGACGAGGCCGGCAGGCGCAGCGGCGCCTCCACGCGCGACAGGTCCACCACGCGGGCGACGATCGTGCCCGACGCCAGGTAGTCGCCCGGGCGCGGCGTCAGTTCGTGGATCACGCCGTCGATCGGGCTGACGATGGCGGTGCGCGCCAGGTTCTCGACCGCCAGGCGGCGTTCGGCCTCCTGCCCGGCCAGTTGGGCCTCCAGCGCGGCCCGGCGTGCCGGGACCAGGTCGGCCGCCTGGCGCAGGGCCGACAACTCGCGCATGGCGCGCAGCACGGCGGTCACGCGGGCGTCGACCTCGCCCTGCGCGCCGGCGCCCTGGGCCATGGCCCGCTCGGTCCGCTCCAGGTCGCGTTCGGCGGCGTCGACCTCCTGCTCGGCCAGGTCGGCCTGGACGCCCAGGCGCTCGGCCTCGACGAGGAGGCCTTCGAGTTGGGCGCGCGTCGCCGCGATGGCGTGCTCGGCACGCGCCAGGGCGATCTCGTAGTCGGTCGGGTCGATCCGCAGCAGCGCGTCGCCCCGAGCGACCGCCACGCCCGGCTCGGCGCCCGCCGGGCGCTCGACCACGCGCCCGGCGACCTGGGCGGCCACCTCGGCGCGGCTCATCGAGCGGACCGTCCCGAAGCCCTCCCACACCCGCTCGACATGGCGCGGGACCGCCGGGATCGCGCGGACGCGGGTCGGCGGCGCGGGCTCGGCACGCACCACGCTCTGCTCGCGCGACGCGACCAGCAGCCCGAACACCAGCAGCGCGGCCACGAGCATCGCCAGGATCAGCGCGATGCGCACGCCCACCGCCAGGCCGCGCCGCAGCCCGGGGTGCCGCGCCGGGGCCGGCGCGGCCGGCGGCGCGTCGTCGGTGGGTCCGTCGCTGGGCGTGCCGGGTTCACGCACGGGCTGCTCCTCCGCCAGTCGGCGCGGGATGCTAGCCGCGGCGGTTCCGCCCCCCGCCCTTGAACCCCCCATCACGGCGGGTCATGCCCGCGGGGGGTTCTGGCCGATCGTGGGTCGGTGGTCAAGTACCTGGGATCCAAGCGACGCCTCATCGAGCCGATCCTCGGCGCGTGCGCGGCCGGCGTGGACCGGCCGGGCACGGTGATCGACCTGTTCTCGGGCACGGCCCGGGTCGGCATGGCGCTGAAGGGCGCCGGCTGGCGGGTGGTGTGCAACGACCACACCGCGTTCGCGCACGCGCTGGCGGTCGCCCACGTGCAGGCCGACCCGGACCGCGTGGCCGGACTGGCCTTGCCCCACGTCGAGGCGATGAACGCCCTCGACCCGGCGCCGGGGTGGTTCACGCGGACTTACTGCGAGGAGTCGCGCTTCATCCACCCGGACAACGGCGCGCGGATCGACGCGTGCCGCGCGTACCTGGCGAACCTCGACGCGGACGACGAGGTCCGCGCGGTGCTGACGACCAGCCTGATCGAGGCCGCGGACCGCGTGGACTCGACCACCGGCGTGCAGATGGCCTATCTGAAAGCCTGGGCCCCCCGCGCGACGAACCGGCTGACGCTGCGCCTGCCCGAGATGGTCGCCCGCCCGCCCGCCGGTCGCAGCCGCGCGGTGCGGATGGACGCGCTCGAAGCGGCCCGCGTGCTGACCGGCGACGTGGCCTACCTCGACCCGCCGTACAACCAGCACTCGTACCTGTCCAACTACCACGTGTGGGAGACGCTCGCGGCGGGCGACGAGCCGGAGGTGTTCGGCAAGGCGTGCAAGCGGGTGGACTGCCGCACGCGCAAAAGCCCGTTCAACTCGCGCCGGGCGATCGCGTCCGCGATGCGGGCGGTGCTCGACGCGCTCGACGCGGGCACGGTGGTGCTGAGTTTCAACGACGAGGGATACCTCGGGCGCGACGAACTGCTCGGCATGCTCGCCCCGCGCGGGCCGGTGGCGGTGCTCGAACGCGCGATGGACCGCTACGTGGGCTGCAAAATCGGCATCCACGGCCCGAGCGGCGCCCGCGTGGGCTCCGTCGGACGCCTGCGCAACACCGCCCTGCCCTTCATCGCCCTGCGCGGCGCCGGACGGGCCGGCGCGCCGCCGGCCGGGCCGCCCCCGCCCCCCCCGCCGCCCCCCACCCCCCCGCCCGTCACGGGCGGACCCAGGCCCAGTCGGCCAGCAGGTCGGCCAGGTCGGCGAAGGCCTCGGCTTCCGGCTCACCCTCGGGCACGGCCACCGCGTGCCGGGCCGAGCCGGCGGTCAGTTCCACCAGGTACACGCGCCGGCCCGACGGCGGGTCGAACGTCTCCGGGCTGGCCAGACGCAGGGCCGGCGGCACGCGGTCGACCCCCGCGCGGCGCACGCCGTCCCACAGACGCTCGCGCTGGTCGTGGGTCAGCCGCCGGGCGATGGGCGGGAAGGTCGACGCGTCCACGCCCGCGCCGACCGCGGCCCGCAGCCAGGCGTCCGGGCCGACGGCGTAGCGGGCCGCCTGCTGGCCGGGGCGGCGCACCGGGCCGTCGGGCGCGTAAACGGTCACGCCCAGGGCGAAGTCGGGCGGGCGCGACTCGGGCAGCGGTCGGGCCGACGACGCGCAACCGGCGAGAGCCGCGGCCAGCGCCAGCCAGAGGATCCGGAAGGTCGAACGCATCGGCGGAGTGTACCGCCCCGGCGGGGAGGCGCTGGCCGGGCGGGGCGGAAGGCCCAAGGCGCTATCCTTCCCGCCCCATGGACATCTCCCTCCGCTGGCTGAACCAATACCTCGAACCCGGCGACGTGACGCCCGACGAGGCCGACGCGATCCTCACCGACGCGGGCCTGCCCATCGAGTCGCACACGCCCCGCGACGACGGCGACACCGTGCTCGACGTGGAGGTGACCAGCAACCGCGGCGACTGCCTGGGCCACGTCGGGATCGCGCGGGAGATCGCCGCCGCCCGGCACGCCCGCACGCGCCGGGCCCTGCGCCCGCCGCAGGTCCGATGGCCCGCCGAACTCGGCCCGCCCGTCGGCGACGACGTCCGGCTCGAGAACCGCGTGCCCGAGCACTGCCCGCTGTTCACCGCCCACCTGATCCGCGGCGTGACCATCGGCCCCAGCCCCGCCTGGCTGCGCGAGGCCCTGGAATCCGTCGGCCAGCGCTCGATCAACAACGTGGTCGACGTGACGAACTTCGTCACGCTCGAACTGGGCAACCCCAGCCACGTGTTCGACCTGGGCAAACTCGCCGGCGGCCGCCTGACGGTCCGCTTCGCCGAGCCGGGCGAGAAGGTCCGCACGCTCTACGCCGGCGAGCACGCCCTGCGCGCCACCGACCTGGTCGTGGCCGACGCCAACGGCCCGCAGTCGCTGGCCGGGGTCATCGGCGGGCACGACAGCCAGGTGGACGACGCCACGACCGGCGTGGTCTTTGAGATGGCCACCTGGAACCCCGTGACCGTGCGCAACACCGGGCGACGCCTGAACATCCGCACCGACGCGGCCTACCGCTTCGAGCGCGGCATCGACCCGAGGACCATCGAGCAGGCCGCCCGGCGCGCGGTCGCGCTGATCTGCGAGGTCTCCGGCGGACGCCTGGCCGAGGGCGTCCTCTCCGCCGGCGCGCCGCTGCCGCCCGACCGCGTGATCGACCTGCGCGTCGCCCGCGTGGAGCGCCTGCTGGGGGTCGCCGTGCCGGCCGACGAGATCGTCGAACTGCTCAGCGCGTTGTCCATCGCCACCGTGACGGGCGACGTCGGCGTGCTGCGGTGCATCGTGCCCCCCCACCGTGCGGCCGATCTGACGCGCGAGATCGACCTGATCGAGGAGGTCGCCCGCGCCCGCTCGCTGGCCCGCGTGCCCCTGAAGGAGCGCCTGGAGGTCAGCGTCCACCCGCCCCAGCGGCCCGAGCGCCTGCAGGAGCGGGCCGCCGCCACGCTCGCTGCGCTCGGCTTCTTCGAGACCGTCACCTTCAGTTTCACCAGCCCGGCCAAGGGCGCGCTGTTCCTGGCCGACGGGCTGGAACTGGTCGCGGTGGACGACGACCGGCGCAAGGCCGAGCCCACCCTGCGGCCCAGCGTCCTGCCCGGCCTGCTGACCACGCGCAAGGCCAACGCCGACGCGCGGGCCGCGGTCCCGGGGGGCGTGCGCCTGTTCGAGATGGCCGCGACCTTCGCCCAGAAGCCCGGCACGCGCCAGACCGTCGAGCGCCGCACGCTGGGGCTGCTCGCCGACGTCGTCCACGCGGGCAAGAGGCCCGGCCAGGAGGAGGTCCAGCACGCGGTGCGGGTCATGCGCGGGGCGGTCGACGCGGTGGCCCGGGCCTGCTTCGGCCCCGACGCCCGCGTCGAAGCCGAGCCCGCGCCGGCGCCGCACAAGGGCTTCGACGGCGCGGCCCACGCGCGGGTTCGGGTCGTCATCGGGGCCGAGCGCGTCGACCTCGGCTCGTTCGGGCTGGTGTCCGACGAGGCTCGGCGGCTGGAGGGCCTGGACCAGCCGGTGGTCGCGGCGGAGTTGTGGCTCGACGCGCTGACCGGCGCGCCCGAGCCGCGCAGCGGGGCCCAGGCCCTGCCGCAGTTCCCGGGCATCGAACGCGACCTCTCGCTGATCGTGCCCGAGGCGACGACCTGGGCCTCGGTCGAGGCGCTGGTCGGGGCGTGCGCGCTGGAACGGTGCGTGGGCATCGAGATGGTCAGCGTCTACCGGGGCCGCCAGGTCGGCGAGGGACGCAAGTCCGTCACCCTGCGGGTCCGCTTCCGCGACGACGCCCGCACGCTGCGCCACGAGGAGGTCGACCCGCAACTCGACCGGCTCGCCGCCCGGGCCAGGGCCGAACTCAGCGCCGAGATCCGCGCCTGACGCGGCGCCGCGCGACGGGATCACGCGGGACAACGCGACCTCGCATCGGCCGGGCCGTATAATGGATGCGCCCACGATGGGCGCACGATCGACGC
Source organism: uncultured Phycisphaeraceae bacterium (assembly GCA_964522095.1). GTDB lineage: Bacteria > Planctomycetota > Phycisphaerae > Phycisphaerales > UBA1924 > UBA6054. The sequence continues at coordinate 23,847 of CAZFSO010000017.1, read as the reverse complement.
GGATTGCCGCACGATCGGAGCATTGTGGGGTGTCTTCCCGAGAATCGGCTCGGGAACCGTCCCGCGAACATTCACCCCGCTCCGGGCGTTCCTGCCGCGGCGGGTTGCCGGCCGGGTCTTGTTTTCGGACCTTGCCGACGGGTGGGCCGGACGCGTCCCGGGCCCGTACGGACCGATAGCATCCACTTCGGCGGACAGGCCGCCCACTCGCACGGAGGGTTCCCAATGAGCGCCATGATCAGCAAGCCGACCACCTCGACCGCGCCCTCCGCGCCCGCGAACAACGCCGACCGGCCGCTGGTCTGGGTCAACGGACGCATGGTGCCCAAGAGCCAGGCCGCCGTGAACGTGTACGACCACGGCCTGCTTTACGGCGACGGGGTCTTCGAGGGCATCCGCGTCTACAACGGCAAGATCTTCAAGTGCCAGCAGCACATCGACCGCCTCTACGCCTGCGCCGACAGGATCCACCTCGACCTTGAGAAGCACGTCTCCCGCGAGGAGATGGTCCGCATCCAGCGCGAGTGCATCGAGGCCAACGGCATCCGCGACGGCTACATCCGCCTGGTGGTCACCCGCGGCGTGGGCACGCTGGGTCTGAACCCGTACCTGTGCCCCGAGCCCGGCGTCATCTGCATCGCCGACTCGATCCAACTCTTCAGCCCCGAGATGTACGACGCCGGCATGCGCGTCGTCGTCGCCCGGCGCCCCAAGACGCCCATCGAGTGCCTCGACCCCCGCATCAAGAGCCTCAACTACCTCAACAACATCCTGGCCAAGTGCGAGGCGATCCACCTCGGACGCAAACTCGGCATCACCAAGCCCGAGGACCAACTGCTCGAGGTCATCATGCTCAACATCCACGGCAAGGTCACCGAGGGCTCGGGCGACAACATCTTCATCATCAAGAACGGCAAGGTCTTCACCCCGCCCAGCGCCGCCGGCATCCTCGAGGGCATCACCCGGCGTTTCGTGATGGACACGCTCGGCCCGGCCTGCGGCGTCGAGATCGTCGAGAAGGAGTTCGGCCTGGGCGAACTGCTCGACGCCGACGAGATCTTCCTGACCGGCTCGGCCGCCGAGATGATCGCCGTCCGCGAGGTGCTCGAGCACGAGAACCTCGAGGTCACCGCGACGCACACCATCTCCGACGGCGAGGGCCCGATCACCAACCGCCTGCGCGCCAAGTTCCGCGAGATCGTCACCTCGGACAACGTGCCGGAAGACTAATGGACGGCGGCCCGCCCGCGCGGGCTTAGACTCCGACCATGGAAGGCTCGGTCGGCACGCAATCGAACGGGCGCGTCTCGACGCTGGGCCTGTGGCTCGGCCCGGCGCTCGCGCTGGCGTGCTACGCCATGCTCGCCGGCGCCGCCATGGACGAGCCGGCGAGGCGTCTGGCGGGCGTGACGGTGCTGATGGCGGTCTGGTGGATCACCGAGGCCGTGCCGCTGGCGGCCACCGCGCTGCTGCCCCTGGTCCTGTTCCACCCCCTGGGCATCGCCCGGATCAAGGACGCCGCGGCGCCGTTCGCCGACCCCGTGATCTTCCTGTTCATGGGCGGGCTGATGCTGGGCGCGGCCCTGGAGCGCTGGGGCGCGCACCGGCGCCTGGCGCTGCACGTGATCCTGCGCGTGGGCGTGGGCCCGCGCCGCGTGGTGGCGGGCGTGATGATCGCCGCGGCCTTCCTGAGCGCCTTCGTCTCCAACACCGCCACCGCCGTCATGATGCTGCCCATCGTCACCAGCATCGCCGCCCTGGCCGGCGGCGACGACCCGGACGGCCCCGACGCCGGTCGCTACACCGCCTGCCTGCTCATCGGCATGGCCTGGGCGTGCAGCATCGGGGGGATGGCGACCATCACGGGCTCTCCCCCGAACGGCATCTTCGTCGGCTTCATGGCCGACCGGTACGGGGCGCAGATCGGCTGGGGCCAGTGGCTGCTCGTCGGGCTGCCGGTGACGCTGCTGCTCCTGCCGGCCGCGTGGGCGGTGCTGGTCCACCTGGCACTGCCGGTGCGCATCGGGGCGATCCCCGGAGGGCGCGAGCACGTCCGCGCCATGCTCGCCGAACTCGGGAAGGCCTCACGGGGTGAGCGCCTCGCGCTCGGGGTGTTCGCCCTGACGGCGCTGGCCTGGGTGTTCCACCAGCCCCTGACCAACCGGCTCAACCGCGGCCGGGCCGAGGGCGACCAGTTCATCGGCCTGCACGACGCGGTCATCGCGATCGCGGCGGCCGTGGTGCTGTTCCTCCTGCCCGCCGGCAAAGGCCGCCGGGTGCTCGACTGGCCCACCGCCGAGCGCATCCCCTGGGGCGTGCTCCTGCTGTTCGGCGGGGGCCTGTCGCTCGCGTCGGCCTTCGGGACGACCGGGCTGGACGTATGGATCGGTGAGCGCCTGGCGGGCATGGGGAGCCCGCCCCCGGTCGTGGCGATCGGCGCGGTCGTCGCGCTGATCAACCTGATGACCGAACTGACCAGCAACACCGCGACGACGAGCACGATGCTGCCGGTGCTCGCGGCGGCCGCGGGCGGCATGGGGGTTCCGCCCGCCCCCCTGCTGATCGGCGCGACGCTGGCCGCGAGTTGCGCCTTCATGCTGCCGGTCGCCTCGCCCCCCAACGCTTTGGTGTTCAGTTCCGGGCGGGTGTCGATCCGCCAGATGGTCAAGGCGGGCGTGTGGATGAACGCCGCGTCGATCGTGCTGATCACGGCCTACGTGGCGCTTTTCGGCCAGCGTCTGCTGTGATCGGCCGCCAGGCCCCGTACCATCCCCCATGCGTTGGAACCGCCGATCGATCCGGGACATCCAGACCGCCTCGGAGCGGTTCCGGGCCGAGCACTCGGCCTGGCTGACCTACGCGATGCTGACCGGGCGGTCCTACCCGAGGATCCCGACGCGTCGGGCCGACCTGGGCGGGTTCGACGCCCTGCGGCGCCGGTCCGGCGGCCTGGCGCGGGCCGCGGCGTGGTGGCGGGCCGCCCTGAGCCGGGTCAACGACGTCTTCTGATCGGCCCGATACCATGCCAGCGGCCGGGACCGGCACGGCCCCGCGCCCGGGCGACCGGCGAACCGACGAGGAGCACACGACCGATGGGTGATGAAGGCCTCCGCACCGCGCCCCTGGGCAAACGATGGCTGCGCAAGATGGTGATCTTCCTGGTCATACTCCTCGGCTTCGGGGCGTGGGGCTTCTACGACGCGGTCGTCGCCTACCCCGCCCGGGGCGAGCGCTTCGCTGCCTGGGCCCGGATGAGTTACCTGGAGGCCGCCCGCAGCGCCAACCAGGAGGACTTCGGCGTCTTCGAGCGCGATTCGTCGGTGGACAACCCGCGCGAGGAACTGGCCCGGCTGGCCGACCCCGAGCAGCGCCAGCGCAACCTGGCCGACGCGGCCAACCCCTCCTCACCCCGCACCAAGCGTGCGACCATGCTCAACGCCCGCCTGGTCTGGCTGGAGGGCCTGAGCCGCATCGGGCGCCTCGACCCCGAGCACACCCGCATCGAGAACCCGCGCGCCGAACTGGAGCGCCTGCAGTCCCAGTTGGGCACCGCGGCGCGCCCCAAGCCGCTGTCGGCGTTCGACATCCCCAGCCAGTGGCTCATCATGGGCGTCTGCTGGCTGCTGGCGGCCTTGATCGTGGTGCGCATCGTGACGGTCGCCGGGCGCAAGTACCGCTGGGACCCCGGCGCGATGGCCCTGACCCTGCCCGGCGGGCAGACCGTCACGCCCGACGACCTGGACGAGGTCGACAAGCGCAAGTGGGACAAGTTCATCGTGTTCCTCAGGATCAAGCCCGGCCACCCGGGCCTGGGCGGGCGTGAGGTGCGCTGCGACACCTACCAGCACGACGAACTCGAGGGCTGGATCCTGGAGATGGAACGCAAGGCCTTCGGTCCCGAACAGGACGGGCAGCCGACGGCCGCCTCGACCCAGGCGGCCGCCCCCGCCACGGAGTGACCGCGATGCTGACCTGGCTGGGCGCCCTGTGCGTCGTGCTCTTCGCCTGGCTGGGCGTGCTGCTGGTGGCGGTAACGCTGCCGGGCATCTGGGTGGCGCTGATCGGCGCGGTGGTGGTCGAGGTCCTGCGCCCCGAGGTCCTGAGCACCTGGGTCCTGCTGACGGCGCTGGCGCTGGCGGTGCTGGCCGAGGTGGTCGAGTTCTTCGCGTCGGCCGCCGGCTCGGCTCGGGCGGGCGGGTCGCGCGCGGGCGCGTGGGGGGCGCTGGCCGGGACCCTGGTGGGGCTGGTGGTCGGGTCGATCGTGATCCCGATCCCGGTGGTCGGGGCGGTGATCGGCGGCGTGGCGGGCGCGGGCCTTGGCGCTTTGCTCACCGAGCGTGGGGTGGCCGGGCGGACCTGGGGCGACTCGTGGCGTTCGGGGCGCGGGGCCGCCAAGGGGCGGGCGTTCTCGATCGTGCTGAAGACCGGCATCGCGGCGGTCGTGGCGGTGCTGCTGACGGTCGACGCCCTGGCGGCGATCGTGGCCCTGTATTGACCGGGCCGTGCTGGGGCGGTCGACGGGGCGGGCGTGGAAATCCGCCCTGGCGGGGGCGGCGGGCGCGTCCGGGCGGGCGCGGGCCCGTATGCTGACAGCCCGGGCCGAGCCTCGGCCCCTGAAGGCGGGCGTCCCCCGCTGGGAGAACCGCGTGACCCAGGAGTACGCGCCGACCATGGCCAGCGAGAACGCGCCCGCCGCCAGCACCGACCCGGCCCGCTCCGGCCCGCCCGGGCACCCCACGGGCGTCAAGCACTTCGTGATCGACACGAACGTGCTGCTGCACAACCCCGACGCGCTGTTCGTTTTCCAGGAGAACCACCTCGTCATCCCCTTCCCGGTGATCGAGGAACTCGACGCGATGAAGCGGCGCGAGGACGACGTGGGGCGCAACGCCCGCTCGGCCATCCGCCACCTCGACCGCATCCGCCGGCACGGGATGCTGACCGACGGCGTGGACCTCTCGCTGCTGGGCACGGGCGCCCGCGGGGCCACCGGCACGGTGTGCATCGACACCATCGACGACGACCGCCCCGCGGTGATCCGCGAGGACAAGGCCGACAACCGCATCATCGCGGTGGCCTGGCGCCTGCACAAGGAGGGCAAGCGGGCGGTGTTCGTCTCCAAGGACCTCGCCGCCCGGATCAAGTCCGACGCGCTGGGCATCCGCGCCGAGGACTTCGAGAACCAGAAGGTCGACGCCGACCGGCTCTACACCGGCTTCGTCGAGGTCGAGGCGGCCCGCGAACTGATCGACGAACTCTACCGCGACCGGATGCTGGCCGTGTCGAAACTCGAAGACGCGCTGACCGTCCGCCGCGAGGGCGAGGAGCCCTTCGTCCGGGCGGTGTCGCCCAACCAGTTCGTGCTGCTCAAGGACAGCGAGGACGAGGCGCACTCGGGCCTGGGCCGGCGCCTGGCCGACACCGACCACGTGATCCCCGTGGCGGCCCAGAAGAAGCCGACCTTCGGCATCCTGGCCCGCAACGTGCAGCAGACGATGGCGCTCGACCTGCTGCTCGACGACGACGTGAAACTGGTCACCCTGCTCGGCTCGGCGGGCACCGGCAAGACCCTGCTGGCCATCGCCGCGGGCATGGCCAAGGTCTTCGGCGAGGAGCGCTACGAGAAACTGCTCGTCGCCCGGCCGATCATGCCGATGGGGCGCGACATCGGCTACCTGCCCGGCGACAAGGACGAGAAACTCGGCGCGTGGATGCAGCCGATCTTCGACAACCTCGACTACCTGCTCTCGACCCGCGGCTCGCCGAACCAGCAGCCCGAGAGCAAGACCGCCGAGCAGCGCATCGACAAACTCATCGCCGACGGGCGACTGGTGCTCGAGCCCTTGACCTACATCCGCGGGCGGTCGATCCCCCACCAGTTCATGATCGTCGACGAGGCGCAGAACCTCTCGCCGCACGAGGTCAAGACCATCGTCAGCCGCGTGGGCGAGGGGACGAAACTGGTCCTGACCGGCGACATCGGGCAGATCGACAACCCGTACCTGGACCAGTCCAGCAACGGGCTGAGTTACGCCGTCGAGCGTCTGCGGGGGATCGGCCTGATCGGCCACGTGACCCTGCAGCGTTCCGAGCGCAGCGACCTGGCGTCGATCGCGGCGTCGAAACTCTGAGCCGTCCCGCGCTTCACCGCCCGTTGTCGAGCAGGGCCTCGACGCGGAAGCGCTGGCGCTGGAAGTAGTCGCGCCAGCGGTCGTCGGTCTCTCGCATGGTGGCGGAACGGATGACCTCGACGGTGCGCTCGTCGGCGCGTCCGGTCATCTCGGCGGCGCGGACGAAGCCGCGCATGGACGGCAGGTGGGAGCGGTCGCGCTCCAGGGCCATGGCGAAGTGGCGGTAGGCCTCCTCGCCCCAGCCGTTGCGCTGGTAGGCGATGCCGGAGTTGTACATCGGGCGCGGGTCGCTTGGCATGAGGTCGGCGGCGACCTGGAAGGCGGAAACGGCGTCGGCGTACTCGCCCCTGTCCATGAGCAGCAGGCCCATGTTGTTCCACGCGTTGTGCAGGGAGTCGTCCATCGACAGGGCGCGGCGGTAGGTCTCCAGGGCCTTGTCGGGGTCGCTCTCCTCCAGGCGTTCGGCCTCGCGGGCCAGGCGCCCGGCCTCGGCGCGGCGCCTCGCCATCTCGTCGATCGTGGCCGCTGTGTCGGTCCGGTCCGGCAGGTTGGGCGACGACGAGCATCCGGCGGCGCTCATCGCGGCCAGCAGCGTCAGGACAAGGGCGTGGGTGCGCATGGTGGAGGGGTCCTCTCTGTTCAGGGCGCGTCGTCGAGGCGCTCGTAGCGGGCGAAGGTCACGTCGATCGCCCAGGCGTTGGGCTGGGGCTTGACCGACAGGTGACGCACGTGCATGCCGGGGATGCGCTCGGTCGTCAGCGAGACCCAGCGCACCAGGCGTTCGAGCGACTCGCTGCGCACGTTGGTGTAGACGTAGTTGACGCGCCGGGCGTTGTCGGCGGGGTCGTTGATCTGGCGGGGCACGTCGGGGACGGACTCGAGCCCGGCCTCGCGGGCGGTCGCCCCCAGGCGGCTGAGCATGTCGGGGATGGGGCGGTGCCGGTCGTCGCCGGGGCTGGTCGCCAGTTGGGCCTCGAGTTCGGCCAGGCGGGCGGCGCGTTGCTCGATGGCCTGAAGGTCGCCGGCCGCCTTGGCCAGGCGGCCCGCCGCGCCCGTGTCGGCGCGCCAGGCGAAGAGCAGCACGATCAGCGCGAGCACGAGCAGCACGCCCGCCAGCGCCACCAGGTGCGTCGGCCGGTTGGCGCGGGCGCCCGCCTCGGCGCGGGCGGCCAGGGCGTAGCGGTCGTCGTCGGTCAGGCGGCGCGGGTCGTTCACGGGGTCCCCCGGGCCTGCCAGGAGGCGTGGTAGACCGCGTTGATGCGGTCGCCCTGGCCGGCGCTGATCCTGGGGTCGTTCCAGCGCAGGCGCGAGCCACCGACGCGCCGCAGGGCCTGGTCGATCTCCTCGGCCGCCCGCACGTTGGGGACCCGGGTCTTGACCGTGACGATGGTGTCCGTCAGGCCGATCTCCTCGAGCGTCACGCCGGGCATGGCGACGACGAGGGAGATGGTCTCCAACTCGTTGAGGATCGGGCGGGGGCTCTCGACGCGCAGCCCGCCGGTGCGGCGCTCGACCGAGGCGATCCGCGTGTCGAGCACGCCCAGGGGCATCGGGTCGAGCACGAGCGACGGGTCGACGCGTTCGAGGGCCGCGGCCCGCTCTCGCCGGGTCTGCGCGATGCGCTCGCGGGTGTCGCCGGCACGCCCGAAGAGCAGCACCGCCAGCACGACCAGGCAGGCCGCGCCAGCGAGCAATGCGCCCGCCGCCGCCCGGTAGGCCCCGCGGTGGGCCCGGGTCGGGCGCTCCGAGAGGGGCGCGAAGGCGTTGAGGTGGCGGGCGTCGAGGGTGCGTCGCAGCGTCTCGGCCACGGCGTCGTCGCAGGCGATCAGGTCGGTCAGGGCGCCGGGCCAGGCGCGGGTCAGGGCGGCGCCGATCTCGCGGGGGGACATGCCGGCGTCGCCCGGGCGCCCCACCACCACCACGCGTGCCGGGCACAGGCCGGTCTGGGCCGACCAGCCGAGCCAGTCGGCCGCCAGGCGGGCGACGTCGTGCTCGTGCACCTCGGCGGGGGCGTCGCCCGTCGCGCCGGGGAGGGCCGGGGCGCGGGCGGTGCGCAGGCGCATGGAGCCGCAGGCTTGCAGCACGCCCGCCCGCGACCACGCCCAGACGAGGCGTGCGCCGGCGTGGTCGATGGCGACGACGGCGGCGGGCGGGTGGTCGGTGGCGACGACGCGCGAGCCGTCCGCGCCGCCCGCGCGGGCGCCGGGGTCCCAGGCCTCGGCCAGGGCGTGCCAGAGGGTGACGACGCGCTCGACGCGCACGCCCAGGGCGTCGAGGCGGTCGAGCATGAGGCGTGCGGGGGCGTCCGGGGCGGCGACGACGGCGACGCGCCCGGCGGTTTCCGGCTCGTGGTCGAGCACGCCGTAACTGACCTCGAGCGGCAGGCGGGGCAGGCGGTCGGCCACGCCCGGGGCGGTGGCGGCCGCCAGGGCGTCGTCCTCAGCGCTCTCGCCGGGCAGGCCCAGGCCCTCGACCGCCGCCCGGATCAGGTCGGCGCTGGCGTCGCGCCCCTTGACCCACGAGCAGGCGGCGCCGTCCACGTCCAGGCAGACGGTGGCCAGTCGCTTTGGCGAGCGCGTCTCGGCGAGGCGGTCTCGCAGCCACTCGGCGGCGTGCCGGGCCTCGCCGGCGATGGCGTCGGGGTCGATCGACCCGCCGGCGTGCCAGGCCTCGTCGGCCCGCTCGCCGATCAGGCGGGCGCGGACGATGCGGGCCCCGCGGTCGGTTCGCTGGATGTAGCAGGCGCGGTCGCTCAAGTGGTCATCCGTCGGAGAAGATCGCCCGTGCGGCAAGGCCCGGGGAGGGGGGCGAGGGGGCGGTGGGATGGGGGCTCAGTTGTCGTCCCGCTGGGTCGGCTGGCCGGGGCGCAGGCCGCCGGAGCGCGGACGCCGCGCGGTGTTGGAGGCGTCGTTCTGCTGCTGGAACATGCGGGCGCGTCGGGCCTGCTCGGCGGGGGTGACGCCCTCGTCGGGGCGGATGCCGCCGGGGTCCTGCGGCTCGGCCGCGTTGCGTGGCGAGACCACGCCGCCGCCGACCAGGGTGACCGAGGGCCCACGCCGCGCCGTCAGTTCCAGGCTCGCCCGGCCCGACGCGTCCTCGACCACCAGGCGGTCGGCGGTGATGGCCCGGACCGTGACCGGGGTCAGGTCGGGCGCGCCCTCGGGCGGGGGGACGGTGGCGCCCTGGCCCACGATGCGCTGGCGCCCGTCGACGCGGACCAGCGCGGAGACGCGGTCGCCGCTCTGGATCATGCCCAGGAACCGGACCCGGTCGGCCAGGGCGTCGACCGCCTGCTCGTCGGCGGCCACGGGGGCGTCGGGCGTGGGTTCGGCGGGATCGGGGGTCTGCGGGCGCACGATGCGGGGGGCGTTGTCCAGCAGGGCCAGGCGGGCGGCGACGCCCTCGGCGTCGACCGGGGCGAAGGCCACCGGCGTCAGGTCGGTCCCCGGGACGGCCGTCTCGGACCCGGGCATGCCGGGGGGGACGCCCGCGCCCCGCGCCCGGACCGTGCGGTCGGGCAGGCCGGTCATCGCCAGCAGCACGCCCGTCCCGGCGAGCACCACAACCGCCGCGCGTGCGGCCAGGGCGGTGCGGGTTGCGCCGGCTCGGGTGAGTGTCTGCGTCATCGGTGCCAGGTCTCCTGAGGGAGTTTATCGCTCAGCGGTCGTCGAGGTCGCCAAGGAACGGCTCGGCGTCCTCGGTGGAGAGTTCCTTCCAGGTGAGGAACGAGCCGAAGTCGGCGGCATTGCCCGCGGACTGTCCCCGGCGGACGTTGGAGGTGACCCGCAGGCGGGCCAGACCCCCGTAGCGGGAGAGCAGCCTGCCCCGGTCCAGCCCGCGCCCGCCCCTGAGTTCGACGATGATGGCCCAGAGTTCGATGTCGGTCGCGAAGAGGCGCAGGGCGGCGAGGCGCTGCTCGCTGCCCAGACCGGCGCCGGACACCGCGGCGGTGATGTCCTGGCGGGTAACCGACCCGGCCCGGGCGCGGGCCCGGATGATCTCGTTGGCCAGGTCCTCGGCCCGGTCGGGCGTGACGGCGCCGGCGACGGCGCGGATCACCTCGTCGGGCGCGCTGTTCACGGAGACCGCCGCCGGTCCGACCGAGCGGGTCAGGCGGTCGTAGGCCTCGGGGCGGACGCTGGCGGCGAGTTGGCGGAGCACCAGGCCGGCCTCGTCGACCTCGGACGCGGGCAGCGCGGAGAGGTCGGCGAGCGCGGCGCCCTGGCCGTCGCGGAGGTAGACGGACACGACCGAGCCGTCGGCGAGTTCGATGTCCATCGCGTGGCCGGTGGCGGGGTCGATCAGGTCGGGGATGGCGCGCCCGGTCTGCTGCTTGAGCCAGGCGCCGATGGCCTCCTGCAGGCCCATGCCGGAGTGGTGCTCCTGGTAGGCGCGGAGTTGGCGGGCGACGACGCGGGTCTCGGACGCGAACCGCGTCATCGCCACGCCGATGCCCAGCCCGACGACCACCAGGGCCAGGATCACCATGGGCATCACGAAGGCCCGGCGCGAACGGCCGGGTGCTGGGCGCGTCATTGGGCGCCCCCGGGTCGGCCCGGACGGCCGGGGCCGGTGTTGTACTGGGCGCCGCCGCCGCCGGGGCGTCCGCCGCCGGAGCCGCCGCCGGGCCCGGAGCCGGGACCGCCGCCCGGGCGACCGCCGGGGCCGCCGCCGGGCTGGTCGCCCTCGGCGTCCGGGTCGGCGTCCTGCGCGTCGGGGGATGCGCCGTCGGTCGGGTCGTCGCCGGCGGCGTAGCCGATCTCGAACATCCAACTGGCGTACTGGCCGTTGACGAGGCTCAGTTCGATCTGGACGTAGGCGGGCAGGTCCATGATGCCCGTGCCGGCGTACTCGGAGACGAACTGGTCGCTCTTGAAGACCTGCCACTCGAGCCAGTCGACGCCGGTGAGCAAGGGGATCGCGCCGGCGAGGCGGGCGCGCTGCTCGTCGGCCGGGCCGGACCGGTCGGCGCGGGGCGGGCCGCCGGATTCCAGGTCGGCCAGTTCGGCGCTCAGGACGGGTCGCCACCACAGGGTCCAGCCCGGGGGCGGGTCGGTCTGCATGCGTCGGCGCAGGCGGGGGTCGGGGTCGGTCAGGCCGAGGTCGGCCATGAGCAGTTCACGGTCGCCGGCGGGGCGGAGTTCGAACACGCCGCGGACCGCGCCCGACGACACGCCCGACGACGCGAAGTCCAGCGACTGGGCCCGGTCGTTCTCGACCAGCCAGGAGCCCACCTGCGAGCCAACGATCGCCGGGACGGGCGAGCGGGCGAGGGTCAGTTCGAACCGCTGCGGGCGGTACCCCGAGGCGTCGGCCGGCGCGCCCGCGTCTGGCGAGAGCAGCAGGCGGGGGTAGCCCTCGGCCTGGGCCTGTGCGGCCTGCGGCGTGGGGGCCTGCTCGTCGACGAGCAACTGCAGGAAACTCCGACGCATCGCCAGTTGCGTGGTCCACAACTCGCTGGTGCGCTCGAACCTGGTCGAGAAGGCCCGCTCGGCCCGGTTGGTGGCCAGGAACACCGACACGCAGCCCAGCAGCACCAGCGCGCCGACGACGGTGGCCAGCACCGTCTCGATGATGGTGAACCCCCGGGCTGCGCGGGCGGGGCCGGTCACGGGCGGCCTCCCTGCGGCGGCTGGGCCCCCGCGCCGCCCTGCTCGAGTTGCATCAACTGGTTCATGAGGCGCTCGAAGCCGTCGGGCGATTCGAGCAGCGTCTGGAGCGAGTCGGGGTTGGACATCGCCAGGGGGTCGATCAGTCGGGTGACGACGATGCCGGGCACGCCGGGGTCGTAGGCGTAGGAGCCGCCGGAGTCGGGCGCGAGCCAGACGCGGACGGTGACCATCTGGATGCGGTCGAGCGACACGCCGCCGAAGGCCCCGGCGGGCTGGGCCGGGGCGGCGTTGAGGGGCGTGCGTGGCCGGAATCGCACGCCGCTCTTCTCCATCGACCAGCGGTAGAGGTGCTGGCCGTACTCGACGGGCAGGGAGGGGCTGGGCAGCGACCGGTCGTCGTCGATGAACTGGAGGATGAGCCGGTTGGCCAGTTCGGCGGCGCCGAGGCGCTGGGCCAGGCGGGCGTGGGACGCCTGCATGAAGGACACGGCCCCCGCGAGCGACGCGGTGACCAGCGCGAGCAGGACGACCCCCAGGACCGACTCGAGGAAGGTCACGCCGCGCCGAGACGCCCGCGCGGGATGGCCGGTCCGGGCGCGCACGCTAGTTCCCCGTCTGGATCGCCCACAGGTCGATGTTGTCCTCGGGCGTGCCGAAGTCGGCGTCCGGGCCGGCGCTGACCAGTTCGAAGGGCCGGGCGGCGCCGGTGGTCACGCGGTAGTAGTACGGCGTGCCCCAAGCGTCCAGATCCGAGCCTTCCTCGAGGTAACTGCCGATCATCGCCTGGATCGTCGGCGGGGGGGCGGCGTGCTCGACCATGTAACTGTTGATGCTCGTGCGGATCGTCCGCATCGAGTTCTCCGTCGCCTTGACCCGGGCGCGGGCGACCTGCGGCAGGACCGCGACGGCCGCGCCGGCCGCCAGGATGCCGATCAGCAGGATCACCGCCACGATCTCGATCAGCGAGAAGCCCCCTCGGGCGCCGTACCGTCTGTTGGACGTCATGTATCGCTCCTTGGCCTCGCCGGGGCACAACGCCCGGCGGCGTTCTCTCATTACAGCGCCTGGCTCGTCACGCTGAACATCGGCAGCATGACCGACACGATCACCACGCCGATCACCACGAACAGGGCCACGATCAGCAAGGGCTCGAGCACGGCCATGAGCCGGCCCGTCCGGGTGTCCACCTCGGCCGCGTGGTCGGACGCGAGGTGGTTGAAGGCCGAGTCCAGTTCCCCGCCCTGGTCGGCCGCGATGAGCAGGCGCCGCGTCGCGCGGGGCAGGCTCTCGACCTTCTCGACCAGCGTGCGGAACACCCCGCCCTCGATCAGACGCGAGCGCAGGCGCGTCAGGTCGCGGGCCATCGCCGGGTCGCCGATCGCCCGCACGCTCACGCCCAGGGCGTCGGCCAGGGGGATGCCCGAGCGGGTCATCGCCGCCATCACCGAGAAGAACCGCGCCAGTTCCTGGTGCCGGACGACCGTGCGGACGCCCGGCAGGCGCCGGACCACGCCCATCGCCACCGCCGCCACCGCGCCCCGGGCCAGGACCGCCAGCAGCACCAGGCCCGCCAGCGCGACCCCCAGCACCAGCGCGTTGCCCCGCAGGAACAGGCCCAGGCCCAGCACGATCCTCGTGAACGCGGGCAGTTCCACGCCCGCCGACTCCATCGCGCCGCCGATCATGGGGACGACCACGGTCAGGAGCATCAGCACCGCCGCCGCGGCGATCGAGAGGACCACCAGCGGGTAGATCAGCATCGTCACCGCCTTGCCGGCGACCGCGCGGACGCGCTGGGCGTTCTGGCCCAGTTGCAGGGCCGCTCCGGCCAGGTCGCCGGTGCGTTCGCCCGCGCGGAAGACAGCGATCGATACTTCGTCGAACGCCCCCGCCGCCTCGCACGCCTCGGCGAAGGACCGGCCCGACGCCACCGCGTCGCGCATGCGCAGCACCCGGTCGGCCGACCTGGGCGTGACCACGGTCGACGCGACCTCCAGCGCGTCCACCAGGGGAACACCCCGGGAGAGCAGCTGGGCCAGTTGCAGGTTCAGCGATTCCTGGTCGTGCAGGCCGAAGTGGCCCGCCTGGGCGTTCCCGCCGGGCAGACGCCAGGTCCGACGGAGCACCCGGCGCTCCAGGCGCAGGGCGTCGGCCAAGGCCCGCTCGGAGCGGGCGCGCCGGATCCCGACGGTCGCGCCGCCGCCCGGCTTGTTGGCCAGGTAGAAAAAGGATCCGTCACCGGACGCCACTCGGGTCATCGGCTCGTGCGCTCCTCGGGTCTTTTCCCGCCCGCGCCCAAGCGGCGGGACACGGGACGCGGACGCCCGATCCGGGCCTGTTGATCGGCCCGCCCGGGCAATCCACAATATGAACGCAACCAGTCCCGGGCGGCTTGCACCCTGCCGCACACCGACCCACCCAAGCCTGATCGGACCCGACGATGCCCGCATCGACCACCCAGACCCACGACCAAGGCACCCAGACCGCCCCCGCCGGGACCATGCGCGGGCTGATCAAGCACCACGCCGGGCCGGAACTGCGCCTGGTCGAGGACCGGCCCGTCCCCGAGCCCGGGCCGCGCGAGGTGCGCATCAAGGTCCGCAAGGCGGGCATCTGCGGCACGGACCGGCACATCTGGGAGTGGGACGACTGGTCCGCCTCCCGCGTGCCCGTGGGCATCATCACCGGGCACGAGTTCGTCGGCGTGATCGACAAGGTCGGCTCGGCGGTCACCCAGTGGCGGGCCGGCCAGCGCGTCTCGGCCGAGGGGCACATGACCGCGGGCGCCGACTACAACAGCCGCACGGGCAACGCCCACGTCGCCAGCGACACGACCATCTTCGGCATCGACCGCGACGGGTGCTTCGCCGACCACATCGTGGTGCCCGAGTCCAACGTGTGGCCGATCCACGACGCGATCCCCGACGAGCACGCGGCCATCATGGACCCGCTGGGCAACGCGGTGCACACCGTGATGGCCGCGGGCGTGAGCGCCAAGACCGTGCTCATCTCGGGCGTGGGCATCATCGGGCTGATGGCGGTGACCGTGGCCCGGGCTGCGGGCGCGGCCCGGATCTACTGCACCGACGTCAACCCGCCCCGACTGGCGCTGGCCCGCAAACTCGGCGCGGCCGAGGCCTTCGACGCACGCGACGACGGCTGGGTCAAGCGCGTCCGCAAGGAGACCTACGAGGGCGTCGACGTGCTGCTGGAGATGTCCGGCGCGCCCAGCGCCATGGACCAGGGCTTCCGCGCGCTGCGCAACGGCGGCACCGCCGCCCTGCTCGGCCTGCCCGCCAAGCAGGTCACCTTCGACTTCAACAGCCACATCATCTTCAAGGGCTGCACCGTCCTGGGCATCAACGGCCGCAAGATGTGGGAGACCTGGTACCAGATGGAGAAACTCTTGCTCTCCGGGCGCCTGGAACTCGACGAGATCGTCACCCACCAGTTCCCCATGGCCGACTACCAGAAGGCCTTCGAGACGATGATCTCCGGCGAGGGCATCAAGGTGCTGCTGGACATGGAGCGGTAACGGAGAGGCCCGGAACCCCGGCCCAGCCAAGCCCATGGTGGGGCCGGCTTCCGGCCGGCCTTCCGGCGCCCAAGGCGCGAGGCCATCCCCTCACTCGCGTTCGGGGCTACTTTTGAAGACATCGAGCGCGGTGCTGAGCGCCCTGGCCTCAGTCCCGGTACGCCACGTGGCAGGCCTTGCACGACGCGGCCAGGGCCTTGAACGAGGCGGCCGCGCCCGCGAGGTCGTCCCGGTTGAACGCCGTCTCGGCCGCCAGCGCTTCCTCGACCGAGCGTTCGAGCAGTTCGGCGTGGAAGGCGCCCATCGCGAGGGCGTCGGGGTCGTCGCGCAGGGAGCGGAGCAGGTCGTGGACCAGGCCCAGGTCGCTGGCGGGGGCCAAGTCGGGGTGATCGGCGGGGACGGCCCAGGCGTTGTTCATCACCAGGACGACGCGGTCGTGCGCGCGGCTGATCAGCGACATCGCACCGATGTACCCGCCCACGTCGGCACGCTCGGGCAGGTCGGCGTCGAGCAGGGCCAGGTCGATCGGGTCGACCGGCTCGGCGGCGGCCACGTCGGCCCACAGCCCGTCGTACGAGCGGCTGGTGCCCGCCTTCTCCATGAACGCCAGGGCGGTGTCGCGGTCGATGGTTCCGGCGCACACCGCGCCGGCGACGAGAGCCGCCGGGCCGCGGTGCTTGCCGTGGTGGCAGTGCACGTAGACCGGGCCTTCGAGTTCGGTCAGGGCCTTGGCCATGGCCAGGGCGGTCTGTTCGGGCACGCCGTCGTAGCCGATGGGCAGGTGGACGACGCGGATGCCCATCTCGCGGGCCAGGTCGGCCGGCGGCGCGACGCCGTCGACGGAAACGACCGTCCGGACGCCCATGGCGCGCAGCGTTTGGTAGCCGGTTTCCCCCACCGGCTCGCCGCCGGAGATCAGCCCGGGCGACAGTTCGATCACGTGCTCGAGGCCGGGCATGTCGACGGGGTCCGTGCCCGGCTTGATGCTCACGGCGGCCGTCGCGTCGGGTGTCGTCCCGTCCGACGCGCAGCCGGCGAGCAGGAGGAGCGCGACGGCGCCGATTCCGATCGTGGTGCGTGTCCTGGTCATGACGGCCATGGTACCGCGCGGGGGCGCGCGGGTTGCGGGATCACTCGCCGACCGGCGAGACCTCGGCCCAACGGACCACGCGTCGCGGCGTGCCCGAGCGCCCGCCGCCGCCCGCGCCGGGATCGTCGTCCTCCGCGATGACGCCGCCCACGCCCTCGTACGCGCCGACGTCCCAGCCCGCGCCGGCGGGGCGGGCGCGCCCGATGCGGTCGACGGCGGTGTACGCCGAGGCGTCGGTCCCCTGGTCGATGGCCGGCGACAGGTCGCCGAGCGCGTAGACGCCCGCCGCCGGGTCGGTGAACAGGGGGTCGGCCACCAGCGGGTCGGACAGCGACATGCCCCGTGCGATCTCGCCGGTGACGTCGTGGAACAGGCAGTGCGAGACGGACACGCCGGCCATGTTGACCCGGTCGATCGCGTCGCCGCCGATGCCCGCGAAGATGGTGTTCCGCACGGTGTGGGACCCCGCGTTGGCGTACAAGCCGTCGCCGCCGGTGTCGGCGACGGTGCAGTGGACGACCGTGACGTTTGCGTTGTTCTGGGCCCGCACGCCCTCGCCGGTGACGGAGTGGATGAGCGTGTTGATGATCCGGGCGGTCGAACTGCTCACCAGCACGCCCCGGCCCGACCGGGACAGGGTGCAGCGGACGATTTCGATGGTCGAGCCGGCGTTGGGCGACTCGACGGCGTTGCCGCTCACGCCGTCAAAGACGCAGCCCTCCACCGTGGCCGACCCGTTCTGGACGCGCAGGCCGTAGCCGGTGGCGTCGGCCACGGCGCAGTCGCGCATGGTCAGCGAGGCGTTGTTGCGCAGCATCACGGCGTTGGTCGCGTCGCGGACGGTCACGCCCTCGAGCAGGCCGTGCTGGCTCTGGTCCCAGACGATCGGCCCGGACGAGCCGCGCAGGACGAAGCCGTGGAAGTGCACGTGGTGCTTGGCGTTGCCGACCTCGATCCTGTTGAGTTCGACGTCGCCGGCGTCGCCGGTGTGTGAGCCGTCAGCGTCGGCGACGAACCGCACGGGGCTGGCGGCGCTGCCGCCGTGCGACGGGCGGACGGTGCCCGGGTACACCCCCGCCCCGACATAGACGGTGTCGCCGGCCTGCGCCCGCGACGCGGCGTGGGTGACGCTGGCCCAGGCCGCCCCGGGGCTGTCGCCCGCCAGCGCATCGTTGCCCCCAGCGCGCACGAAATAGGTGTCCGCCCACGCGGGCGAGGCGGCAACCAGGATGATCAGCGCAGCGAGGCGGCTCAGGACGCTCATGGACCGGACGCATCGGCGCCGGAGGGCGCGCCCGCGCACGCACCGCACGCCCACCCGCGGGATTGCCGGGACGCTCCCCTGTCCTTCCCCGAACCGGCGGCGCGCCGACGCCCGAGAACCTCAGCCCTCCCGCAGCGACTCGGCGATGCCGATCTCCTGCAGGCGCACGCTGGCGCGGTCCAGGTCGTTCTTGGCCTCGTAGAACGCGTTGGCGTCCACCGAGCGCCAGTCGGCCTCGGCCCGCTCGACGAACCCGCGGACCGTCCCGATGGCCGCTTCCAGCCCGGCGCGGGCCTCGGGCTCCAGCCGGTCGCCGTATCGGCCCAGGCGCTCGCCGATCCACTTGAGGTCCAGGCGGGCGTTGGCGATCAGGTCGACCACGCGGTGCTGCTGCATGTCGTCGCGGGCGTGGGTGAGGCTCTCGGCCTCGATGCGTTCGACCTCGCCCTCGGTCAGGCCGTGGTTGGGCACGATCTGGATGCCGGCGCGCTTGCCGGAGCGTTGCTCGACCGCCGAGACGCGCAGCACGCCGTTGGCGTCGACGAGGAAGGTGACCTCCAGTTTGGGGATCCCAGCCGGCATCGGCGGGATGCCCTTGAGTTCGAAGGTGCCCAGGCTGCGGCAGTCCGCGGCCATCTCGCGCTCGCCCTGGAGCACGTGCAGTTTGACGCTGGTCTGCCCGTCCACGCTGGTCGAGAACCGCTCGGTGGCCCGCGCGGGCACGGGGCTGTTGCGCACGATGAGTTTCGCCACCGCCCCGCCGACCGTCTCGACCCCAAGGGACAGCGGGATCACGTCGAGCAGCAGCGACCCCCTCGTCGCGCCGGACAGGATGCCCGCCTGGACGCCCGCGCCCAGCGCCACCACGCGGTCCGGGTCCAGGGCGGTGTAGGCCTCGACACCAAAGAACGCCCCGACGCGCTCGCGCACCAGCGGCATCCGCGTCGCCCCGCCGACGAGGATCACCGCGTCCAGCGCCGCGCCCCTGGTGGCGCGCGAGGCGTCGCGCACCGCCCGCTCGCAGGCCCTGAGCGAGCGCTCGACCAGCGGGGTCACGATCGCGTCGAGTTCGGCGCGGGTCACGGTGCGCCGGTACACGCGCCCCTCGCCGAGCCCGACCTCGACCGGCGCCGCGTCGTCGTCCGAGAGCCGGTGCTTGACGCTCCGCGCGAACGAGAGCAGGGCCCGGCGCGTCTCGGGCGGCAGGCTGGCCAGCGCGTCGGGCCCGCGCCCGAGTTGCACGCCGATCTCGCCGGCGAGCAACGCCACGAGCGCGTGGTCCACGTCGTCGCCGCCCAGGCGGGTGTCGCCGGCGGTGGCGAGGACCTGGAAGAAGTCGGTGCCGCCCGCGTCGGCCCCGGGCGTGAGGCGCAGGATCGACACGTCGAAGGTGCCCCCGCCGAGGTCGTAGACCGCCACGGTGCGCGGGCCGGCGTTGCGCTCGGCGGCCCGCTCGGCGCCGATGCCGTAGGCCAGGGCGGCCGCCGTGGGCTCGTTGACGATGCGCACGACCTCCAGCCCGGCGATCCGCCCGGCGTGGCGCGTCGCCTGGCGCTGGGCGTCGTCGAAGTAGGCCGGGACGGTGACGACCGCCTTGCGCACCGGGTGGCCCAGCGCCGCCTCGGCGCGCCGCTTGAGTTCGCGCAGGATCTCGGCCGAGACCTCCTCGGGCGAACGCGACCGCCCGTCGGGCAGGCGCACCCGGGCCGTGCGGTTGGGGCCTTCCTCCACCGCGTATCCCAGGAAGCGCCGGTCCTCGCCGAGGTCTGCGACGGATCGCCCCATCAGCCGCTTGACGCTGGTCACCGTGGTGCGCGGGTGCAGCGGGGCCTCGTCCAGCGCCGCCCGGCCGACGACGACGGACCCGTCCGGCTCGTAGCGCACGGCCGAGGGCACCATGGGGTCCTCCCCGAGCACGCGCGGGCCCCGGGCGTCGGCCACGCTCACCAGCGAGTTGGTCGTGCCCAGGTCGATGCCCACGATGACGTCGTGTTCGGTCACGAAGGATCGTAGTCGGCGCGGCCCACGGCTCGGCCCGGGCGGGCGTGTGGGAGGGCGGGGGCGGCGGGGGCGGGGGGCTACTCGATGGGCGGCAGCCCGAGCATCGCGCGCACGAAGCAGATCTGCCCGACGTGGTACGAATCGTGCGGCAGGATCTCCATCATCGGGGCCGCCCGGTCGAACCGGTGCCGCACCGCCTCGCCGACTTGACGGTGCGATTCGGCGAAGCGCCGGCGCGCGTCGGCCCAGGCGGCGTCGGTCGTCTCGTCGATGACCGGGAAGTTGAACTGTTCGAGGTCTTCCCTGGTCGGGGCCCGCACACCGTCCATCCGGGCAAGCATGCTCTCGCGCCAGAAGATCAGGTGCTCGACGATCTGCCAGATCGAGTGGCGGACGCCTTCAACGCCCGGTGCGTTCGGCGGGGCCCACGCGGCCCGCTCGGGCGTCAGCCCCTCGAGCACCTTGGACCACGGCGCCGTGCCGAGGCCGCGGGTCCACGCGTCGTCCCACCACTTGAGAAACAGGCCCTGGTCGCTGCGTCCGGTGTCCATGGCTCCTCCCGTCGGCCTGAGCATACCCCGGGTCGGGCGCGCGCCCGCATAGGATTTGCCGCCAACCACCGGGAGCAAAGGCCATGACCACCGCAGCCGCCACGCCGTTCGAACTGCGCACCGAGCAGACCCTCAAGGCCCTGGCCGACGCCGGCCAGTACAAGCACCTGCACCTGCTCGACTCGCCGATGGACGCGACCGTGCGCATGGTCGGCCCGGACGGCTCGGCCCGCGAGGTGCTGTGCTTCTGCTCGAACAACTACCTCGGCCTGGCCAACCACCCCGGCGTGGTCGACGCGGGCGTCGAGGGCCTGCGCACGTACGGCGCGGGCACGGCCTCGGTCCGCTTCATCTGCGGCACGTTCACGCCGCACGAGACCATCGAGGCCACGATCGCCCGCTACATGGGCACCGAAGCCGCGTACACCTTCGTGTCGTGCTGGGCGGCCACCGAGGCGCTGTTCCCAACCGCCTGCGAGGCCGGGGACGTGATCATCTCCGACGAACTCAACCACGCCTGCATCATCGACGCCATCCGCCTGACGCCGGTCATCAAGAAGGGCGTCCTCAAGACCGTCTACCGCCACGCCGACCTGGGCCACCTGCGCGAGAAACTCGAAGCGGCCCGCGACAACGCCGAGGTCACCGGGCAGATCTGGGTCGTCACCGACGGCGTGTTCAGCATGGAAGGGGCCGTGGCCGACCTGCCCGCCATCCGACGCCTCTGCGACGAGTTCGGCGCGATGCTCGTCGTCGACGATTCCCACGGTCACGGCGTGATGGGCCCCACCGGGCGCGGCACGCACGAGCACTTCGGCATGTGCCCCGGCGCGCCGGGATTCCAGCCGGCCAACGGCGTCGTCGACGTGTTCACCGGCACCCTGGGCAAGGCCCTGGGCGGCGGGGCGGGCGGGTTCGTCGCAGGCTCCAAGCGCCTGATCGACCTGCTCATCCAGCGCGGCCGCCCGACCCTGTTCTCCAACGCCCTGCCCGTCACCGTCGCGTGCAGCGCCAACAAGGCGATCGAGGTCCTGCTCGACGAGCCCGAACGCGTCGCACGCCTGCGCGAGAACGTGGCCTACGCCCGCAAGCAACTGGCCGCGGCCGGCTTCGAGGTGATGGACTCCCCCACCGCCATCTGCCCGATCATCGTCGGCGACACCGCCAAGGCCATCGCCATGTCCCGCAAACTCCTCGACGAGCACGGCGTGTTCGTCATCGGCTTCGGCTACCCCGTCGTCCCCGAGGGCACCGCCCGCCTGCGCATCCAGATGTCCGCGGCCCACACGAAAGAACACATCGATGCGCTGGTGGTGGCACTCAAGCAACTTTGAATCGCGCGATCTGGCAGAGTAAATCGAGTGGCGGCCGAGACCGGGCGAACGACAGGCAACCCTGCACGCGGCATCCGCGTACTTAACCCCGTGTCCGACCCGCAGGCGCGAACCCGAAAGTCGATCTCTCCCCGCGTGTGGGCATGGTGGGGCTTCGTCGCGGCGGTCTGCCTGTTCCTGACCTGCTTCGGCGCGGGCGTGGTCATGCTGCTTCGCGGGGTGAACACCGCCTTGGAAGCGGAGCGGCGTCTGCACAGCGTGTGGGTCGCCGCGAACGCTGTGGACGCCTTCGTGACGGCCCAGAATCCCCCGCGCTGGCCGCGGTCGTGGGACGAACTGGCGACCGTTCAGACCGACCCGGAGTACTGGATCGTGTGGCCCCGCGACCGGGTCCAGATCGAAGCCGACGTGATCATCGAGTTCGGCGCGACGCTCGAACAGGTCGCGGCCATGACGCCCCAGGATTTTGAAGCCATCCGCCCGAGTGGCCCGTGCCCCACCATGTGGAACTATGACATCCAGCACGTTATCGAGACGGCAGCCAAGCTCGTGCATCCGCAATAGTGGCCGGTGAAGCCGGTCTTCAATCATTCAACACGAACGTGACCTTCATGTTCACCCGGTACGCCGAAATGTGGCCGTCCTGGATGTCCAGGGTCATCTCCTGCACCCACGCGCCCGTGACGTTGTCGAGCGTCTTGCACGCCCGCTCGACGCCGACGCGGATCGCGTCCTCGAAGC
>CAZFSO010000017.1:0-1488 GCA_964522095.1 uncultured Phycisphaeraceae bacterium | reverse complement strand
TTGTCGAGCGTCTTGCACGCCCGCTCGACGCCGACGCGGATCGCGTCCTCGAAGCCCTTCTCGCTCTGGGCGGTGATCTCGGTCACCCGTGCCACGCTGGCCATGGTTGCCTCCTGCCGGTTGGTCCCCACGGGTTCAACCTACCCCGCCGGGGCGGGAAACCCAGCAAAGCGCGAAGTTCTCGGGCCTTGCCGGTCATCCTGGAGCGGGGGGCTGCCAGCCCCCCGTTCGGGCAAAGCCCGAAATCTTCGGTGGGGCCGGCTTCAAACCGGCCTCCTGACGCTCAACGCGCGAGCCCATCCCGTCGCTTGCGCTCCGGGCTCTTTGAATCCCCGGGTCTTGGAGCGGGGGGCAACCTGCCCCCCGTTCGGGCGAAGCCCGAAGTCTTGGGTGGGGCCAGCCACGCTGACCCCCCACCCCCCGAACGCCGATACCCTTCCTCATGAGCACCACCACGCCCGGCGCGGCCACCGCGACCCGCAAGGAGACCACCCCGGCGACCACCGTCGCCCTGGTCGGGCTGGGCGCCTTCGGCAAGGTCGTCGCGTCGACGCTCCGCGCCTTCACCGAGGTCATGGTGCACGACCCCAACTCCGCCGACGCCGACGTGCGCGCCCTGGGCGTGAACCCCGTCGCCATCGAGGACGCGGCCCGGGCCGAGGTCGTCATCCTCTGCGTGCCCGTCCAGGTCATCCCGATGGTCTGCGTGACGCTCGGGCCCGCCCTGCGCGAGGGGGCGCTGGTGTGCGACGTGTGCTCGGTCAAACTCCGGCCCGTGCAGTGGATGGTGGACACGCTGCCCAAGCACGCGCAGGTGCTCGGCACGCACCCGCTGTTCGGGCCGCAGACGGTCGGCGAAGTCGGCGGCATCGCCGGCGAGTCGATCGCCCTGTGCCGCGCGCGTGTGGAGGACTCGGCCTACGACCGCGTGCGCGGGTTCCTGGGCGACCGTTTGGGCCTGAACGTGCTGGAGATGACCGCCGACGAGCACGACCAGCAGATGGCCTTCGTCCAGGGCCTGACCCACCTGATCGGGCGTGCGGCCTGCGAGATGCGCCTGCCCGAACTGCCCGCCGCCACGCTGGCCTACCGCCGCCTGCACCAACTCAAGCGCAACACCGAGTGCGACACCCCTGAACTGTTCGAGGCGATCCAGAAACTCAACCCCTACGCCGCCAACGCCCGCAAGGCGTTCATGGACGCCGTGCAGGGGGTGGCCGACTCGATGGACAAGGCATAGGGCGTGCCGAGGCCGACCCACGTGCTCGAAACCGTGCTGTACGCGACCGACATGGACGCGACGCGGGCCTTCTACAGCGACGCCATCGGGCTTGAACTGCTGCGGGACTGGGGCGAGTCGGGCCTGGTGTTCCGGGTCTCGGCGCAGTCGGTGCTGCTGGTCTTCGACCCCCGCCTGGCCGCCCGTCCCGGGCGCGGCGTGCCGACACACGGCGCCGCCGGGCCCGGGCACGTCGCCTTCAGCATCCC
>CAZFSO010000016.1:0-40064 GCA_964522095.1 uncultured Phycisphaeraceae bacterium | reverse complement strand
GGCTCCAACGCCATCGGCGACACCCTCCACGGATCCAACTCGCCCATCAAGCCCGAGGTCTTCCTCCGCAAGGAACTCAGCGCGGCCCGCGTCGGGGAAGCGCTGCTCGCGCTGGGCATCGGCCCGACCTGGGCGCCCGATCCGAGCCGCGGGCTCGGCGACCTCGACTTCGAGGACCACGAGTGGATGACCCTGCCCGAGGCCTTCGCCGCGGCCCTGGGGTATGAAACCTTCAACATGGCCGACGCCGACGAGGCGCAGGCCGCCAACGCCGTGTGGCACGACGCGGTGCGCAACATCAGCGGCTCGTCCACCGGCGAGTACGTGCTCGACAACCTCCGCCTCCGCCTCGACGACTACGTGCCCTTCCTCAACGCCGTCATCGACCCCAGCGAGAGCGGCAACACCGGCAAGCCGGTCTTCACCATCGATCCGGGCAACCCCACCGCGATGTCGGACCTCCGACGCGGCGCCGGCGTGCCCATGGCCCTCGGCGTGCTCGATCAGTTGCGCCCCTTCGTGATGCTCCGCCTCCCCGGCGAGCGCCTGGAAGACCTCAGCGGCGACCTCCGCCTGACCCGCCCGGTCATGGGCCTGGTCAACGTCCAGACCGCCCCGCTCCGCGTGCTCCGCCTCCTGCCGGGCCTGACACCCAGCGCCGAGGAGTACCGGCCCAGCGTCACAGACCCTGCCCTGCGGACCGAATGGTGGGCCGCCGCCACGAACGGTTTGGTGACCTCCGACATCGGCGTGGCGCGCCTCAGCCCCACGACCGCTGTCGACAACCCCGACGCCGCCGCCGGCATCGTCGCCTACCGCGACCGCCTGCCCGCGACCCCGCGCCAGCGCTCGCAGGACCCGTCGCTGCAGCCGCTCTCGTACCAGCCGGACCTGGGCTCGAACGTGCGGCTCTACCCGCACAACCTGCGTACGGAGTTCACCCCCACGCCCAGCACGCCCACCGACCGGGCCGGCATCGCCGGCATCCCCGGCCTGCGGGGAACACCGGGATTCGCCAGCCTGGGCGAGTTGCTCGCCGTTTCGGTCGCGGAGAACCTCCCGACCGGCACGCCGAACCCCCGGGCCGACGAGTGGCGTCACCTGACCGTCCAGCCCTACTTCGGGGACGGCAAGTCCCTCGGCGCCGACGGCAGCGGTGCGAACCTCGTCACCATCGACCCGCAGATCAGCAACGGCGAGGTCGGCGAGACCGAGGACGACTACGCCGAGCGGCTCGCGGTCGCCGCGGGGATCATGAACACCACCTCGGTCCGGTCGGACTACTTCGCCGCTTGGCTGGTCGTCCAGGGCTTCCGGGAGAGCGACGTGACCGGCCTGCGCGATGAGGACGCCCTGGTGCCGTCCTTCAAGAAGCGGTATCTCATGGTCATCGACCGGTCCAACGTCGTCAACCCGGGCGACGCCCCGCGGATCGTGCTGTTCAAGGAACTGCCCCTGTAAACCCCGGCCGCCGGGATAGACTCCGGCCGGAGCCCCGGGCGTCCAGCAGGGTGTAGCTCAGTTTGGTAGAGCGCGTGGTTTGGGACCACGAGGTCGCAGGTTCAAATCCTGTCACCCTGATTGCGGGCCTTCCCTGAAGGCCCGCTTTTCTTTGCGCCGTCTCCGGTTTCCCGTCAGCGGCTCGCGAGCGGCGCGGTCTGCGGGCGTGGCCGATTCCGGCTAAGGTGTGCCCGCCATGACCGAGCCTGCGCCCGCGGGGGCGCGACCAACCGAGCCGCTCGCCGTGCCGGCCATGTCCGCGCCGGCCCGCGCGCGCGACAACCCGCTGACCCGCTCCCCTGTGGGCCTGGCGGGCCTGGCCTTCCTGGCGGTCATGTTCGCCCTGTGCCTGGGCACCTTGCCGTGGACCCTCGGGACGGTGGGGGACTCCTCGGTGCCGCGCTACGACGCGGGCGCCCCGCGTGAAGGCCGCCTCCCGCCGAGTTGGTGGGGCTACGACGAGCGTGACGCCGCCCGGGCGACGGCCGCCATCACGGAGGCCGACCGCGTCCGCCTCGGCGTCGAGACCGGCGTGGACCCCGACGACCTGCTCACGATGCCCCCCGGCGATCTGCCCGGGAAGGTCAAGGACGCGTGGCCGCGGTTCGCCCTGGGTTCGGACACGCTCGGGCGCTCCTTGGCGGTCCGGCTGCTGGCCGGCGGGGGGATTTCCCTGGTGATCGGGCTGGCGGCCGCGCTGATCTCGGTGTGCATCGGCACGGTCTACGGGGCGGTGGCCGGCTACGCGGGCGGCAAGGTCGACTCGGCCATGATGCGGGTGGTCGACGTCCTGTACGGCCTGCCGTACATCCTGCTCGTGGTGCTGCTGGCGGTCGCCAGCGACGCGATGGTCGACGAGTGGGTCAGCCGCTCGCGGGCCAAGCAGTCGTGGATGGAGCAGCGGGTGGTGGCGTTGGCCGCCGAGCGTGGCGAGCCTGTCACGCGGTCCGAGGCCCGCGTGGCGCTCATGACCGACGCGGCTCTGGAGAATGACCTGGCCGCCCAGGCCGCCGAGCGGTACCCGATGCGCACGATGTCGGAACGAACCCGGACCTTCCTGGACGTGGTGACGCTCCTGGTTGCCATCGGCGGCGTGAGTTGGCTGACGATGGCGCGCGTGATCCGGGGGCAGGTGCTGAGCCTGAAGAACCAGCCGTTCGTCGAGGCGGCCCGGGCCGTGGGCAGCCCGACGCGCCGGATCTTCGCGCGCCACCTCCTGCCGAACCTGGTCGGCCCGATCGTGGTGTACGCCACGCTGGCCGTGCCGCAGGCGATCCTGCAGGAGAGTTTCCTGAGTTTCCTGGGCATCGGCGTGCGTCCGCCGCTGCCCAGTTGGGGGAACCTCGCCGCCGAGGGCCTGAGCGAACTGAACCTGACCCGCAGCCACTGGTGGCTGCTGCTTTTCCCCTGCCTGCTGCTGGGACTGACGCTGCTGGCGATGAACTTCGTGGGCGAGGGCCTGCGCGAGGCGTTCGATCCGAAGCGTGGGCGTTGACTAAACTAGAGGCCACACCCGCCCGGCTCCGGGCGAAGTCCAACGAGGATGGCATGCAGAACAAGTTCGGACTGAAGGATTTCGTGCTCCTGGTGCTGGTGCTGTTGGTCGGCGGGATGCTGCTGCTGGCCATGATCCAGGACGACCGCCGCTGGAACGAGCTGCGCCGCGCAGAGGCCCGGTTGTCCGAGATCGACGCCAACGTCGCGCGTCTGCAACGGCAGATGGACTCGACCGACATCGCCAGCCAACTCGAATCGATCCGCGAGCAGCTCGCCTCGGGCGTGGTCGTCTCCGGGGAAGGGGGCGGTCGGGCGACCGCCGCGGCGCTGCCCGCGTGGGCAAAGCCGGATTACGAGGTGCTGACCACCGGCCCCTGGGACTTCGTCACGGACCCGTTCGACGACGAGGGCGTCGAGACCGGCGGCGTGTTCACCGAGTTTTTCGAGGGACAGCCCCCCAAAGTCACGCCTTATCTCTACGCGGACGTCTACGGGCGTCGCGTCAACGAACTCGTGATCGAGTCGCTCGGCTCGTACCACCACGAGACGCTCACGATGCGGGGCAGGCTCGCGGAGGCGTGGCAGTACGACCCCGAGGGCTACTGGCTGCGCGTCAAGATCCGCGACAACGCCCGCTTCTCCGACGGTCAGCCCGTCACCGCGGAGGACGTGCGCTGGACCTACGAGGACCTGCTGTTCAACCAGGAGATCGAGGCCGAGCGGTTCCGCTCGGTCTACAACGCCATCGAGTCGATCGAGGTCGTCTCGGACAAGGTCGTCGAGTTCCGCTTCATCGAGCCGCGTTTCGACAACCTCAGCCAGGCGTTCGGATTCGGCATCCTGCCCAAGCACGTGTACGAGGGCTGGATCCGCTCGCCGTCGACCTTCAACCAGTCCACCGGTCTTCTTGTCGGGTCCGGCCCGTTCCGCATGGCGAGCGTGGACATCAACAACCAGTGGACGCCCCCCGGCGACATCCAGCTCGTGCGCAACGACCTGTACTGGGGTCCGCGCCCGGCGTTGGGCGGCATCCGCTTCCGATCGATCAGCGACGCCCTGGCGCGGCTGACGGAGTACACCAACGGCGGCGGCGACATGATGCGCCCCAACGCCGAGCAGTTCGCCCTGATGCGCGACGACGAGGGCTTCAGCGCCCGCCACGACCTGCGCAACTGGTTCAACATGCAGGGCGGCTACTCGTTCATCGCCTGGCAGTGCGGCCCGCGCAACGGGCAGCGCCTGACCCCCTTCCACGACAAACGCGTCCGTCAGGCGATGACCATGATCATCGACCGCGACCGCATCAGACGCGACATCGAACGCGACCTGACCCGCGTCGCGACCGGCCCGTTCCTCAGTTCCACCCCCCAGGCCGACCCCGAGATCAAGCCCTGGCCGGTGGACGTCGACCGGGCTCGCGAACTGCTCGCCGAGGCGGGGTGGATCGACCGCGACGGCAGCGGCGTGCTCCGCAACGAGCGCGGCGACCCCTTCACCTTCGAGTTCACGTTCTCGCAGGGATCCGAGGGCACCCTGCGGATGGTCAACTACGTGCGGGACGCCTGCGCCGCCGTCGGGATCCGCGTCACGCTCCGCGCGATCGACTGGTCGGTGCTGTCGAGCATCCTGAACAACCGCGACTTCGACGCCATCACGTTCGCGTGGTCCGCGTCGTCGCCCGAGAGCGACCCGAACCAGATCTGGCACTCCAACTCCATCCCCAACCAGGGCGACAACTTCGTTCAGTGGTCCAGCCCCGACGCCGACCGGCTGATCGAGCAGGGCAGGGCGACCCTCGACGACGCCGAGCGCATGAAGGTCTGGCATCAACTCCACCGGGTCTTCCACGAGGAGCAGCCGTACACGTTCCTCAGCGAGATGCCCTGGATGCGGTTCAGCACCAAGCGGATGCGCAACATCCAGGAGTACGAGTCGGGCCTCGACCTGTCCGAGTTCTGGATCAGCACCGGCTCCCAGCCCATGGCCAACTGAGCCACGGACCGCAAGGCAGGAGGCTCCATGGGCACGTACATCCTCCGAAGACTGCTGCTGATGATCCCGACGGTGATCGGCATGACCTTCATGGTCTTCGCGCTCATCGCGCTGTCTCCCGGCGGCGTCGGCGCCGCGCTGAACGTCAGCGGCGGCGGCCAGATGGACGCCGGGTCCCGCGCGCAGCAGCAGGCCTATCTCGAGGACCGCTACGGGCTCGACGACACCGTCTTCGTCCAGTACGCCCGATGGCTCGGCCGGGTCAGCCCCGTCAAGTTCGGTGCGCGCGACCAGCGGGCGCCTTCGGGTGAACTGATCCGGCCGCCCAAGCAGGTCAAGCCGATCCCCCTGCACGAGGTTTTCGTTGACGCCATGCCGTCGATGCCGACCCCGCCGCCGTTCGCGTTCGAGCCAGGCGCCACCCAGCCCGAGCGGACCGCGGCGTACCGCGCAGCGGCCGGCGACTACGCCCGCGCCCGCGGCGCGTACGTGCGGGCCCGCGCGGGGTACGAACTGGCCGCGGGACAGATCCTCCGCGACGCTGGCATGGAGCGGTTCGTGGAGCGCGACGGGACGCTCAAGCCCTCCGCCAGGGTCGCCCACCTGCGCGACGCGTTGGCCCAGACCGGGCAGGGAGAGAGCCTCCGGGCCCACTTCGACGAAACGCTCGCGGTCTACGAAGCGGCCGAGGCGTCTCGGATGCACCTCGACAGCGTGTTCCGGGCGCGCCCCTTCCCCGAAGCCGGCCTGCCGGTCGTCCCGGGCCTCGTCTCCATCGCCAGCCCGGACCTGGGCATGTCCTTCTCCCGTGGGCGGCCGGTGTCCGAGTTGATCGTCCAGGCGCTCCCCGTCACGCTCCTGCTGAACTTCGCCGCCTTCCCGATCATCTACGCCGTCGCGATTCCGACGGGCATGCTCGCCGCGACCCGCCGGGGCGGGGCGTTCGACGTGCTCTCAGGGGGCCTGTTCGTCGCGCTGTGGTCCATTCCCATCGTGTGGGCGGGCGTGCTGATGATGGGCTACCTGGCCAACAAGACCACCGGTCTGGGCTGGTTCCCCGTGACGGGGCTGCACGCAACCGACGCCGAGTCCATGCGGTTCCTGCCCGGGCCGGGCCCGGACGGTGAGTTCACCATCGGCTTCGTGCTCGATGCGCTCTGGCACATGTGCCTGCCCGTCGCGTGCCTTGTCTACGCGGGCTTCGCCGTGCTCAGCAAGCAGACCCGCGCCGCGATGCTGGACAACTTCAACGCCGATTACGTCCGCACGGCCAAGGCCAAGGGCGTCTCGTCGCGGGACATCGTCTTCCGCCACGTGTTCCGCAACTCGCTGCTGCCGCTGATCACGATGTTCGTGTCGATCTTCCCGGCCATGCTCGGCGGGTCGGTCATCGTCGAGCAGATCTTCTCGATCAACGGCATGGGCAAGATGGTGATCGACGCCATTTACCTGCGCGACCGCGAGGTGCTGCTGGCCAACGCCATGATCATCGGCATCGTCAACATGCTGGCGCTGCTCGCCGCGGACATCTTCTACGCCATGGCCGACCCCCGGATCTCGTACGACTGACATGCCAAGCCCAACCGACACAACCCGCACCCAGTCGCCCGAGTCCGTCACCGGCGTCCAACTCGCCCAGGGCATCGGCCACCGGCCCACGAAAGGCTTCTGGGGCGAGGCCTGGGACCAGGTGGTCCGCCGCCCCGGCGCCGCGTTCGGACTGTCTTGGATCGGGGTGGTCGCGTTCTTCGCGGTGTTCGCGCCGCTGCTCGCGTCCGGCCACCCTCTGATCGAGCGCGAACTCGGCTCGGACGGCCTGCCCGGCCGGGTTTCTTCGCCGCTGCTCGAGAATCTGAACGCCACCGACATCCTGCTGGTCCTCGGCGCGGTCGCCGCGGTGGCCCTGCTCGTCCTGCCGATCCGGCTCGCCCGCTCGGCCAGGCTCGGGGCGATCCTGGTCGCCGGGCTCCAGGGCGGGCTGGCGGTCGTGGGGATCGCGATCGCCCGCAGCGTCGTCACGGGCCGCGACGTCTCGGACGCCGTGCGTCAGATCGAGCAGTCCGCCTGGTTCGCCCCGACGGCCTGCTGGACGATCGCGGCGATCACCGGCGTGGTGGGGCTGCTCTGCATGCCGTTCGAGCGATGGCAGCCAAGGCTGGGCGCCGCGGCGGCGGTGGCGGCCGTTGTCGCCGCCGTCTGCTCCATGACTTGGACGAGCCCCATCGAGCGATACGACTACCGTCAGCGGGAAGCCCTGGGTCAGACCCGCGCGGTGTACACCGTCGTGCCGCACAGCCCACAGCAGGGCGACACCACGCTGAACCTCAAGCCCCCGGGCTCGAACCTGCTCCGCCCGGCCATCGATCGTTTCGAGCGCTCCACCCTCGTCCGCGAGCGCGTGCGTGAAGCGGTCGCCGCCGACACCACCGGCGAACTCGCCGCCCTGCCCGTGCGCGATCGCCTGGCTCGGGTCCCTGCCGACGCCGAGCTGGCCGAGGTCGCCGCGACCGAGATCCGGGCACAGTCCCAGTTGCTCGGCACGCCCGCGTCGGGGCTGGCCGAAGAGCTGGCGACCGGCGTCGAGTCGGGCTCGATCGCCACCGCCGCCGACGTCGTTGAATGGATGGACGCGGCGCCGGTCGAGCGGTTCCACCTGGGCACCGACTCGCTCGGCCAGGACGTGCTCAGCCAGATGCTCCACGCCTGCCGCCT
This sequence comes from uncultured Phycisphaeraceae bacterium, assembly GCA_964522095.1. Classification (GTDB taxonomy): domain Bacteria; phylum Planctomycetota; class Phycisphaerae; order Phycisphaerales; family UBA1924; genus UBA6054. The sequence continues at coordinate 32,363 of CAZFSO010000016.1, read as the reverse complement.
CTCCATCTCGATCGGCCTGATCTCGACCCTGATCGCGGTGACGATCGGCGTGACGATCGGGGCGTTGATGGGTTACTTCGGCGGCTGGGTGGACCTCCTGCTCTACCGCATCGTCGAGGTCTTCATGTCGATCCCGGTGCTGTTCCTGCTGATCGTCGCGGCCGCGGTCCTGCCCCGCAACACCTACGTGATGATGGTCATCATCGGCTGCGTCACCTGGACGGGCGCCGCACGGTTCGTCCGGGCCGAGTTCTACAAACTGCGCAACCAGGACTTCGTCCAGTCCGCGCGAGCCGTGGGGCTGCCCCTCCGATCGATCCTCTTCAAGCACATGCTGCCCAACGGCGTCACGCCCGTGCTGGTCGAGTCGTCCTTCGCCGTCGCGGCGGCCATCCTCGCCGAGGCAACGCTGAGCTTCCTGGGCCTCGGCCCGGCCAACCAGGCGAGTTGGGGGCGCCTGCTCTCCGACGCGACCAACCAGGTGGGGGCGTTCGTCTGGTGGCTGGCCATCTTCCCCGGCCTGGCGATCTTCCTCACCGTGCTCGCGTACAACCTCATCGGCGAAGCCCTCCGCGACGCCATCGACCCCAAGCTCAAGAAAGCCCGCGTCTGACGGGAAGGTGCCAGCATGCCCGAGGCCACCGTGACCAGCCCAAGCCGAAGCGCACAGCCCGCCACCGCCGAGCAGCCTCTCATGCAGGTCCGCGACCTCGCCGTCTCCTTCGACAACGGCTCGGGCCCGCGCATCCAGGCCGTCGACGGCGTGCGCATGACCGTCTACCCCCGCCAGACCCTCGCGGTCGTCGGCGAGTCCGGCTGCGGCAAGTCCGTCACCGCCATGTCCTCCATGCAACTCGTCCCGCGACCCCCGGGCCGGTTCGACCGCGGCGAGATCCGCTTCCGCCTCTCCGACAAGGACGGCGGCCGCGTCGTCAACCTCCTCGAACTGTCCGAGTCGGAGATGCGCAAGATCCGCGGCAACGAGATCGCCATGATCTTCCAGGAGCCGATGACCAGCCTCAACCCGGTCTACACCGTCGGCGACCAGATCATGGAGGCCATCCTCCTCCACCAGGACGTCACCACCAAGGAAGCGGCCGATATCGCCGTCCGCGCCATGACCGACGTCGGCATCCCCGACCCCGCCGGGCGACTCAAGGCCTATCCCCACCAGTTCTCCGGCGGCATGCGCCAGCGCGTGATGATCGCGATGGCCCTGGCCTGCCAGCCGCGCCTGCTGCTCGCCGACGAGCCGACCACCGCGCTGGACGTGACCATCCAGGCCCAGATCCTCGAACTGCTCAAGGGGCTCAAGGCCTCGCGCGACATGGCGGTCATGCTCATCACCCACGACCTCGGCGTGGTCGCCGAGAACGCCGACGTGGTCTGCGTGATGTATGCCGGACGCATCGTCGAGTTCGCCAACGTCTACGAACTCTTCGACAACCCGATGCACCCCTACACCCGCGGCCTGCTCGCCAGCATCCCCAAGATCCACGAACGCCTCGACCGCCTCGTCACGATCAAGGAAGTCGTCGAGAACCCCGCCGAGTTCCGCAAACTGCCCGGCGCCGAGCAGGGGGTCACGCCCTGGTGGCCCTGGAACGACCCGCCCGCCGACCTGCGGGCCAGGCCCGAGCCGGCAGGCGACTACGCCCTCAAGCTGGTCCGCCCGGACCACTGGGTCGGCGTCTGGCGCACCGAGGCGGTCGCCGCCGACGACTCGCCCCCGCCGGAACTGACCTTCCGCGTGGCGACCGACGGGGCCTGACGGATGCACGTCCTCCTCCTCGCCGACGGCCAGTTCGCCGAGCACGAGCGCGCCCTGCTCGAACGCATCGCGGCCGGCCTGCTCGGGGAGGGCGTCCGCACCACGCTCGCGCTGCCGCGCTCCGCGCAGGCCGACTTCTCGATGGTCTCCGAGCCGATCCGCTACTCCAACCGCGGGTTGATCTTCACCCAGCGCATCCGCGCGCAGCAGGTCGCGGCACGGATCGTCGGCGGGGCGGCGGACCCGCGCGGCATGGTGTCGGTCGTCCACGTGCTCGGGGGCGGCGCGTGGTCGATGGGCCTGGAACTGGCCGAGATCTTCCAGGCCGCCCTGGCGATGGAGATCTGGCGGGGCGGGCTCGTCGACCGGGTCGCGGCCCTCAAGCCCGGCGCGACGCCGGCGATCCTCATCGCCCCGGACCGCCCGATCGAACGCGCCCTGGTCGAGACGGGCCAGCCGCTGCCGATCCGCGTGGCGCCGTGGGGGGCCTACGCGCCGCCCCGCCCCACCGCGGTCCTCAAGCCCGGGCGCAACGCGTCGATCGTGTTCTGCAGTTCCGGGCGTGACACCGAGCGCGTCCGTGAGGCGTTCGCGGGTGTCTCGCGGGTGGTCGCCGAGCGCGAGGACGTGCTGCTGTTCGTGGCCGAGTCGGCGGCGCGGCGGGCCGGGCTCTGGGCGATGGCCGAGAAGGCGGACATCCTGGACCGCGTCTCGCTGATGGACCGCCTCGAGGACCGCCGGGACCTCGTCCTGCGCTGCGACCTGATCGTCTACCCGGACGCCCGGCACGAGCAGCGCACGCTCCTGCTCGACGCCATGGCGCACGGCCTGGTCGTGCTCGCCGCGCCGGACCCGATGGTCTCGGTGATCCAGGACGCCGTGACGGTCGTGACGCCGAAGTCGCTCAACGCCGCCGGCTGGGCCGACGTCCTGACCGAGCGCCTGGCCGACCCGGCCGGATCGGTCGCCCTGGGCCTGTCCGGGCGGGACTACGTCCGCCAGCACCGTCGGGCCTCGGGCCACATCGAGGCGCTGCTCGACGCCTACTCGGACGTGACCCGGGCCGCCGCGCCGGCCACCGACAAGGCCTGATCGGTTCTCGGGCCTTCCGAAGGGCTTGCGCCCGTCTGCGCGGCCCCGTTCTCCGGACGAATCCGCACGGACGGTGGCGTTTCGCCGCTCGCGGCGCACACTTGCTCAAGCACGGGGTGGCTTCGCGCCCGCGGCCCGACCGGCCGCGTCACATCCAAAGAGGAGATCCGCATGCTCACCGCCTCGCTTCTTGCGCTGTCGTTCGTCGCCGCCGGTCCCGCCCCGGTCACCCCGGTCCGCCCCGCCGCCGAGATCATCGAGATCCGCCCAGGCATGACCCGCCCGGACGGCCAGACCCGGCGCGACCAGGTCCGCTTCAACGCCGACGAGCGGGCCGAGGTCGTCGCGTCCATGGAGGATGGTGCGATCCGCTGGGACGCGTCCCGCTCCGAGCGGGCCCGCCTCGACGCTCACGACGCGCCGGACATGATCCTGGTCCGCGCCTTCGACGCGGTCTTCGCCATCGACCCCTTCGTCAGCCTGCCCGAGGGCGGCACGGGCCTGTGGCGTCAACTCACCCGGCCGACCTCGCTCGAGACCGACCGCACCCTGTACAACCGCCAGGGCGTCGACCGCACCCGCGAACTGATGCGCCTGCTCGAGACCGCCCGGCACAACTGGCTGCGCGACAACGGGTACTACGGCGCCCGGACCTACACGAACCCGGACGCCGCCGCCCCGCGCGGCGCGGCCCTGCCCGAGCCGGCCGGCTGGTTCCGTGCGCCCGAGGACATGCCCCGGACGCGCTCGCGCGAGCAGGTGCGCTCCGAACCGGCCATGGACCGCTCGGCGGCCGTCGCGGCGTCGCTGTTCGACGGCGACGGGCCGATCCGCGTGTCGCTGCCGTTCGGCACGGCCGCGGACGTGGTCGCCTCGGTCGAACGGCGCAACGCCCAGCGGGTCGCGGGGCGCTGACCGCTCGTGCCCCGGGGGATAGGCTCTGCCCGTGAGCGGACGCCTGCCATTCGACCCGGGTCGCATCAGCAAGGCCAAGAGAGCCGGGCCCGGGGGCCAGCCGCCCCCGGGTCCGGTTTCCGTTGCGCAGGGCGCCGTGCCCGACGGGGTGTGGACCATCACGCAGTTGTCCGCGCGCATCGATTCGGCGCTCAAGGGGGGCGTGCCAGGGCGCGTCCGCGTCGTCGGCGAGATCTCCAATGTGTCGAACCGCACGCACTGGTATTTTTCCCTCAAGGACGAGGGCGCGGTCATCGCGGCGGTGGTGTTCGCGTCGACCGCGCGCAGGCTGCGGTCGCCGCCGACGCAGGGCGAGCGGGTGATCGCCACCGGCCGCCTTGACTACTACGCGCCGAGCGGGCGGGTCAGCCTGATCGTCGACGAGGTCGAGGCGGTCGGGCAGGGCGGCTTGGAGCGTGAACTTCGCATGCGCGTCGACGCCCTGCGCGAGCGGGGCTGGCTGGACCCGCGGACCAAGCGGGCGCTGCCCGCGTTTCCCAGGGCCATCGGAATCGTGACCAGCGCGGGCGGGGCCGCGGTGCAGGACGTGATCGACACCGCCCGCCGGCGGTGTGCGGCCGTGGGCCTCGTGGTCGTGGACGTCCGCGTGCAGGGCGACCGCGCCGCCCCGGAGGTGGCCGAGGCGGTGCGTCTGCTCTCCGCGGGAGCGGCTCGTCTGGGCGTCGAGGCGATTTTGGTCACGCGGGGCGGGGGCTCGCTGGAGGACCTCTGGGCGTTCAACGAGATGGCGGTGGCCGAGGCGGTCCGCGGATCGGCGGTCCCGGTGGTCGCGGCCATCGGGCACGAGACGGACACGACCATCGCCGAACTCGTCGCGGACCTGCGGGCCGCGACGCCCACGCAGGCCGCGATGGCCCTCATCCCGGACCGCTGCGCGCTCGAGGAGCAACTCGACGCCCAGGCCCGGCGCGTGGCGAGCGCGGCCCGGCAGCACGCCGTGGCCGAGCGCAAGCGCCTCTCGATGCTCGCTTCGCGCCCCGCCCTGCGTGACCCGGCGCGCGTGCTGGACGCGCACCGCGAGCGCCTCGTCGGGCTGATGCGCCGGCTCGAGGCCGCGGCGCGGGGCAAGGCCATGCGGGCCGAACGCCGCTTGCACCGGGTCAGCGCCGCGCTGGAACGCCACCGGCCCGGCGTCATCCAGGCCCGTCGCGAGGAGGCCCTCAACGCGTTGGAAGGCCGGCTCGCCAGGTCCGTGCGGGGCCGTGCCCGGGCGGCGTCGGAGCGCCTCGACGCGCTGCACCGCGAACTCCACGCCGTCGGACCGGCCCAGGTGCTCGCCCGTGGCTTTTCCGTGACGACCGGCCCCGACGGCCGGCTCGTGCGGGCGGCCGACCAGGTCCGCCCCGGCGACGAGTTGCTGACCCGCCTGCACAGCGGCACGGTGCGGTCGGGCGTGCTCGGGCTGGACAGGGACCGGCGGGAGGCCGCCCCGAGCGGGCCGCAGCACCGGCCCCCGCCGCGCCGCAAACCCCGCCGCGGCGACGGCCCGTCCGACACCCAGTTGGGCCTGTTCTGACCTATCCTCCCGGCGTGACCGACCAGACCCCAGCCGACGACCGGTACGAGGCGCTCATCGAACAGCTCGAGGATCTCGTCGAGCGGATCGAGTCGGGCGAGATCGGCCTCGAGGACTCCATCGCGGCCTACGAGCGCGGGGTGGCGCTGGTCGCCAAGGCCCGGGCCATCCTGACCAAGGCCGAGCAACGCATCGAGCAACTCGACCTGGAGACCCTGCGCAAGCGGGCCGGCGGGGACGAGTCCAGTTGACCCCCGGCGCGGGCCGATGAACCCCTGCGATGCCCTACTGGCTCATCAAGTGGTTGCCGATGGCGACGACGGCCCTGTTCGTCTTCGCCGTCGGGGCGTGCGTGGGATCCCTCATCAACGTGCTCGTCTACCGCCTGCCCCGTGGGCTCGACGTGGTGACGCCGACCTCGCGGTGCCCCTCCTGCGGCACGAAACTGACCTGGCGTGAGAACGTTCCGATCTTGGGGTGGATCCTGCTGCGCGGGAAGTGCCGGTTCTGCGGCGTGCGCATCTCCCCCGAGTACCCCCTGGTCGAAGCCGTTGTGGCGGTGCTCTTCGGCGGGCTGTTCGTGCTGTGGTACATGGTCCCAGCCGACGCCGTGCCGCTGGGGATCCCGGTGGGGACAATCGCCCCGGAATGGGCCCGCAACGGCGCCGCCCTGACCTGGCCCGCGTTCCTGGTCCTCGCGATGCTCATCGGGTCGCTGGTCGCCATGACCATCATCGACGCGCGGACCTGCACCATCCCGCTCGTGCTGACCTGGGTGCCCGCCCTGACCGCCCTGGTGTTTCACGTCGGGCACGCCGCGTGGTTCGGGCACCGCTACGGCCCGCTGACCCCGTCGCCGGCCAACGCCCTGCCGCTGCCGGCGACCGTCTCGGGTTCGGGATTCCTGTGGGACACGGCCGCCCCCCGCCTGGACTGGTACAGCGCGAGCATGTCGCAGCCGTGGACGCTCGCGACCGGCGGCTTCGACGCCTGGCGGTTCATCGGTGTCGGGATCGGTGGCCTCGTCGGCCTGTGCGTCGCCAACCTGCTGCTGAAAACCGGCCTGCTCAGGCGGAGTTTCGCTGACTACGAGGCGTGGGAAGCCGAGGCCCTCGGCCCGGCTACACCCGACGCGGGCGACGCCGCCCCGGACGGGCACCCGACCGCGATGTGGATCCAGTACCCGCACGCGCGACGCGAGATGGTCCGCGAACTTGCGTTCCTCGCGCCGGTGGTCGGGCTCGGGCTCCTGGGCGGCTGGCTCAGCGTGCGATTGGTCGAACAGTTCGCGGGTCCCTGGATCGTGGGGGCTGGCGGGTTCGCCGTGCCGCCGGTTTCGGCGCCGCTGTGGCTGGTTGTGCTTGGCGGGGTCGCCATGGGCTACCTGATCGGCGGCGGCGTCGTCTGGGGCGTGCGGATCTTCGGGACGCTGGCGTTCGGCAAGGAGGCCATGGGCCTGGGCGACGTGCACCTCATGGCGGCGGTGGGGGCGTGCCTCGGATGGATCGACCCGGTGCTGGCGTTCTTCCTGGCCGCGTTCGTGGGGGTCGGCTGGGCGGTGCTCTCGAAGGTCGCCGGGGGGCGTCTGAACCGCGCGATGCCCTACGGCCCGTTCCTCGCGGTGGCGACGCTGCTGGTGGTGGTGGGCAAGCCGCTGATCGAGGTTGGCCTGGAGCGGCTGATGCCCGGCGTCTCGGTCAACCTGCCCTGAGCCGTCCGCCCCGGTTCCTGCTAAAGTGTGCTCCCCGCGCTTGATGGCCGGGGCTGATCTGACAGGGAGGTTCCGGATGAAGAAGCGGCTGGTGGTGTTGGCGATGGGCATGGTCGGGGCGTTCGGCCTGACGGGCTGCAAGTCGATCTCGCAGGCGGACTACGACGCGGCGATCGACGAGAACACGCAACTGCGCGAGCGCATCGCCAGCCTGCAGGACAACGTGCGGCAGGCCAACGATCGCAACGCCGCGATCACCCAGGAGAACAGCCAGTTGCGCGGCGAGTTGGACCAGGCCAAGCAGCAGCCGGCCGGGCGCGGCGCCAGCGGGTTCGAGGGCATCTCGGGCGTTGACGTGGGCTACCGCGCCGGCGGGGAGATCGTGGTCGGCGTGGCCGGCGACGTGCTCTTCGGCTCCGGGCAGGCGACCCTGCGCCAGCAGGCCCGCCAGCGCCTCGACGAGGTCGCCCGCGTGCTGCAGACCCAGTACGCGAGCAACGTGATCCGCGTGGAAGGCCACACCGACTCGGACCCCATCCGCCGGTCGAACTGGAAGACCAACGAGCGACTCGGCGCCGAGCGGGCGATGGCGGTCCAGGAGTACCTGGTGTCCAAGGGCGTGGACAAGGCCCGGATCTACTCTGCGACCTTCGGCCCGACCCGCCCGCGGGGCGACAAGGCCCAGTCCCGCCGGGTGGAGATCGTGATTCTCGCGCCGGGGAGCTGATCTTCGGGCGGGCTTTCCGCTTGCCGGCGGGTCGCCGGTCGGCCTATACTCGCGACCGAACGGGCGATTGGCGCAGTTGGCTAGCGCGCCAGTATGACACACTGGAGGTCACAGGTTCGAGCCCTGTATCGCCCACTGACGGCCTCGCTTGACGGCGAGGCCGTTTTTTATCCCCGCCGCCTTAGCTCAGCTGGTAGAGCGGCTGATTTGTAATCTGCAGGTCGCGAGTTCGAGTCTCGCAGGCGGCTCTCGCGGAGGATCGTTGCCCCCGGCCTGCGGGCGGCGTATTCTTCCCGCCCCGGACCCGGTCCGGGGCCTGTCCCGGGCGTGTACCCAAGTGGCCAAAGGGGGCAGACTGTAAATCTGCTGGCGTTCGCCTTCGCTGGTTCGAATCCAGCCGCGCCCACTAGCCCCCTCCCCGAGGGGGTTTTTTCATGGGTTCGCGCGGGCCACGCCGCGTCCGAGAACGCGCGGGGTCGGATACCGGGCTTGAGACGCGCGGGCTGAGGGTCGATACCCCCGGGGCGGACGCACGCCGCGTCCGGGGACCGAACCCATGCGTGAGCGACTCGAAAAGCTGATCGCGGGGCCCGGCGGGACGGGCATCGGCCGGTGGATCTCGACCGTCGTCGGCGCCGTCGCCATCCTGATGGTCGCGTCCGTGCTGGTGACGGCCTGGTGGTCGACGAGCATGGCCGCCAAGGGCTCGGCGATCGAGCGTGCGCGGACCGCGGCGGGGGTCGCCGAGATGATCGCGGCCCGGACGGACCTGCTGCTCCGCGAGTCGGACCTGGCCGGCGTGCGTCGCCAGATGATCGACGTGCAGGCGAGCGGCCTGGTGGACGGGTGCCGCGTGACGCTCTCGGGCGTGGGCGTCGTCGCCTCGTCGGACCCGCAAGAGATCGGCGTGATGGAACTGCCGGCGTCGTGGTCGGCGTCGAGCGTGACGCAGGACGCGACCGAGGGCCGCGTGTCGGTGCCGTTCGTGGTCCCGCAGCGGGGCTCGGGCGTCGTCGAGGTGCGGTACAAGCCGGTCGACGCGGTGTACGCGGGGGCCATGGCTCGCGCGTTCGGGGTGGGTTTGCTGGCGGTCGCGGCCGTGTGGCTCGCGTTCCGGCGGGTCCGCGCCCGGGTGACCGCGCTGGCCGCGATCGGGACGGCCCTGGCCGAGGTGGCGAGCGGCGAGCGCCGGGCGGAGGTGCTCCGCGTCGGCGGCGCGGTGGACTTCTGCGCCGCCTGGAACGCGCTGCTGGACGAACGCGACGAGCAGGACCGCAGGATCGCGGAACACCGGGCGGTCGCGGCCGACCTGGAGTCGCCAGGCGAGGTGGGGGGCATGGTCGCCGTGTGCGATGCCCTGAGCCACGGCATGGTGATCGTCGACCAGAGCGGGCGGGTGGTCTACGTCAACGGTGCGGCCGGGGTGCTGCTCGGACGCCACCGTGACGAACTGCACGGCGCCGCGGTGGCCGACGTGTTCGACGACGAGACGGTCCGATCGGCGGTCGCGGACTGCTTCCGCTCGCGCGTGCCGGTGCGCCGCGCGGTCGAGGTCACGCGGGGCGAGCCCGGCGGCGAGCCGGACGCCGAGTTGCGCCTGATGGTCCGGTCGTCGGAGTCTGGCGGCGAGCGTTTCGCGGGCGTCCTGATCGAGGACATCACCCAGCAGCGCGTCGCGGACCGGTCGCGCAACGCGTTCGTGGCCCAGGCGACGCACGAGCTGCGCACGCCCCTGACGAACATCCGGCTGTACGTCGAGCAGGCGGTGGACGAGGGCGAGAACGACCCCGCGGTGCGTGCCCAGGCGATCAACGTCATCAGTTCGGAGGCGCGACGCCTGGAACGGATCGTCTCGGACATGCTCTCGGTGGCGGAGATCGAGGCGGGCTCGCTGACGATCAGGACGGGCGACGTGCGCACGGACGCGCTGTTCGACGACCTGCGGGCCGACTACGCGGCGCAGGCTGCGGAGAAGTCGCTGGAACTGGTCTTCGACCTGCCGCCCAAGATGCCGGTCATCACCGGCGACCGCGACCGCCTGGGCCAGGCCCTGCACAACCTCGTCGGCAACGCGTTGAAGTACACCCCGCCGGGCGGGAAGGTCACCGTCCGGGTCGAGGCGCCCGAGGCGGGCGGGCTGGTGGTGCACGTCTCGGACACCGGCATCGGCATCGACCCAGAGGAGTGCGAGCGGATCTTCGACCGGTTCTACCGGGCCAACGACCGGCGGATCGCGCACGTGACCGGCTCGGGCCTCGGGCTGGCGCTGGCCCGCGAGATCGCCCGCCTGCACGGCGGTGACATCGAGGTCGAGTCCAAACTGGACCAGGGCAGCGAGTTCACCATCACGGTCCCCGGGGCCGAGCAGGTCCGCCCGCAGCGGGCGGCGTGACGGAGGGCGAGCGGCATGCGCATCGAGCAGCACAAGCACGGGGCGGTGACGGTCCTGCGCCCGCGGGGCCCGGTGACCACGCAGGACGACGCCGCGCGACTGCGCGAGGCGGGCTTCGAGACCCTCGGCAAGACGCTCGGGCGGTTCGTGCTGGACGTGTCGGACATGCCGTTCGTTGACAGTTTCGGGCTCGAGGCGATGGTGGACCTGACGCGGGAACTCAACGCCGGCGGCCGGAGCCTGTGCGTCTGCGGTGCGGGCGAGACGCTGCGCGAGGTGCTCGCGGTGACCGACACGGCGCCGCTGTTCAGCCTGCACGAGGACGTCCAGGGCGCCGTGAGGAGTTTCCTGTGAGCGAGGACGCGCACAAGGGCTTCGAAGACGGGGCGCCCGAGGGGCCCTCGGACGCCGCCGAGCGTGCCGAGCGCCGGGAGAGCCGCCAGAACCGCCGGTCGCGCCGGGGCAGCCGGCCGCGGATGGTCGGCGAGGTGCTGCTCTCCGAGGGGCTGATCTCGGAGGACCAGCTCTCGCGGGCGCTGTCCGAGCAGCGGACGAGCGGGATGAAACTCGGCGAGATGCTCGTCGAGCAGGGGATGATCACCGGGACCACGCTCGTGCAGTCCTTGGCCAAGTGCCTGGGCGTGCGCGGGGTGCAGTTGCGTCACGGGTTGATCGACCCGGCGCTGCTGCCGCTGATCGGGGCCGAGGAGGCCGAGCGCCTGCTGGCGATCCCCATGTTCCGGGTGCACGATGAGTTGACGGTGGCGATGGCCGAGCCGCAGAGCCTGCCGGCGATCGACCGTCTCCGGGAACTGACCGGGCTGGAGATCCGCCCGGTGCTGGCGCTGGAAGCGAACATCCTCGAGTTCGTGCGCAAGTACCAGGGCGGGGACGTGGACGTCAACGCCTTCCTGACGAGCCTTGCGGAGAGCGACGTCGAGGTCGTCGAGCGCGAGCGCGTCGACGACGGGCCGACGACGGACCTGGACCAGATGGTCGAGGGCTCGCCCATCGTCAACCTGGTCAACGTGGCGCTGCTGACGGCGGTCAAGGACAAGGCGTCGGACATCCACATCGAGCCGGACAAGAAGGGCACGCGGGTGCGGTACCGCATCGACGGGTCGCTGCGCGACCTGATGAAGCCGCCGCCGGGGATGCACTCGGCGATCGTGTCGCGCGTCAAGATCATCGGGAAGATGGACATCGCCGAGAAGCGCATGCCCCAGGAGGGGCGGGTGCGCATCATGGCCGAGGGACGGGAGATCGACCTGCGGGTGTCGAGCATCCCGACGCTGCTGGGCGAGAAACTGGTGATCCGCATCCTCGACAAGCAGAACCTGCACGTGCGCATGGAGGACCTGGGCTTCCGCGAGGAGGCGCTGGACGTCTTCAAGCGCGTGCTCAAGATGCCGCACGGGCTGGTGCTGGTCACGGGGCCTACGGGGTCGGGCAAGACGACCACGCTGTACTCGGCCCTGGACCTGCTGCGCAGCCCGGAGCGCAACCTGGTGACGGTCGAGGACCCGGTCGAGTACCAGTTGGACATGGTCAACCAGATCCAGGTGCACGAGAGCATCGGGCTGACCTTCGCGCGGACGCTCCGCTCGATCCTCCGCCAGGACCCCGACGTGATCATGGTCGGCGAGATCCGCGACGAGGAGACGGCCCGGGTCGCGGTGCAGGCGGCCCTGACCGGTCACGGCGTGCTCGCCACGCTGCACACCAACGACGCGCCCGGCGCGGTCGCCCGGCTCGTCGACATGGGCGTGGAGTCCTACCTGCTCAGCGCGGCGATCAACGGGGTCGTGGCCCAGCGCTTGGCGCGGACGATCTGCGCCTCGTGCTCGACGAAGTACTACCCCTCCGAGCGGGTGCTCGCCGACGCGGGCCTCTCGCACATGACCGGGCGGGCCTTCCGCAAGGGCGCCGGCTGCGCGAGTTGCCACGACACGGGCTTCCTGGGCCGGATGGGCATCTACGAGATGATGGAGGTCACGCCAGAGATCCGGCGCATGATCTACCGCGAGGCCCCCTCGCACGAGATCCGCGAGACCCTGCGCCGCCACGGGCAGCTCAACCTGCGCGAGGAGGGCATGCGACTGGCGGTCGACCTGCTGACCAGCGTCGAGGAGATCCTGCGCGTCACCCACGACGACGAGGAGCACACGGCGCCGCAGCCGGCCAAGGGGCCCGGGCCGGGCCCTGAAACGGCGGTGGCGGCATGAACTTCGCCTACACGGGCTACGACCAGGCCGGCAAGAGCGTGACCGGGGCCTGCGACGCCGCGAACGCCGACGAGGCGACCGAACGCCTGCGCCGGCAGGGCGTGTTCGTGGTGTCGCTGACCGAGGGCGGGAAGGCGTCCGGCGGCGCCGCGGCGGACAAGCCCGGCCGGCGCCGCGGCGGCAAGAAGGCCAGCGCCAAGGTCATCGCGCAGTTCTCGCGCGAGTTGTCCGTGCTGGTGTCCACCGGCACGCCCATCGCCGACGCGATCGAGTCGCTCGAGAAGCAGGCCGAAACCGAGCAGTGGCGCGAGGTCGTCGGGACCGTCCGCAAGCGCCTCGAGGAGGGCGAGGCGTTCTCCGAGTCGCTGGCGGCCCGGCCCGACGTGTTCGACTCGGTGTTCTGCTCGCTCGTCGCGGCCGGCGAGTCGTCGGGGCAGCTCGACAAGATGCTCAGCCGCCTGGCCTCGCTGACCCGCCGCCAAGCCCAGGTGCGGTCCAGCGTGATCGCCGCGATGATGTACCCGATCCTGCTGACCTGCATCTGCCTGGCGGTGCTCTGCCTGATGCTCGGCGTCGTGCTCCCGCGGTTCTCCGGCCTGTTCGAGACGCTCGACACCCCGCTGCCGGCGTCGACGCAGTTCCTCGTCATGGTGTCCGGCCTGATGCTCGGGTACTGGTGGGCGGGCGTCCCAGTGCTCTTCGCCGCCGGGTGGGGGGCGCGCGCCTGGGTCCGCACGCCGCCCGGCCAGCGGGCGGTCGAGTCCGCGATGCTGCGCACCCCCAAGGTCGGCGCGATCGTCCGGTCGTTCGGGACCGCGCGGATCGCCCGGATCCTCGGCACTCTGCTGGACGCCAAGGTCCCCATGATCGAGGCGATCGACCTGACCCGTCGCTCCGTCAAGCACCACGGCTTCGCCGGGCTGCTCGACCGCGCCGAGCGGGTGGTCACCAAGGGCGACCCCGTGAGCACCGCGTTCATCGAGAGCGATTTGTTCGTGCCCTCCGCCGCGCAGGCCATCCGCAACGGCGAGCAGACCGGGCGCATGTCCGAGGTGCTCGTGCACATCGCCGACTACCTGGACGAGGAGAACGAGTCGACCGTCAAGGCCCTCTCCAGCCTGCTCGAGCCGGTCATCATGCTGGTGCTCGGCGGGCTGGTCGCGTTCGTCGCGGTGAGCATGTTCCTGCCCCTGTTCGACCTGACCGCCAGCGCCGGAGGTCCCGCGTGAGCCGTCAACTGATGCCAGTGCAGTTGTCCCCGATCGGGCTGGAGATCACGCCCGCCGAGGTGCGTGCCGTCCAGATGTCGCGCACGGGGAACCAGGCCGGCGTGGTGTGCCGGGCGTGCTTTCCCCGCCAGGGGGACCCGGGCGCCGGGGTGCCGACGCACGACGAGGCCGTGTGGATTGCGGCCGTCCTGGCCCGGCGGGGGTTCGTGGGGGCCCGGGTGAGCGTCACGCCGCCCGCGGGGAGTTGCTCGGCCCACATCGTCGACCTGCCCGCGCGGGACAGCGGCGCCCCGATCGAGGCCATCGCCCGGGCGGAGATCGCCCGGAACCGCCGGTGCCCGCCGGACCGGTTCGAGTTGGCCGCCTGGTACCTCCCCCAGCGTGGCAAGACCGAGCGCGGCCTGGCGGTGGCCTGCGAGCGCCCGGACCTCAACGCGTTCCTGGACACGCTCGAACACGCCGGCCTGGACCCCGTCAGCGTCGACCTTGAGGAGACCGCGCTGGCCCGGGCCTGCGGCGCGGCCCTCGCCGGTGAGGACGACGCCATCCACGCCCTCGTCCGGATCGGGTGGGAGACGACGCTGGCCGTGCTGTCGCTCGGTCCGACGGTGATCTACACACGCCGGTTCGAACTCGGGGTCGGCCCGTTCGTGGCCCGCCTGCGGGAGCGGGCCGGCATCTCCTGGAACGACGCCTGCCGCATGGTGCGCGCCGGCACGCCGGCCGATGCGGACGTGTTCGAGCAGGCCGCGAGCGCCATGTGGGCACGGCTGGGCGACGGGCTGGCCGACGAACTGGACACCGCCATCACCTACGTCAGCCACGCCAACCGCTCGGCCGGCGTCGGGCGCGTGCTGCTGGCGGGCTACGGGACGCACCGCGCCGACCTCGTCGGCGGGCTCGACGACGCGCTGGGCATGTCCGTCGGCGTGGCGGGCGGGTGGGCGCCGGACGGCGACGACGCTCAGGACGCCAGGGTCGCCGTGGCGGCCGGCCTGGCGGGGAGGTTCGACCAGTGAACGACGCGATGCCCCCGATCAACCTGCTGCCGATCCCACGCCGGATCCGTCGCGCCCGGCGCCGGGCAGTGTCGCGCTGGTCGGTCGCCTGCGCGGTCGTCGGTGTGGTCTCGATGGCCCCCGCGGCGTCGCTGGCCTTCGCCGGCCCGCGTGGCGGGGACGACGTCGCAGACCGGATCGCACGCGCCCAGCGCGGGCTCGACCAGCTCCGCGCCGAGGAGCCCGCCCTGCGCCAGCGCGTCGCCACGCTGACACAGACGGAGACCGTTCTCAAGGTCGTTGAAGATCGCCCCGACTGGCGCCCGTTCCTGCACGCCCTGGCCGACCTGGCGGACGGGGCCCGATTCGAGCGCGTGGAGTTCCGCGTCGGACGCGAAGCGGAGCCGGAGATCCGCATGACGGCCGTCGCCCTGGTCGAGAGCCAGACCCAGGCGCGGGCGCTCGTCCTGCGCCTTGAGGACGCCGGCATCTTCAAGAGCGTGCGACTGCACGCCAGCACCGGGGTGACGCTGGCCAACGCCGACGTGGTCCGGTGCGAGATCCACGGGTCCATGCCGATCGCCGGGGGGGGCCAGTGATGGCGCCCGCGCCGGATCCCGTGCGCGCCGTCACCCGGCCCGTCCACGCGGCGGGCGTGGGCGTGTGCGTGCTGATGGTCTCGCTCTCGGCGTTCATGTTCCTGATGCCCGGGGTCCGGGCGCGGGCGGAGTCGCGCGAGCGGTTCGTCCGGCTGGCGGCCGTCTCGAAGGAACTCGAGGTCGCGTCGGGCACGAACCGGGCGGTCGCCGCGCAAGGCGACAGCCTCGACGAGTCGATCCGCGAACGGGCCGTCACGCTCAGCCCGCCCGGCGACCTCAACCGGCGACTGGCCGAACTCAACCGCGTGCTCCTCGACCTCGGCCTGACCCCCGAGGCCATCCACCCCCGGGACACCGTGCGGGGCGGCATCACGCCGGTCATCCCCATCCGCGTGGAGGTCACCGGCGCGTTCGACACGGTGTACGGCCTGCTGGGCGTCCTGGACGAGGACTTCCCCGACCTGCACGTCGAGCCGGTGACCTTCGAGTACCTGGGCCCGGGAACCGTGCGCATGCGCGCCGTGCTCTCGTGGCTGACCGCGCCGCCGGCCTGAACCCGGAAGTTTTTCCCGCTTCCCGCTGGCACTCGACGCGGGCGAATTCGCCCTTGGGTGCATGGGCATGACACGGGAACGCAAGGTGCTGGTCGGCTTGGGGGCGGTCGCCGTCGCCGGGCTGATGTTCGACAAGGTCTTCCTCTCGCCGGCTGAGGCCGCCGCCGGGCCGGAGGCGCCCCAGGCCGCCTCGGCCGCGGGGCCGGTGCAGGCCATGGCGACCGCGGTGACGAGCCGGGTCGAGGCCGGCATCCGTGACGCGATGCTCCGCCGGCTCGAAGCGCACGTCTCCGAGTCCCAGCCCGACTTGGCGTTCGGGCCGAGTGCGGCCTGGACCGAGCGGCTGACGAGCGCCCTCTCGGCGGGCGCGGGCGTGGATGAGGCCCCGGCCCAGGTCCAGGCGGGCCCCGAGTTTCTCCCCGGCATCGCGCGCCGCCCGACCCTGACGCTCGTGATGCCCACCCGGGACGGGGGCGGGCTGGCGGTCATCGACGGCCAGCGCGTTCGCCGGGGCGAGACCCACCCGGACGGATACCGCGTCGAGCACGTCAGCGCCCGGTCGGTGACGGTCACCCTGCGGGGTTCCACGGCGGTTCTGTCCCTGCCGTCGCCCGGTAACTGAGGCCGCGAGCGCCCGAGGCGTCGCAACCCCACCCGACGCCGGCGCTTGGCGCCCGAAGCGCTGGACGCCGTGCCAGACCGCGCCGATGTGAGCAGAACACACCGGGGCGGTACCCGGTCAACGAAGGAGACCGACACATGCTGGGGCCGATCATGCCAAACACTCGCATCACCCGTCGGGCGTTCAGCCTGATCGAACTGGTCATCGTCGTGGTGATCATCGGGATCATCGGGGCCATCGCGCTGCCCCGCATGAGCCGGGGCGCCGCCGGGGCCGCCGACTCGAGCCTGGTCGCCGACCTGGCGGTCATGCGCAACGCCATCGACCTGTACCAGGCCGAGCACAACGGGACCTACCCCTCGCTCGCCGAGTTCGTCGAGCAGATGACGACCTACTCCTCGCTGACCGGCGCGACGTCGGCCAGCAAGGACAACACCCACTTCCTGGGCCCCTACCTGCGGGCCGTCCCCGAACTGAAGGTCGGCTCGAACCGCGGCCAGAGCGGCCTCGTCGCGACCCAGGGCGGCACCGCCGGCTGGATCTACAACGAGACCACCGGCGCCATCAGCGCCAACCTGCCGAACACCGAGGTCGACGCCCGCGGCATCGCGTACAGCGATTATTGATCCGCACCGCCGGAACACACGCAAAGAGCCGCCCCGGTCAGCGCCGGGGTGTTCTCAATGACGGAGGTGACCATGCAACGCGGGTTCTCGCTGATCGAACTGGTGATGGTGATGGTCGTGCTCGGCACGCTCGCGGCCATCGCCGCGCCGCGGATCACCGCCGCGCAGGCGGGCAACCGGCTGACGGCCGCCGAGCAGCGCCTGGAGCACGAGTTCGCCGCGGTGGGCGCCCTGGCCAGGGCGAAGGGCGCGGCCCACACCGTCCAGATCCACCTGGTGTCCAACGAGTTGCGGGTGTTCGAGGGCACGCCCTCGAACCTGGGGGCGCAGGTCTCGAGCGTCGACTTCGACGCCGAGCCCTACGGCGTGACCTTCACCAGCACCACCATCGGCCACCCCAGCGGGTACGTCGGCGTGGACGCCTTCGGCATGTACGAGGCGGTCGCCAAGGTACGCATCGCCCGCGGCTCGGCCGCCGCGGTGGTCAGCCTGGACGGGCCGCTCAAGGGCCCCGCCATCGCCGGGGCGGCCGACGAGGACGAAGAGGCCGGCGGCAACCCCGGCCTGATCGGGACGCTGCTGGGCGGGCTGCTCGGCGGCCTGGGCGGGGGGTGACAGATGGGGCGCCTCGGGAGACGACATCGCGGGTTCACGCTGGTCGAGACGGTCGTCGCGGTCGGCGTCAGTTCGATCCTCATGCTGGCGCTGGGGTCGACGGTCATGATCGCGTCCCGGGCGGTCCCCAGCGGCGACGAGCCCTTGATCCGGGCCGCCCAGGTCGAGCGCGCCTTCGCGTTCATCCGGTCCGACCTCGAAGAGGCGGTCGGGATGCGGCTCGACGGCGCCACCCTGCACGTGGCCGTGCCGGACCGGGACGGCGACGGTGTCGGCGAGGTCATCACCTACGCGTTCGACGACGCACGGCTGACGCGGGCCCACAACCTCGGCCCGGCCGAGACGGTGCTCGGGTCGATCAAGGCGCTCACCTTCGAGCCCGAGAGCGTCGGCGACGCCGTCCACACCGTCCGCCTGCACGTGGTCATGGACAACCCCGGCGCCCGCACCCTGACCGTGCGCCTGCTGAACACGCCCGAGTTGGAGTAGACCCATGCGCCACCCCGCCCGACGCGGCATCACGATGATGGAAACGGCGATCGGCAGCCTGCTCGTCGGCGGCGTGCTCGCGTCGACCCTCAACCTTGTCGGCCCGACGGTCCAGTCCACCCAGCGGGCCGGCGACCGCCTGACCGCCGCCGTCCTCGCGACCGACATGCTCGACGAGATCTGCGCGCTGCCGTTCGTCGACCCGCAGCACGACAACGGCAACATCGGCCCGAACCCGGGCGAAGCGGGCGGCACGCGCGACCTCTTCGACGACGTGGACGACTACCACGGCTGGACGAGCGCGCCCCAGACCCGCGCCGGCGACGCCCTGGAGGGCGTGTCCGGCGGGTGGGAGGTCCGCGTCAGCGTCCACCACGTGGTCGCGAGCAACCCCGGCGCCAACTCGCTGACGCAGACGGGAGTCAAGCGCATCACGGTCCGCGTGTCCAGGAACGGCGTGGTGCTGGCCGAGCGCCAGGCGCTGCGAACCAGGTCGTTCGACGCTTCGAGGGGGGTTGGGTCGTGACCCAGAGCAGAACCGGCAGCGTGTACATGGCCGTGGTCGTGGTGATCGCCGCCGTGACCGTGCTCACCCTGACCGGCGTGGAACTCCGCAAGCGAATCAACGATCGGGGCGCGGTCGCCGCCGACGCCTCGGCCGCCCACGTGGCGGCCCGGTCGGGCGCCGAACTGGTGATACAGCGCGCGCTGGCCGACCGCGACGGGTTCCAGACCCTGGCCTCGACCGGGACGGTGTTCTCCGGGGTGCCGGTCCAACCGGGAACGGTCTCGGCGCAGATCCGCGACGCGGCGACCGACGGCGCCGTGGCCGCCGAGACGAGGCGGTACACGGTCGTCGCCGACGCCGTCGCCGGCCAAGCCAGGTCGCGCCTGGGCTTCGAACTCGTGCGCCCTGAGGACCGGCTGACCGAACTGATCCGCGCCGAACCATCGGCGGTGGCGTACTGGCCGCTCGATGAGGACGGGGCGGCGGCCGCCTTGGAAAAACTCGGCGGGCGCAACGGCGTGTACAACGTGCCCAACGCCGCCGGCGACGAGACGCACACCCACGGCAACCCCGCCCCCCGGATGGACAGCGGCTCCGAGTACGTGCGCGTGCCGCACCAGGCAGCCTACGAACTGAACAACGGCACGCTGTGCTTCTGGGTGCGGTTCGACGACAAGCCCAAGGGCAACGGGTGGCACGTCGGCGCGATCTCCAAGGAGCGCAGCCCGCTCAACTCGAAGGTGTCCATGGCCGTGTGGCTCGACCGGAACAACTTCAACTTCATGCTGCAGAACTCCTACGGCTTCGGCAGGACCGTCTCTTTCAGCGACTCCAGGATCGTCCAGGGCCGATGGCACCACATCGCCGTCACCTGGGGCAGCGCGGGGATGGAACTCTACCTGGACGGCGTGCGCGAGCAGCGCGAGACCGGCACGGGGTACACCCTGGGCCTCGGCCTGGGTCTGGGTTTCACCAACGACTTCGACTGGTACTTCGGCGTGCGCAACATCCCGCTGGGCGCCGCCGGGCAGTCCAACCCAACCAGGGGGTCGGTCGCCCGCGTCGCGCTGTTCTCAGAGCGTCTGAGCGGCTCGAAGATCCGCGAGTTGTACGAGGCCAGCAGCGTGGAGCCCGGCTTCCGCGTGGTGCCCGGCAGCTTCGCCCGCGTTGTGGACTGAGCCCAACACCCGTCCTCATCCCACCGCACCCCGCCCCGTCCCGGCGGCGTCAGGCGGCCTCGCGCAGGGGGTCCTGCGAGGCGTGGTCGGCGACCATCCGGTCGTACTCGTCCAGGGACAACGCCAGGAACGCGTCGGCGACCCGCGGGTCGAACTGCGTGCCCGAGCACTTGCGGATCTCGGCCAGCACCACCTCGCGCGGCATCTTGGACCGGTACGCCCGGTTCGAACTCATCGCGTCGAAGGTGTCCGCCACGCCGATGATGCGGGCCAGCAGCGGGATTTCCTCGCCGGCCAGCCCGTGCGGGTAGCCATTGCCGTCGAACCGCTCGTGGTGGTGCAGCACGCCGGGGAGGATCGCCTGCAGCCCCGGGATGCCCTCGAGGATGCGGAACCCGATCTCCGGGTGGAGTTTGATCTTGTCGAACTCCTCGTCGGTCAAGCGGCCCGGCTTGCAGAGCACGGCTTCGGGCACGCCGATCTTGCCGACGTCGTGGACGATGCCGGCGATGCGGACCTGCTCGACCTGCTCGGCGGAGAACCCGAGGGCCCCGGCGATCTCGGCGCTGAGGTGGGCCACCCGGTCGGAATGGCCGCGGGTGTAGCGGTCCTTGGCGTCCAGGGCGCCGGACATCGCCCGGATGGTGCCCAGGAAGCTCATGCGCTGCTCCTCGTAGAGCCCGGCGTTCTCCATGAACGCGCCCAGCAGCCCGCAGACCGACTCGATCGACTTGGTCTCGTAGGTCGAGACCTGCGGGTCCTCGCCCATCTTGCCGCCGGCAACCATCACGCCGTAGCGACGCCCGCTGCGCTCGATCGGGTGCAGGACCAGTTGGGGAGCGAGTTCGCTCGCGGGGTCGGCGATCTGGTGGATGTCGGTGGTGCCGGCGGTGGCGGTGGGGGTCTGGTTCGCCAGGCGTCCGAGCATGCCGCGCACGTGCGACTCGTCCAGGCGCGCCTCGCCGACCTGGAAAATCTTCCCGGGCGCGCCGCCCTCGCCGTCCAGGGCGATGCCGACCCAGCGGTACTGCAGCGTCAGGGCGATCTGCTCGCCCGTGGAGCGGACGAACGAGCCGGGGTCGTTGATCGAGCCCATCGCGCGGCCCAGTTCGCAGAGCATGGTGACGGCCTCGTAGGCCGTCGCCAACTGCTCGGTGAAGCCGTCGATGGTCTCGGCGGACTTGTAGCCGCCCACCAGGTCGCGGTGCATCCAGGACAGCGCGTTGCCCAGCCTCAGGGCGGACGGCTCGTCGATCGTGGTGAACTCGTGCAGCGCGTGGCGGACGGCGCCGAGTTGCAGCGACCCCCCGACGCTGGCCGGCTCGAGCAGGTCGGACTCCATGATCGCCGGCCCGAAGCCGATGGCCACGAAGTAGCCCGTCCGCCGACGCCGGTGCAGCTCCTCGAACGGGTAGACCCACATGCCCGCCACGGGGTTCGCGGGCGCGGGGGCCCCCTGGGCCGACCAGCCGGAGGCCAGTTCGGTCAGGACCGCCCGCACGGGGCGCGAACTGAGCCACAGCGAGACGAGTTCCGGGGCCGCCGGGTCCTCGACGGGCATGCCGTTGAGGTCCAGGCGCCAGGTCACAAGCCCGAGTTCGCGGCAGCGTTCGACGAACTCGGGCGGAACGGTGGGTCGATTCTTGGGCTTGATGGTCGCTGTCACGCTGTCCGCCTCAACTCACCCTGGCTTTCGGCCAGCAGTTCGTGGATCCGTGCGAGCACCTCGCGGGCGCTGAACGGCTTCTCGATGACCACGCGGATGTTGGCGAGGTTCTTGGCCTCGTTCTCGACCACGTAGCCGCGGGCCGACAGCAGAATCAGGGGGATCTGGCCCAGTTCCGTGTGCTCGGCGAGTTTTCGCGCAAGATCGATCCCGCTCATGTACGGCATCTGGAGATCGGTGACGATCAGGTCCGGGCGGTGCTCGGAAGCGAGTTCGTACGCCTCTTCCCCGTCCTCGGCGGTCACGACCTCCAGCCCGGCGGCGCGCACCGCCCGAGCCATCACGAGCGTGACGTGGGACTCATCATCAGCAAGCAGCACGGTGAACTGTGGCATGGGTTCGTTCGGCCGGCTCGGCCGCCTCCGGCCGTTCCATCGGCCGGATCGGCCCCCCGGTTGGGCCGACACCGACATTCGGGCGTCGCAACGGAGAAGTCACGGGAAAACGCCGGACCGGCGACGCCCCTATCGGACCGGCCCGGCGGTCCGAGAATCCTGCCCGGGCCCGGGCGGCGTCCACGCGCCGGTGGTAGCATCCGGTCATGCCCGAGACCCTTGACGACACCACGCCACAGGCCCCGGCCCCCCGGGCGTCCGAAACCCCGGATCAGGGGCCGCTGCGCCGGGCGGTGGAGGCGATCCTGCTGTCGGTCGACCGGCCGATCCCGGCCGAGAAGATCGCCGAACCGATCGGGCCCGTCCTGCGGGCCGAGGTCGGCGTTCCGGAAGTCGAGGCGGCCATCGCGGGGCTCAACGAGGACTACGACGCCGCCGGCCGTGCCTTCCGCATCGAGCCGGTCTCGGGCGGCTACCGCCTGATGACCCGGCCCGAGCACGCCCCGGTCATCGCCGCCATGCACCGGGCGCGGGCCTCGACCCGGCTGTCACGCCCCGCCCTGGAGACCCTGGCGATCATCGCTTACCGCCAGCCCGTCACCCGCGCCGAGTTGGAGGCCATCCGCGGCGTCGCGTGCGGCGAGGTCCTCCGGTCGCTGCTCGACCGCAAACTGATCAAGATCGCCGGCCGGGCAGAGGAACTCGGACGCCCGATGCTCTACGGCACGACCCCCCGGTTCCTGGACGCCTTCGGGCTGGCCTCCATCAAGGACCTGCCCAAGCCCGAAGAACTCGCCGACCGCCTGGAACAGAGCCAGGCATCCTGACGCATCTGTTCAACAAGGAGTTTTCCATGCGCCGCACGGACGCCCGCGTGCTCGGTCTGATCGCCCTGCTGGCCGCCGCCCTCCTGCAGATCGGCTGCTCCGGCGCCACCCGCGTCAACGGGCGCGTGGTGTCGGGCCCCGTCGGGCTCGCGGTGGCCGTCGACGCGGGGGACGAACGCTTGCAGGAGCCGGGCATCGCGGGCGTCGAGGTGGCGCTGCTCCGCGAGACCACCGGCTCGGCGGGATCGCTGATCACCAAGGCGGTCACGGACGGTGAGGGCAACTTCCGCATGACGCTCGCGCGCGGGGCGCACCCCGGTGGCGCGGTGATCGTGCGCGCCCGGGGCGACACGGTCTACACATCGCGTTCGAAGGCCTACCTGCCCCGCGGCAACCAGGTCCTGCTCTGCACCGTCATGACCAGGCCGGACCGCGCCGACCCATGACCGACCTGCCGGCCACCAAGCCCGGCCCCGCCCACGCTCCCGTCCGGCCCCGGTCCCGGCACGCGCGCCTGGGCTGGAGCGGGTTCTTCTTCGTGTTCATCACCGTCTTCCTCGCGGTGGGCGCGGTCAACTCGCAGAACAACCTGCTGTTCTGGGTCTTCGGGCTCTCCGTGGCCGCCGTGCTCGTCTCGGGCCTGATTTCGGGCAACAGCATGCTCGGGATCGACCTGGTCTGCGACCCGGTGCCGGACGCCCCCGTCGGCGAGCCCCAGGAGGTCGCCTACACCGCCGTGAACCGCAACCGGCTGCTGCCGGCGTTCGCGCTGACCATCCGCGAGGACGCCGCGGGCGACGTCGCGGCGTGCGCCGCGCACGTGGCGCCGTCGTCCAGCGCGCGGGTGACCGGCCGGTGGACGCCGGGGCGCCGCGGCGTGTTCACCTTCGACAAGGTCACGGTCGAGTCGCGCTTCCCGTTCGGGTTCATCGTCAAGTCGCTGCGGTTCTCGTGCCCGAGACGCGCCATCGCGACGCCGGCGACGCTGACGCTGCGGCCGGGCCTGCTCGCCGCCCTTGGCGACGGCGAGTCCGAGCACCGCGTCAAGCGGGCCCGGCGCGGGGCGGTGGGGGCCTACTTCGGCCTGCGCAACTACGTCCCCGGCGACCCGGGACGGCTGATCGCGTGGCGCCCCAGCGCGAGGCGGTCGGACCTGCTCGTCGTCGAGCACGCCGAGCCCCAGGGCCAGTCGCTGTGGATCCACGTTCCGCGGCCCGTCGGCCCGGTCGACCCGGTGCTCGCCGAGCGGACGCTCGCGATCGTCGCGGCGCTGGTGCGGTCCGGGTCCGAGGCGGGCCGCCCGGTCGGCGTGTGGATCCCTTGGGCCGGGGTGCGTCTGGCCCCCGCCACCGGTGCGCACGCGGCGCGTCGGGCGAGCCGCGCGCTGGGCCTGCTGGACCTGGACGCGCCGCCGCAGCGCGACGCCCCGGCCCCCATGCGCCCCGGCGACGCGTGCCTGACGGCGCCCATGCAGCAAGGCGGGCCGGGGTCCGAGCGTCTCGACCCGTCCCGGCCGGAGGACTGGCTGGCCCCCGGGGAGTCGCTGCCCGAGGCGCTGCGTTTTCCGTCCGTCGCGCGCGCTGCGTCCGACGGGGGGGCGTCGTGAGGCGCGGGCCGGTGCCGCTGCGCCGGCTGGTCGCGCGCGCCGTGGCGTGGGCGGCCCTGGTCGGCGTGTGCGCGTACGCCGTCGCGGACCAGTCGGCGGACTTTCTGATCCTGATGCTCGCCGGGCTGGGCGCGGGGTGGTGGCTGTCGGTTCTCCCCGGGCGTCCGGCGCCCCCGCACGCGATCAACGCCGGCCTGCTCGGCGTGCTGGGCGTCGGGGGCCTGCAACTCGTCCGGCTGGGCGTGAGCGTCAACGCCTTCGCCTACTTCATCGGCATGCTGCTCATCGTCAAGGTCTTCGACCTGCGCCGGGCCCGTGACTGGGGGCAGGCGCTCGTGCTGGTCACCGCCCTGTACGTCTCCGCGGTGCTGACGAGCAACACGCTGATGACGGGCGTCCTGCTGGTCGTCGGCTCGGTGCTCCTGTTCCGCGCGGTGCTGCGATACCAGATCTACGCGGCCGCCGATCGGGCCGGCGACCCCGCGCCCGCGGCCGACGCGCCGATGCGGCGCGACCTGCGGTCGGTGCAGGTCGGCGGGGGCTTCGCCATCCTCGCAGCCGCGACCTTCGTGTTCGTGATCCTGCCGCGCAACCTGGGCAGCGATGCTTTCGGCAACTGGGGCGCCCCCCGCGGGCAGACCACGGGGTTCACCGATGAGGTCGAACTCGGCGGGCCTGGCCTGATCTCCCAGTCCCCCACGCCGGTGATGGACGTGACCGTGACCGACCGCAACGACCGCAACCGCGGGCGTGCGGATGCGCCGCCGATCTACCTGCGCGGCGCGGTGCTGGAGGCGTACGAGTCCGGGCGATGGACGCGGGCGTCGAGCAGGCGCCTGGGCCCGCGGTCGCAGTTCATCCCGGAGAGCACGCCCATCCGGCCCTGGCTGTCCAGCCAGAGTTACGCGTGGGAACTGGAACTGCGCGTCTCGATCCGCAACGCCGCGCCCGGCACCACGCCGCTCTTCACGGCCTGGCAGCCGTTGGAGATCCGCCCGATCGGGTCGGGCCACTTCATCGCCCACAACGCCTCGACCGGGGCGGCCGTCCGGGAGGGGTCGGGCGGACGGGTGGAGTACTCGGTCCGCATCTTCGACCCCCGCTTCGAGCAGGTGCCCGAGGCCGAGGGCGCCGAGCGCACGCCGGTCGACACGGACGCCGTCCCGGCGCCGGTCGCCGAGTACGCGCGGGTCGTCCTGGCCGAGACGGGCATCGAGGCCGACCCGTCCGCGCGTCCGATCGGCGACGACTTGCGGGCCGTGCGCGCCCTGGAGAAGCACCTGCAGTCCGCGTTCCGGTACACGCTCGTGGACGAGCCCGTGCCGCCGGGGCGGGAGCCGACCGTCTGGTTCCTGACCGAGCGCCGCGAGGGGCACTGCGAGTACTACGCCTCGGCGCTGGCGCTGATGGCCCGCTCGATCGGCGTCAACGCCCGCGTCGTGACCGGCTACGTCGCCTCGGACTACAACGAGGTCACCGGCCAGTATGTCGTCCGCGAGAGCAACGCCCACGGCTGGGTCGAGGCCGAGGTGGCGCCCGGCTACTGGCTGGTGTTTGACGGCACGCCGCCAAGCGACTTCTACCAGATCCACCAGCCCGCGCCCAGCCTGCTGCGCTCGGCCCAGAAACTGTACGAGACGCTCGAGTTCGCCTGGGCGACCGGGGTGGTCGGCTTCGACACCGGCGCCCAGCGCCGGCTGCTCGGCGACCTCTCGACCGACTTCGGCCTGCGCCGGTTCGGGGGCCGGATGATCGACCGGCTGCAGACCGACGGCGCCGGCCTGGTCGCGCGGGCCGCGTTCGTGGCGATGATCGTCTTCGCGGCGTCCGTGAGCCTCGGCCTGCTCGTGGTGCACCGCCGCACGCTGCTGCTGGAGTGGTGGCGCGCCCTGACGGCTCGCCTGCGATTCCGACGCAAGGCGGCCGGACGCCGGTCCGGGCGCCCCGGCGACCGCCTCCACGCGGGCGTGCTCCGGGCCCTGGCGGCCGCGGGCGCGCCGAAGCCGGCGGACCGACCCCTGCGCACCCACCTCGCCGCCCACGCGGGCACACTGCCGCCCGACCTCGCCCGGGCGCTCGCCGGCGCATGCGAACTGCTCTACCGCCTGCGGTTCGCCCCGGCGGCGGGGCCGGACGAGGGCGAACTCCGTGGGGCGTTGCGGGCGGTGCGGGCGTCCGAGAACCGTGTTCGGTCCGTTCGGGCCCAGGCCCGGTGAAGCCCGGGGCCGTCCCGTCCGATGAGCGGGACGGAAACTTTCGCCCATCGGAGACACGACATGCCCGCGAACCGATCTCGCACCGAGAGGTGGCGCGACTGCCTGGCCCAGATCTGCGAACGCGGCGGCGGGCTGGAGTTCGCCGTCGACCAGGGCGCCGGCGCCGACCGCAAGGACCTGGTCTGGCGCGTCCACATCTACCGGGTTGAGAACGACACTTTGGTCGTCGAGCATCCCGGGTCGATGGGCCAGTCGTTCCCGGTGCCCGCCGGCACGCCGCTGGTCGGGATCATGGCGGTCGGACAGAACCGCTGGATGTTCCGCACCAGCGTGCTCGCGGTCGAGACGGTCCCGACCCGCAACGGCCCGCGCCGCGCCCTGCGCCTGCGGTCGCCCGAGACGGTCGAGCGCTGCGTGCGCCGCAACGCCGAGCGGACGTCCACCCTGGAACTCTCGCTCCCGCTGGCGGACTGCTGGCCCCTGCTTGACCTCAAGTCGGCCACGCCCTTCCAGGTCGCCAACCGGGTGCTCGTGGGCGACCTGCTCGCCTCGGGCGGCACCGCCGGCGCCGCGGATGACACCGGCGTGGCGCCTGAAGTCGGGCCGAAGTTCGAGGCCCGCCTGGCCAACATCGGAGGCGGCGGCATCGGCCTGGTCATCCCGCGCCAGGACCACGCCACCGTCGACTCGGTCCACCCGTACTTCCTGCGCATCGACCTGCGCCCGACGGTCCCGGCGCCGCTGCTCCTGACGGCCCGCGTGGCGCACACGCACATCGACTCGCAGCAGAACACCTACGCCGGCCTGGCCTTCGAGTTCTCGCACGACCCCGAGCACAAGGCCTTCGTCGTCGGCCAGATCGCCCGTTACGTCGGGGCGATGCCGGTCCGCAAGGCGGCCTGACGGGCGTCATCCCCGCATGAAAAAAGCCCGCCCGGGTCACGCCGGGCGGGCTTTCTCGTTCGCGAAGGGACTCACCAGTCCTTGAGCGTGTACATGGTCGGGTGGTCGGCGATCATGATCAGCGCGTCGCCGTCGTCGGTGCGGAGCGTGATGGGGTTGATCCCGTCGTTCCAGATGCCGGTCCACCGGCCACGCTCGGGGCGTGAGTGCTCGGTGACGCCGTAGCGGCCGTCGAAGGTCACGCGGCCGCGCGGGGCGACGAGTTCGATCGTGCCCGAGGAGTCCTTGCTGACGACCATCTTCACGTCGCCGTGGCTGCTCCAGGCGGTGATGGGTTCGTGGATGGGCCCGTCGGTGCGGATCTCGATGTCGCCGCCCTCGCGGTCGGGGGCGCCCGACTCGGCGTCGATCACGCCGGTCGCGCCGATGATTTTGATCTTGCCGCCGGCGTTCCGGACGCGCACGCCGTCAGCGCGGGGCACGTAGACGATCACGTCGATCGGCGGGCGGAAGCCCTCAACGCTCAGGTCCGTCGGGCGGACGGTCACGGTGCCGACCTCGCCGTTGGTCGTGTGGGTGGCGGTGAAGTAGTCGCCGGTCGGGTCGAACTCGTAGCCCTGCCGGGCAGCCCGCCAGCGGAGCCGACGCTCCCAGCGGACCTTGAACGACACGAACGACTCCTCGTTCCGGGGGCGGGCGTCCACGATGACGTCTCCCCAGGGGTTCTCGATGTCCACGGCCGTGATCCGGCCCACGGTCACGGGCGGGCCCTCAACCGGCACCGAGCGCGCCAGGCGGTTGGCCTCCAGGCGGGCGCGGACGCCGCCCATGCGCTGGCCGCAGCCCGCGACAAGCACGGGAGCGATGACGCATGTGAGGATGATGATCGGGCAAAGAATCCGTGTGCGCATCGTCAGGGTCCTCTCCGCTTCCCCGCCACGCGTGCGTGCGCCCGGGTTTGGTCCATGCTAAGATAGGCCATTGTCGTCCGGGCGGCGGGGCCGGCCGGGCGTGTGCATCCAAACTTTCCCCGTCCGCCCGGGCGGTGTGCTGATCAGTCGTCGCGACCTCTTCTATCGGTCTCTCATACTCCCCGATTTCAGAACGGTTCTCCAAAGGAACTCTCGCTCGCCGTGTGAGCACCGGCACCGACGACCCAGCGCCCCGCATCTGACGGCCGGTCCACAAAGGGCCACCGGGCGGTCCCCAACGCCCTCCCGGCCCGCGGAGACCACGGCGTGGTCAGTCTAACTTCTTGTTCTGCAATGCTTTCCGTCGCCGCGATGCCGGCGCCGCCCGTCCAGGGCGCCGGGGCGGTGGGCCTGGGGCTCGTCGGCCTGGTGGGCCTGCTGGTGGGGGTCGGGTTGGGCCTGTTCGGCGCCCGCCTCGTCTTTGGCCAGCGCATGTCGAACGCGCGGGCGGAGGCCGCCGAGATCCTGCGTCGAGCCGAGGAGGACGCCCGGAACGCCGCCGAGAAGATCCGCCTCGACGCCGAGCGCAAGGCCATCGAGCGCAAGGAGGGGGCCGACAAGGAACTGGAGAGCGCCCGCGCCGAGATCCGCGACGCCGAGCGCCGCCTGGCCAAACGCGAGGACCTCGTCGACCGCAAGGAGGAAACCCTCACCCTGAAGGAGCGGGCCCTGACCGAGCAGTCGGGCAAACTCGCGGCACGCGCCGACCAGGTGGCCGCCCAGGAGGCGCACATCGCCGAACTGCGGGACCGCCAGGAGCACGAACTGCAGCGCGTCGCCCAGTTGGACCGCAACCAGGCGCGTGAACTGCTCCTCGAGCGTGTCGCGGAGAAGACCCGCGCCGAGATGGGCAAAGTCACCCGGCAGATCGTCGAGGAGGCCGAGGAGAACGCCCGCACCCGGGCGACCGAGATCCTCATCAACGCCGTCCAGCGCTACGCGAACGAACTGACCAGCGAGTCGACCGTCCGCACGGTGGCGATCCCCTCCGACGACATCAAGGGGCGGATCATCGGGCGCGAGGGCCGGAACATCCGGGCGATCGAGAAGGCGACCGGAGCGGACATCATCGTGGACGACACCCCCGGCGTGATCGTGGTGTCCTGCTTCGACAAGGTCCGCCAGGCGATCGCGGTCGAGTCGCTCGAACGCCTCATCGCCGACGGTCGCATGCACCCCACCCGGATCGAGGAGGTCGTCGAGAAGGTCAAGGCCGAGACCGAGGAGAAGATCGTCAAGATCGGCAAGGAGGCGGCCCTGGAGCTGGGCCTCAAGGGCCTGCACCCCAAGGTCATCGAGGCCATGGGGCGTCTGTCGTACCGCACGAGTTACGGCCAGAACGTGCTCAAGCACTCCATCGAGGTCGCCTACCTCTCCCAGATCATCGCCGACCAGCTCGGCCTGGACGGCAAGATGGCCCGCCGGGCCGGCTTCCTGCACGACATCGGCAAGGCCATGGACCACGAGATGGAGGGCGGGCACCCCAAGATCGGGATGGACTTCGCCCGCCAGTACGGCGAGAAGGACGAGGCCGTCCTCAACGCCATCGGGGGCCACCACGCCGACATCCCGGCGACCACCTGGTACACGCCCATCATCATGGCCGCCGACGCCGTCAGCGCCGCCCGCCCCGGCGCCCGGCGCGAGTCCATGGAGCGCTACGTCCAGCGTCTGAACGACCTGCAGGACATCGCCCTGTCCCAGCCGGGCGTGACGGAGGCCTACGCCGTGCAGGCCGGGCGCGAGGTCCGCGTGATGATCGACGCCGACCGGGTGTCCGACGACGAGGCGTACCTGATCGCCCACGAGATCGCCCGCAAGGTCTCCGACGAGATGACCTTCCCGGGCGAGATCCGCGTGACGGTGCTCCGCGAGACACGGGCCATCGAGATCGCCCGATAGCCCCGCGACGCTCCGGGACCTAGCGGCGCTGGCGCCAGGCCCGGGCCAGGTCGGGGTCGACCGGGCTGACCGTGGTCCGGGCGATCAACTCGCGGGCGAGACGCTCCATCGCAAGGCGCTCCTTGCGCTGGCGCAGTCGCTGCTCGACGCGGCGTCGGTCCTCCGGCGTGACCTCGCGCCCCGGCGTCCGGGCTTCGAGCAGCAGCACGGCGAAGCCCGACGGGGTCGCGAGGACCCGCGACACGCCGCCCGGCTCCAGGTCCGCCGCCGCTCGGCCCAGCAGGCTCGGGTACGCCGGGTCGTCCGGGTGGAACCGCTCGACGAGGCCGCCTCGGGCCGCCGACGGATGGGCCGAGGCGTCCGCCGCACGCTCCGCGAAGACCCAGGACCGGCCTTCCGCCGGGGCGTCGGACGCCGCCTGGCGCACCGCCGCGGCGGCGCTCTCGGCGTGCGAGACGAACAGACGCACGCGCATCGTCGGGCCGTACGAAAGTCGCATCGCCAGTTCGACTTCCTCGTCGGACAGGGCCGCCTGGTCCCGGACCATCGCCCGGAGCAGGGCGTTGCGGCGCAGGAGACGCTCGTAGCGGATCGGCCCGAGCCCCCGCGACCGTCGGACCTCGTTGAGCACCTCGATGCGGTTCTCCGGCGCCCCTTCCAGTTCATCGAGCAGCGCCCGCTCTTCGGCGGCGACCGCTTCCTCCCCGACCGTGATCCCGCGTCGGGCCGCCTCGCGCTCCAGGGCGCGATCCAGGGCGGTCTCTTCGAGAACCATCGCCCCGGCGACCTCCGCCAAAGGGCCGTGCAGAGCCCGCCACGGGATCGTCGAGCCGTCAATGACGACCGCTTCCTCGGACGCCCGCGACACCGTCAGCCCGCCCGGATCGGGCTGTCGGACCGACCCGGCCCCGGCCGATGACTGGGACGCGTCCAGCCGTGCCGGCGGCCGACCGGCGTCCTCCGCGGCGCAACCCCCCTGGAGTGTTCCGAGCATGACCGAGGCCAAGGCGAGCAGCGAGCGGGTGGGGGGGTTCATGCCGGATCCCATGCCGTCCGGAGACCCGGGTCAACCGCGACCGTCCGGGCCGCGTATGGGACCGGGCATGGACGCCGGCACGGAAACCGGGCGGACGCCGGGCGGCGTCCGGTCGCAGGTCATGGCCCAGGCCGCCCAGGTGGCGGGGGTGTTGCCGCGTCCGCAGCCGGTGGCCGGGCTGTGCCCGTATTGCGGCTCGGCCGCGGCCAGCGGGGGACGCTGCGCCGTCTGCGGCGGGCGCACCGACCCGCTCTCGCGTCAGGCGACCCAGAACCACATGGGCCCCTGGTCCGTCCGCGACGACCGCAGCCCGCACCGCCCGGGCTGCACCTACGACACGCTCTGTCGCATGATCGACGCCGGGACGATCGGCCCCGACACCGTTCTCCGCGGCCCGAGCACCCGTCAGTTCTGGGCCTTCGCCCGAGACACGCCCGGTGTGGCCCACCGGCTCGGCCTTTGCCACAACTGCCACGCGCCGGTCGAGAAGAACGCCTTCCAGTGCCCCGCCTGCCACGCCGCGTTCACCGTCGACCGCGACCGCCAGCACCTGGGCGTCGGCCCGACGCGCCCGCTGCCGGGGCAGGCGGCCCCAGAAGTGATCGCCGCCCACGCGGGCCCGGCCCCGGCCGCCGGGGTCGCGGCGTCCCCGGCCCGTCAGGCTTCGGAGGACGACCCGATGACCCTGGCCCGCCAGGCCCAGGCCGCCGCAGCGGGCTGGCGGCGGGCCAGCCAGGCCGAGCGGGCCCGGGGTCTGGTGGCTCTTGTGCTCGCAAGTCTGGTGGTCCTGACCAGTTTGCTGTATGCTGGAATGGTCGCGCAGGACGCCGCCGAATCCGATTCAGAGGAACTCTCCTCAGTCCGAGCCGGTTGACATCCTGGAGGTTGAAAGTGCCCCTGTGTTCAGGCAAACCCGGTCCAGTGCCGCGCACCCGCGCGTTCACGCTCATCGAACTGCTGGTGGTCATCGCGATCATCGCGGTGCTGATGGGGATCCTGCTGCCGGCGATCGGC
>CAZFSO010000015.1:31791-40925 GCA_964522095.1 uncultured Phycisphaeraceae bacterium | reverse complement strand
CCGGGGGCGGCGGCGCCTCAAGTCTTGGCGTGACAGGGAAAAACGCTTTCCGGCGGCTTTCGCGGCGGGGTTCGGGCGGGGGTCTGGATGCGTGAATCCGTGCCGCACGCGTGCGGACGGGTTGACTCGACGCAACATGTTGAAACAATGCGTGGGGACCGTCCCGGGCGAGCGCTGCCCGGCGTGGGCGGCCCCTCCCGGGCCCGGCGCCCGGCGTCCGACCCGCCCTGCCCGATCCGATGCCCAACCCACCAGCCACTCCGGGATCGGTGCCGACTCGCGAGTCGGCGGGCGAGGCCCGCATGTCGCCGCCGTGCTGCCTGATGCGGGCGGTGCACATCCTCTGCCACATGATGACGCGGGTGGTGGACCGGTCGGTGCAGGCCGAGGGCCTGACGGCCCCCCGGTGGGTGCTGATGATGGCGGTTCAGGAATGCGGGGAACCCCTGACGATCACACAGTTGTCCGAGCGGCTGTGCCTGTCGCCCCAGAACGTCAGCCGCATGGTGGCGTCGCTGGAGGCCGACGGGCTGGTGACGCGGGACACGAGCGGGCGGGGTCGAACGGTGCGGGTGGGCCTGACGCCGACCGGGGTCGAGCGGGTGGGCTCGTGCGCGGCGTTGGCGGGGG
This sequence comes from uncultured Phycisphaeraceae bacterium, assembly GCA_964522095.1. Classification (GTDB taxonomy): domain Bacteria; phylum Planctomycetota; class Phycisphaerae; order Phycisphaerales; family UBA1924; genus UBA6054. The sequence continues at coordinate 40,295 of CAZFSO010000015.1, read as the reverse complement.
GGATGGGGGCGCGGATGCTCGAAGGCGTGGGCGCCTCCGAGTTGGAACAGGCCACGGCGGTGCTCGAGCGGGCCATCCGCAACACGGTCGAGTTGGAGCGCACGCTCGCCCGGCCGGGCCAGGACGGGCAGAACTGCAGGGAGGAGACCGGGACATGAGACTGACGCACGGGATCGGGGTGGCCCTGGCGGCCGCCATGGGGTCGCTGGCCGCGGCGCAGGGCCCGCCGGCGAACGTCCGGCTGGACGCTGCGCGCGAAGAGGTGGTGTCGCAGTACCGCGACGCGACCGGCGAGATCGTGACGCTGCGCCGCTCGGCGGTGGCCACGCAGGAGCCCGGGCTGGTGGAGGAACTGGACCTTGAGCCGGGCGACCCGGTCGAGGCCGGGCAGGTGCTGGCGCGTCTGGACGACGACCGGGCGCGCCTGGAGGTGACCCGGTGGGAGGCGCGGGTCGAGGCCGACAAGGCGCTCATCGAGCAGCGCACGGCGGAGTTGGCCCGGGCCGAGCGGGACCTGGAGCGCATGGAGCAGTTGGCCGCCCGGGCCTCGGCCGGGGAGAGCGAGTTGGACCGCGTGCGCACGGAGGTCGAGTCGCGCCGGGCCCAGCACGCCGAGGCGGCGGCTTCGCTGCGGGTCAGCGAGTCCGAACTGGCGCTGGCGCGTCGGCGGCTGGACGACATGACCATCCGGGCGCCGTTCGCGGGCCGGGTGGTCGCCAAGCACACCGAGGCGGGCCAGTGGGTCTCGCAGGGGGACAGGATCGTCACGGTCCTGTCGCTGGACGAGTTGGAGGCCCGGGCGGACATCCCCGAGCGCTCGGTCGGGGCCCTGCAGGGCAACGAGGGGGCGATCGGCGTGTTCGTGCCGGCGCTGGGCGTGCGGCTGGAGGGACGGCTGGTGGAGATCGTGCCCGAGGCCGACAGCCTCAGCCGCCTGTTCCCGATCCGCATCCGCGTGTCGGACCCCGAGGGGCGTCTGCGCCCGGGCATGTCCTTGACGGCGACCGTGCCGACGGGCGATTCCGGGCCGGCGCTGACGATCTCGGAAGACGCGATCCTGCGCAACGCGGCCGGGGAGTTCGTGTACTTCGACGCGGGCGGGGTGGCGCAGGTGGCGCCGATCACGCGCCTGTTCGCCACGGGCGGGCGGGTGGCGGTGCGGGCGCCGACGCTGCGTCCCGGCGCGCTGCTGGTGGTCGAGGGCAACGAGCGGATGTTCCCCGGTCAGGGGTTGAACGTGCTCAACGCGGACGAGTTCCCGGAGGTGGCCGAGCGTCAGGCCGCCGCGGGGGCGGGCTCCGGGCGGGGGGGCTGAACCGTGGACATCGTCAGGTACTCGATCTCGAAGCCGGTGACGGTGGCGGTGGGCGTGATCCTGGTCGTGATGTTCGGCCTGATCGGGCTGACGGCGATCCCGGTGCAACTCACGCCGACGGTGGACCGGCCGATCATCACGGTGTCGACGCAGTGGCCGGGTCGCTCGCCGCAGGAGGTGGTCGACGAGATCACCAAGAAGCAGGAGGAGCAGCTCAAGAACGTCGCGAACCTGCGCAAGATGGTGTCGAACTCGTCGGAGGGCACGGCGGAGATCACGCTGGAGTTCGCGATCACCGCGGACATCAACCGGGCGCTGCAGGAGGTCTCCGACTCGCTCCGCCAGGTCGAGGCCTACCCAGCGGAGGTCGAGGAGCCGGCGATCAAGGCGGCGGACGGCGCCAGCGAGAACGCCATCGCGTGGATCATCACCGAGTTGCCGACCGACAAGATCCCGAACCACCCCGGTTTCGACATCACCACGCTGTACGACGCGATGGACAAGGAGGTCAAGCCGTACCTTGAGCGCATCGAGGGCGTGGCCGAGGTGAACATCTACGGGGGGCGCGAGCGCGAGGTGCGTGTGCTGGCCGACTCGACCGCGCTGGCCCAGCGCGGGCTGAACCACCTCGACGTGGTCCGCGCCCTGCAGGGCGAGAACCGCAACGTGTCGGCGGGCACGATCGCCCAGGGCAAGCGCGACTACCGCGTGCGCCTGGTCGGTGAGTTCACCAGCCCGGACCAGATCCTCGAGACGATCATCGCCTACCGCGACGGGCGCCCGGTGTTCGTCAAGGACGTGGCGACGGTCGAGGTGGACCACGAGAAGCGGCGCGGGTTCGTGCGCACCTTCGGGCACCCGGCGCTGGCGATGAACGTCATCCGCCAGTCCGACGCCAACGTGGTGGAGATCATGTCCGAGGTGCGCCAGCGCCTCGACGAGATCCGCTCGGACATCCTCCCGCACCTGGGCGGCGTGACCGCGGGCGGGCCGGTCGGGCCCGACCTGGTCATGCGCCAGGTCTACGACGAGACGACCTACATCGACTCGGCGGTGTCGCTCGTGACCGGCAACCTGTGGGTGGGCGGGTCGATCGCGGGCGTCGTGCTGCTGATCTTCCTGCGCGCGGTGCGCCCGACGCTGATCGTGCTGGTGGCCATCCCGATCTCGGTGGTGGGCACCTTCCTGGTGATGGTGGCGATGGGACGCACGCTCAACGTGATCTCGCTGGCGGGGCTGGCGTTCGCGGTGGGCATGGTGGTGGACAACGCCATCGTGGTCCTGGAGAACATCTTCCGCCACCTGCAGTTGGGCGAGCCCCCGCTGCGGGCGGCGTGGAAGGGCGGCAAGGAGGTGTGGGGGGCCATCCTCGCCTCGACCCTCACGACGGTGGCGGTGTTCGTCCCGGTCCTGACGATCCAGGAAGAGGCCGGGCAGCTGTTCCGCGACATCACGCTCGCAGTGGTCGCTTCGGTCTCGCTCTCGCTGCTGGTGTCGGTCACGGTGATCCCGACGGCGGCGGGGCTGTTCCTGTCGTCGTCCTCGGAGCCGAAGACCCGGTTCGGGCGACGCGTGCGCGACCTGTTCGGGCTTGTCCCGCTGCTGGCGCGGCTGAACGCCGGGATGGGCCGGCTGGTCGAGTGGTCCATGTCCGGCGTGCGCGGCTGGACGCTGCGACCGGCGATCATCGTCGTGGTCACCGGGCTCTCGCTGATTGGCGCGGCGAAACTGATGCCGCCCATGGACTACCTGCCCGCGGGCAACCGCAACCTGGTCTTCGGCGGGCTCTTGATCCCGCCCGGCCTCTCGGTCGAGCAGCGCGAGTCGATCGCGCAGACGATCGAGGCCGCGATCATGCCCTACGCCCTGGCCGACAAGAACGACCCCGCCTCGGTCGCGGCGCTGGACCCGATCATCCGGCCCTCGTTCGACCCGTCCGTGCCGCCCCCGGCCCCGTTCGAGCCGGTGCCGATCGACAACTTCTTCATCGGCGCCTTCGGCACGGCGATGTTCATCGGCGGCACCTCGCAGGAGGAGCAGGTGGTCATCCCCGTCGGGCAGTTGATCACCAACGCCATGAGCACCATCCCCGACGCCTACGGCGGCGCGTCGCAGACCTCGCTGTTCTCCAGCGGGCCCGGCGGGGGGTCGGGCAACAGCATCGATCTGGAGATCTCCGGCCCGCGCCTGGAACGGGTCAACGCCGCCGCCAGTTTCATGTTCAACACCGCGGCCGCGCACTACGGCTACGGCAACGTGCGCCCGGACCCGGCCAACTTCCTCCTGCAGGAGCAGGAACTGCAGGTCCGCCTCAACGCCCGCGGGCGCGAACTCGGCCTGACGACCGAGGCCCTGGGCGTGGCCATCCGCGCCCTCTTCGACGGCGCGTTCGTGGGCGACTACAAACTCAGCGGCGAGACGGTCGACCTGCGCGTCGTGCCCAAGGGCGGGCGCCTGGACTACAAGGAGCAGTTGGCCGACGTCCCCGTCGCCACGCCCGCGGGCCCGATCGTGCCGATCGACTCGATCATCGAGTTCGTGCCCAGCCTGGCGCCCCAGTCCATCAAGCGGATCGAGGAACTCGAGTCGGTCACCATCCAGGTGCGCCCGCCCGAGGGCCAGGCCATCGAGGAGGTCATGGCCTGGCTGAACGCCGAGGTCATCGGCGCGGCCCAGGAGGCCGGGCTGATCGACCGCTCGATGCGCGTGCGCCTCGAGGGCACGGCCGCCAAACTCGACGAGGTCACCGCCGCGCTGTTCGGCGCGGCGCCCGAGACCTCCGGGTCGGGCCTGGGTCGGGCGGCCAACGTCGTCTCGGCGGTGCTCGTGCTCGCGGGCATCGGGGCGGGCGTGTTCGTGCTGCTGCGCACGGGCGTGCGCCGCGACGCGGCCGGGGCGTTCTACGGGATGTTCGGGCTCGTGCTGCTGTCGATGGTCATCGCCGGGGCGGTGCTTCTGCTCGGGCACAACCCGCAGTTCCTGCTGGCCCGGTTCGTGTGGGCCCTGCTCGTGACCTACCTGCTGATGTGCGCGCTGTTCGAGAGTTTCCTCACGCCCCTGGTGATCATGTTCACCGTGCCGCTGGCGGTGGTGGGGGGCTTCGCGGGCCTGCGCCTGGTCCACGACGCGTCGATGCGCGACCCGACGATCGCGCCCCAGCAGTTGGACGTGCTGACGATGCTGGGGTTCATCATCCTCGTGGGCGTGGTGGTGAACAACGCGATCCTGATCGTGCACCAGTCGCGCAACTTCATGAAGGGCGACGAGGGCGAGGCGCCGATGGAGCCGCACCACGCGATCGCCTGGTCGGTCCGGACGCGGATCCGGCCGATCTTCATGTCGGCGCTCACGAGCGTGGGGGGCATGTTGCCGCTGGTGCTGTTCCCGGGCCCGGGCTCGGAGATGTACCGCGGGCTGGGCTCGGTGGTGGTGGGGGGGATGCTGGTGGCGACCTTCTTCACGCTGATCCTGGTGCCGCTGCTGTACTCGCTGGTGCTCGACATGCAGGCCGCGGCGTCGAAAGCCCTGGGCCTGGGTGGCCGCGGGGGGGGCCGCGCGCCTTCGATCCCGTCGACACCGCTGCCGGAAGGAGCCGCCGCATGAACCGCACCATCACGACCGCGTCCCGACCCACCAGACAGGGGATCACCCGGGCGGGCGTCGCCGCCGCGTCGCTGGCGGCGTTCCTGCTGGGGGGTTGCCAGGCGCCCAAGCGCGAGCCCGAGCCGGTCGAGGCCCGGTCGGTGCCGATCTTCGCGGGCGACGCCTCGGGCGTCGTGCCGTGGGACGCGGTCGTCGCGGCGTGCGCCGACGCGGCGGTCGTGGTCATCGGCGAGGTGCACGGGCACCCCCTGGGCCTGGAGATCGCGGCGGAGTTGTTCGACGACGTGCTGGCCGCCAACCCGCGGGCGGTCCTGTCGATGGAGTTCTACGAGCGCGACCACCAGACCGCCCTGGACGACTACGTCGCGGGCATCGTCTCCCCGGGCGAGTTCGACCGCATGACCTTCCGCGACGCGGGCAACAACCCGCCCGGGCACCGGCGCATGGTCGAGGCGGCCCGCATGGCCGCCCGCCCGGTGATCGCGTCCAACGCGCCGCGCCGCTACGCCCGCCTGGCCCGCACCGACGGGTTCGACCGCCTGCGCGACCTGACCGAGACGCAGCGCCGCCACTTCGAGATCCCCGACGGCCTGCCGGAGAACGCCTACGCCAGCCGCTTCCGCGCGTCGATGAGCGCGATGGGCGGGCACGCGCCGTCAGGCTCGGAAGGCGTCGACGCCTTCCTGCGCGCCCAGACGCTGTGGGACGTGACCATGGCCGATTCGGTCGCCGAGGCCACCCGCCTGGGGGCCCCCGTGGTGCACGTGGTCGGACGCTTCCACGCCGAGTACGGCACCGAGCCGGGCAAGTCCGGCCTGGCCGACGCCATCGCCCAGCGCATCCAGCCCGACCAGCGCCTGCTGATCATCACGATGATGGACGCGGACTCCGGCTCGCTGCGCATCGAGGACGTCGGGCGCGGCCACTTCGTCGTCTACGTCGGCACCCTGCCCGAAGAAACCTTCCACTGACCCGCCGGCAAATCCGCCCTTTACCGCTTTATCGCTTTGCCATCTATCGCTTTCCGCCCCCCCCCCCCCCGCGGGTCACTCGGGGGCGGCCTGCTCCATCCCCCGGATGAACGCGTTGGCCTGGTCGATCGACGCGTTCATCTCGTCGATCAGGCGGCCGATCTCGGTTTCCAGTTCGGCGACGGTGGTCTGGAGCGAGGCGATGGCCCGGGCGTTGAGGTTGTGCTTGAGGAACAGCACCTGGTCGTCGAAGGCGCGGAGCACGGGCTTCATGCTCGCCTCGGCGGCCTTCATGGCCTCCAGGAGTTGGCGGTAGCGGGCGCGGGTGGCCGCCAGTTGCTCGGCGCTGGCGTCCTTGAGGGATTGCGAACTGTACTGGGTCAGTTCCTGGTCCCACTCGCGGAACATCGCGTTGGCGATGCGCTCGACCGATTCGATGCGCCGGCTGACCGTGTCGGCCCGGTCGTGGGCGCGGCGGGCCTGGTCGTTCAGGCGGTTGTAGCGCCGTTCGAGGTCGCCGCCGTCGTAGCCGGTCAGGGCCTTGAACTCGCTCAGGGTGGTGGAGAACTGCTCCTTGGCCTGCTGCTGGGCGTTGCGGGCGTCCTTGACCTCGGAGACGAGCTGCTCGCGCTTGGCGATGCCCAGCGATTCCTTGACCTTGATGGTCGCGCTGGCGCACCCGGTCAGGGGGGCGAGGGGGGCGGCCAGCAGGGCGCAGGCGAACAGGGCGGCGGGCTTGCTCATCGCGGGGTTCTCCTCCTCGTCGGGGCGTGGACTGGCCTGATCCTATGATCGGCCATGGGCCAGACACTGACCGAGCCGGGGCTTTCGCCGTTCGAGATCGCGGGGCGGCGGTTCAGCAGCCGCCTGTTCGTCGGCACGGGCAAGTACCCCACGATGGAGGGGATGCGCGACGCGCTGGACGCGTCCGGCTGCGAGGTGGTCACGGTGGCGGTGCGCCGTGAGCGCCTGTTCAACGCCGAGGGCAAGAGCCTGCTGGACTACCTGGACCTGTCGCGGTACACCATCCTGCCCAACACCGCCGGGTGCTTCACCGCCGAGGACGCCGTGCGGGTGGCCCGCCTGGGGCGCGACCTGCTCGAGCAGTTGGACAACCCCGGGGCCAACTGGGTCAAACTCGAGGTGCTCGGCGACACGCGGACCCTGCTGCCCGACCCCATCGGCACGGTCGAGGCGGTCGAGACGCTGGTCAAGGACGGGTTCCAGGTGCTTTGTTACACCAGCGACGACCCCATCGTGGCCAGGCGCATCAAGGACGCGGGGGCCGCCGCGGTGATGCCCGCCGGCTCACCCATCGGCTCGGGCCAAGGGGTGTTGAATCCCAACAACATCGTGCTGTGCCTGGAGGCGCTCAAGGCGGGCGACGCGGCCTACCCCGTGATCGTCGACGCGGGCGTCGGCTCGGCCAGCGACGTTTCGGAGGCCATGGAACTCGGCGCCGACGGCGTGCTGCTCAACACCGCCATCGCCCACGCCCGCAACCCCGTCATGATGGCCCACGCCATGCGCAAGGCCTGCGAGGCCGGCCGGCAGAGTTACCTCGCCGGGCGGATCGAGAAGCGGCTGTACGCCACGGCGAGCAGCCCGATGGAGGGGACGATCTCGTATATTCCGGGGGAGTGATGCAGGAAGAACAAAGCCGGGAACGGTTGCGTGGCATTGTCCGAACCCTCTGTGAGGCCGCTGAGCGGAACGGCTTGCCCGACGAAACGGCGGACGAGTTCGCGTATCACATGACCGACTGGCTGGACGAGCTCGACGGGCTCAACCGCGTGTTCGCGGATCCGGGGTCCATGACGGACGAAGAGCGCGACGACGCCGTCATGCAGTTCGTCATTCACGCGCCGGCGCACCTCGCGGCGGCCTCCAGAATGTACATGGGCTTTCCGGTCCGCGACGTGTGGGAGATCGGGGCAGTCGATTCATCTCCGGGGGAAGCATTGATGACCGATCACCCTGTCCTGCGCGAGGCCGCCTTCGACCGCGGCGCGATCAAGAAGTATTACCTCTGGCAGCCGACGATCGTGCTGGCGTGCTCGGTCGTGGGCATCCCTCTGATCCCGTTCGTGCTGGTCATCACGGTGCTGGTCATGGACCGCTACCTCGACCGGCTCTCCTGCACGCTGACCAACCGGACGCTGGAGATCCGCAAGGGCCTGCTCAACCGCGTCGAGAGCACGGTGCCATTGGAGAAGATCACGGACCTGCAGATGTTCCAGGGCCCGGTGATGCGGGTCTTCGGGCTGCACGGGTTCAAACTGGAAACTGCCGGGCAGTCGGCGGGGCCGGGGGCGTCGCTGGTGAACATGATCGGCATCCGCGACACGCCGGGCTTCCGCCGCGCGGTGCTGGCCCAGCGCGACGCCCTGGCGGACGGCGGGCGACGCGCCGCGCCCGAGCCAGCCGCGGCCCCGGACACCGACGTGCTCAGGGAGATCCGCGACGTGCTGGTGCGGATCGAGCGGCGGCTGGGGGAGGGTGGGGCTCCTTGACGGGAGCGCGTGCGTCGCCCTGCGGGTCGAAGCACGGCACCGCTCAGCAGCCAGCACCCGCCAATAAACGGTGCCCGCCTTCGACCCGAAGGGCGAAGGCGG
>CAZFSO010000015.1:19492-31691 GCA_964522095.1 uncultured Phycisphaeraceae bacterium | reverse complement strand
GACACGATGTTGTCCTGGTAGCGGTAGGTGCGGATCTTCTCGCTGCGCTGGGCGGTGCCGATCTGGCCCTGGCGCTGGCCGGCGCGTGCGGCCTCGGCGCGTCGGCGTTCGATGTCGTAGACGCGGGCCGTCAGGAGGCGTCGGGCGCGCTCGCGGTTCTGGGCCTGGCTCTTGGTCTCCTGCATGCGCACCTCCACGCCGGTGGGGTTGTGGACGAGGTGCACGGCCGTGGCGACCTTGTTGACGTTCTGCCCGCCGGGTCCCTGCGAGGTCGTCACGTGCTCGGTGACGTCCCGAGCCCAGTCGATGGACACCTCGACCGCCTGCGGCTCGGGCAGGACGGCCACGGTGCAGGTCGAGGTGTGGATGCGTCCCTGGGTCTCGGTGGCGGGCACGCGCTTGACGGAGTGCACGCCGGCCTCGAACGCCAGTTCCTGCCACACGCCGTCGCCGCTGACGTTGACGACCGCCCGGCGGACCCCGCCCACGGAGGGGTCGGCGTCGAGTTCCATCTCCTCGACCTTCCACCCGCGCCGGGCGGCGTAGCGGGCGTACGCGTTGAGCAGGTCGCGCGCCCACAAACCGGCCTCGTCCCCCCCGGTGCCGGCGCGGATCTCGAGGATGACCGAGCCGATCTGGCGGTCGTCCGACATGACCAGCAGCGACTTGATCCGCTCGGCCGCGGCGTCGGCGCGGGACTGGATCTGCGGCAGTTCCTCGCGGGCCAGGGCGGCCAGGTCGGGGTCTCCCGAGTCCAACGCCGCCCGCATCTCGTCGCCCTCGGCGAGCAGCCCGCGCAAGGCCCGGTACTCGGTGACCAACTCGTCCAGCGCCGCCCGGCGGACTGCCATCGACGAGGCCCGCCGGTGGTCGGCGGTGGCGTCGGGGTCGGCCAGGGCGGCGGTCAGTTCGCGGTGCTGGCTGTCGATCTGGTCGAGTCTGGCGACCACGGACTCGGGCAGGATGGCGGCGGGCGCGGGCACGCGGAAGGGTAGCGGCCGGCCCCTGCGGTCATTCCCCGGCGTCGAGGCGGCGGAAGTGCGGGATGTCGAACCCGTCCGGCGCGAGCCGGCCGTTGACGCTCGCCCCGCCGGGCAGCGGGGTGTACAGCTCGATGGAGATCTGGGACATGGGCATCCCGCCGGGCCGGATGGGCCGGCCGCCGAAGGTCAAGGCGGCGACGACCATGACGGGGGCGTCGGGGTCCTCCACGTGGGACAGGGGCTCGCGGTCGGCGGGGGGCGCGCCCGCCATCGCCAGGAAGCGCGCGTGCGTCTCGGAGCGGTACCAGCGCCGGGCCGCCTCGGCGTTCTCGAACCAGGCGACGATGGCGAGCTTGCCGGAGCGGAACTGGGCGGCGTCGGCGCCCAGGCAACCCTCGGTGGCCCGCAGGGCGTCGATGAGCGTCTGGGCCATGTCGCCACCAGAGCGTGCCGGGGGCGCGGGCGCGATTTCGGGGCTGCCCTCGGGCTGGGCGACGGCGTGCGGCCCGGCCGGGATGAAGGCCAGGACGCCCGCGAACGGCAGGACGCAAGCGGTCAATGCGAAGAGTCGGGTGCCGGGCATGGGGTCTCCTGTGTGCGAAGAAGCGAGTGACAGCGTGATTCGGAACGCCGGCGCCGTGATTTCATGCGTGCAACGCGTGCGGCCCGATCCCCACTGACCCGTATACTCGGCGCGGCCCGAGCGTGCAAGGGGATTCCCGGAGGTGCGGATGGAGTCGGCGATCGCGATGCGGGGCGTGCGCAAGGCCTTCGGGCCCAAGGTGGCGGTCGAGGGGATGGACCTGGTGGTGCCCACGGGCTCCCTGCACGGCTTCATCGGGCCGAACGGGGCGGGCAAGAGCACCACCATCCGCATGATCATGTCGATCCTGTTCCCCGACGCCGGGGAACTGAGCGTGCTGGGGCGGCGCTCGGCGGTGGAGAGCAAGGACCGCATCGGCTACCTGCCCGAGGAGCGTGGGGTCTACAAGAAGATGAAGGTGGGGGCCTTTCTCCAGCACATGGGACGCCTGAAGGGCATGGACCCCGGCCCGTCGCTGCGCAAGTCCGTGCAGGACTGGCTGGAGAAGGTCAACCTCGGCGACGTGGCGAAGAAGAAGTGCGAGGAACTCAGCAAGGGCATGCAGCAGAAGGTGCAGTTCGTCTCATGCGTGCTGCACGAGCCGGACCTGGTGATCCTCGACGAGCCGTTCAGCGGGCTGGACCCTGTCAACATGCGCCTGCTGCGCGACCTGATCCGCGAGCAGCACACCGCCGGGCGCACCGTGATCTTCTCGACCCACGTCATGGCCCAGGCCGAGCAGTTGTGCGACCACATCGTGATGATCCACGACGGGCGGAAGGTGCTCGACGACCCGCTGCAGACGATCCGGTCGCGCCACCGCCCGGGCGGCGTGTGGTTCGAGCCGTTCGACCCGGGCGCCGAGGACGCGGCCGTGGCGGCGGTCTCGGCGACGCCGGGCATCGCTGAGGTGCGGCGCGTGGACGGCAGGCTCGAGGCGGTGCTCGGGCAGGGCGCCCGGCCGGAGGACGCCGTGGGCCTGGTCGCCCGCGCCGCCCCCATGGCCAGCGTGGACCTGCACCGCCCGGGGCTTGAGGACATCTTCATCAGCATCGTGACCGAGGGCGCCGCCACCGCGGACGACCGGGCCGTGCTCCGCGCCTCGCTCCGCGAGGGCGGCGCCGCGGAAGAGGGGGACGCCTGATGCGGCAGGGATTCTCGTTGCGCAAGGTGCTGCGGGTCGCGGGGCGCGAGTTCGCCTCGACCGCGCTGACCAAGGGCTTCATCATCGGCGCCCTGGTGGTGCCGGCGGTGCTGGTGGCGATCATCCCGCTGATCGGCGTCCTGGCGGCCACCGCCAAGCCCCCGGCCGTCACGGGCACGGTCCTGGTGATCGACCGCTCGGGCGAGGTGTTCGGCACGCTCAGCGAGCGCCTGAGCGAGGAGGCCATCCGGGCCCGCCGCCAGGAGGAGGCCCGCCGGGCGGCCGAGTTCGCCCAGGGCGCCCTCGGGGCGTTCGGGTCGCGGGTCGCGGGCGGGGCCGAGGAGGCGATCGAGGCGATCCCGGTGCCCACGCTGCGGTTCGAGGCGCTGCCGCCCGAGACCGACCCCGAAGCCGCGAAGGACCGGATCCGCGCCCAACTCGGCGAGGGCCCCGACGCGGACGCGGAGGGGATCGAGCGGGTGCTCGCGGTGGTTGAGATCGACGCCGACGCGGTGCTCGCCGGGAGCGAGGGCGCGTTCGGCGGGTGGCAGCCGTTCTTCCGTCCCCGCCTGAACAGCGACGCGGCCGACGAGATCCGCGACGGCGTCGCCTGGTCGATCCGCGAACGCCGCTACGCCCTGGCGGGCATGGACCGCGCCGCGATCCGGGCGATCGACTCGGTCGACCAGCGTGCGGCCCAGCAGGTGACCGAGTCCGGCGTGCAGCGCGACACCTCTGGCCTGGCGAGCATGGTCATCCCGGTGGCCGCGATGATCCTGATGCTCGTGGCGACCTTCACGGGCGGGCAGTACCTGCTGACCACGACGATCGAGGAGAAGTCCAGCCGCGTGGTGGAGGTGCTGCTCAGCGCGGTCTCGCCGATGGAACTGATGACCGGCAAGATCGTCGGGCAGATGGGCGTGGGCCTGAGCCTGCTGGTGATCTACAACGCCATCGGCATCTTCGCGCTGGTGGCCTTCTCGGTGACGGGGCTGGTCAGTTGGCAGTTGCTGGCGCTGTTCTTCGTGTTCTTCGTGCTGGCCTACTTCATGTTCGCGGCGATGATGGCGGCCATCGGGTCGGCGGTCAACGACCTGCGCGAGGCCCAGAGCCTCATGACCCCGATCATGCTGATGAGCATGGTGCCGTACTTCCTGTTCATCCCCGTGGTGCGGGCGCCGAACAGCACGATGAGCACCGTCCTGAGTTTCGTGCCGCCCATCAGCCCGTTCATCATGATCATGCGCGTGGCCAGCCCAGAGCCGGTGCCGGCGTGGCAGGTGGCCGCCTCGATCGGGGTCAACGCCCTGGGCGTGCTGTTCCTGCTGTGGTTCGCGGCCAAGGTGTTCCGCGTGGGCCTGCTGATGTACGGCAAGCCGCCGAACCTGCGCACCCTCGCGCGGTGGGTGCGGATGGCGTGACAACGCCCCGCCAACCGTGCCGGGCCCGACACGGCCGTTCCACGCCGACCGCCAGGAAGCGCGCACATGACACCCGACCCCGCCCGCGCGATGGGCTACGACAAGCACGACCTCTACGAGATCTGCGTGCAGTCGCCGCGCCACCTGGCGCCGCTGCTGCGGGCTGTTCACGGCAACGCCCCCCGCGTGCTGGGTGAGGACTTCGCGGGCACGGCCGCGCTGTCGTACGAGTGGGTCAAGCGGGACGGCGCCCGGGCCGTGGCGGTGGACCTCGACGCCCAAGCCCTGGCCAAGCACCCCGACCACCCGCGTGTGTCAAAGGTGCTCTCGGACGTGCGCACCGTGCCCGACGCGTGCGACGCGCTGTTCGTGGGCAACTTCTCGATCGGCTACCTGCACACGCGCCGCGAACTCGTCGCGTACCTGCGCCACGCCCGAAGCCGGCTGAACCCCGGCGGGGTGTTCGTCTGCGACACCTACGGCGGGGAGTCGGCGTTTCTCACGGGCGAGGTCCACCGCCCGCACCCCCTGCCCGGCGGGCTGCTGTGCCGCTACACCTGGGAGCAGCGCCGCGCCGACCCCCTGACCGGCATGGTCACCGACGTGATCCACTTCCGCATCGAGAAGGCCGGGGTGATCGAGGCCGAGATGTTCGACGCGTTCGTCTACGAGTGGCGTCTGTGGTCCGTGCCCGAACTGCGCGACGCCATGGACGAGGCGGGCTTCGCGCAGACCCAGGTCTACGCGAAACTCGCCGACGCCTGGGACGACGAGGGCAACGCCTACGTCGAGCCGGTGATCGACGCCGAGGAGGAACTCGACGAGAGTTTCATCGTGCTCGTCGCCGGGCGGGTCTGATCGGCGCGCCGCCCGGGCGCCTCAGCCGGAGATCATCGCCAGCAGCTCCAGCACGCCCTCGGCCTCGGGCCTGGCGGCCACGGCGTCGGCGTGGGGCTTGATGTCCGACGCGGCGTTGGCAGGGCAGCCGAACCACGCCACGCGCTGGCGGATCGCCAGGTCGCCGATCGTGTCGCCGATGCCCGCGATGCGGGCCGGGTCCAGGCGCCAGCGTTCGACGACCCGGGCGATGGCGTGGCCCTTGGACACGTGGCGCAGGTTGGCGTTGATGCAGGTCCAGGTCATGGCAACGTGCAGGGGCCAGCCCCGCTCGGCGATGCGGGCCTCGAGCACGGGGAGTACCTCGTCGGTCAGGTAGTCCACGTCCGGGTGGACGATGGTCACGCCGGCGTGCTTGCCCAGTTCGAGAACGCAGCCGGACTCGGCCAGTTCGTCGCGGACCCAGTCCTCGACCTCGCGCACCACGCGGACGTCCTCGGGTGTGATGTCCGGGGCCAGCGACCAGGCGTGGCGCTCGAACTCGTAGAGCCACACGCCGTGCTCGCAGATCGCGGGCAGGTCGTCCAGGCGGCCCAGCATCTTGCAGACCGCCTCGGTGAAGGGCTGCGGGCGCCCGGTGCAGGGCACGACCACGGGCCGGTCGCGGTCGGTCACGGCCCGCTCGTTGTGCTCGGCCACGCGGGCCAGGGCGTGCAGGTCGGCCGGGGTGGTCACCTCGGGCAGCAGGCACCCGTCCACGTCGCAGAACACGACGTCAAACCGGCGCGTGGGGGATGCGTACGGGCTGTCGCTCACGGACTACTGTACCGCTCCGCGAGGAAAAGCGGCCCGACGCATGCTGATCGTCTTCACCATCACCGTTTTTCTCGCCGCGGCCCTGCTCTTCGGTGTCCAGCCCATGGTCGCCAAGGCCCTGCTGCCCAGTTACGGCGGCGGGTCGGGCGTGTGGACCACCTGCATGCTCTTCTACCAGGGCATGCTCATCGTCGGCTACGTCTACGCCCACGTCCTGCTGACCAGGGTGCCCAGGCGTCGGCAGTTCTGGGTGCACGGCGCGGTGCTGGCGCTGGCCGTCGTGATGGGCTGGGTGTTTTCCCGGCCGACGCCGCCCCCGGTGTCGGAGTTCCCCGTGGTGTGGCTGCTCGGGCAGTTGTTCCTGATCTCGGGCCTGCCGTACTTCGCGATCTCCAGCGCGGGCCCGCTGCTGCAGGGCTGGTTCGCGCGGACGGGCCACGCCCGGGCGCACGACCCGTACTTTCTCTACGCCGCGAGCAACGCGGGCAGTTTCGTGGGCCTGCTGGCCTACCCGTTCGTGTTCGAGCCGACGCTGGGCCTGGACCAGCAGCGGGCGATGTGGCTGGTCCTGTTCGCGGTGTTCGGGGCGCTGGCGCTGGTCTGCCTGCGCCGGACCACCGCCGAGCGGTTCGTCGCCCTGCGGGTCTCGGAGGCCGCGGCGGAGTCGTCGGCCGAGGCGGTCGGCTGGCGCCGTCGCCTCCTGTGGCTGTTCCTGGCCTTCGTGCCCTCCAGCACGCTGCTGGGCGTGACGACGCACATCACCACCGACGTGGCGGCCTTCCCCCTGCTGTGGGTCATCCCGCTGGCGCTGTACCTCTTCACGATGATCGTGGCCTTCTCCGGCCGGGCCGCGTCCATCGTGCGGTCCATGGCCCGCCCGATGGTCATGGCGATCATCACAGCCATCGTGCTGCTCATCGCCGAGATCGGCATGGAGCGCATGGCCCCGATGTGGGCGAGCATCGGCGTGCAGTTCGTCGTGCTGCTGACCGTCGGGCTGTACGGCCACGCCCGCCTGGCCGCCGACCGGCCCGGCGCCGCGCGCCTCACCGAGTTCTACCTGGTCATGTCCGTCGGCGGCGCCCTGGGCGGGCTGTTCAACGGCGTCGTGGCGCCGCTGCTGTTCGACCACCGGTTCGAGTACCACGTCGCCCTGCTCTGCGCCCTGCTCATGCTGCCGCGCCCCGTCCGCGAGGCCGGCGTCGGCCTGGCGAAGTACTGGGCCCGGCGTCTCGTGATCCCGGCCCTGGCCCTGGGCGCGTGGCTGGGCGCCGTGCTCTCCTCGGCCTACGTCGCCGACCCGTTGCTCGGCATGGCCATCTGGCTCATCCCCCCGGGCGTGCTGATCTACATGGGCTGGCGCGACCGCCTCGCCGCGGCCGGGGCGTTCGTGTTCCCGGCGTTCGGCGTGGTGATGACCGACCTGACCGCCAGCAACATCATCCTCCGCGAGCGCACCTTCTACGGCATCCACGTCGTGTCCGCCGGGGCCGTGCACCTCGAAGACCGGCTCGTCCGGGTGCACTCACTCACGCACGGCACCACGGTGCACGGCAAGCAGTTCATGGCCGACCCCGAACTCTCCGGCGTGCCCCTGGGCTACTACCACCCCGACGGCCCCTGCGGCGGCATGCTCCGCGTGCTGCGCGCCCGCCACGAGGGGCCGCTGCGCCTCGGCCTGGTCGGCTTGGGCACCGGGGCCATGGCCGCCCACGCCCGGCCCGGCGACGAGCTGGTCTTCTTCGAGATCGACCCCGCGATCGAGCGCATCGCCCGGGACCCCGGCCTGTTCACCTACCTGGCCGACAGCCGGGGCCAGGTCGACGTCCGCCTGGGCGACGGCCGCCTGCTCCTTGAGGCCTCCCGCGACGCGGGTGAGGCCCCGTTCGACCTGCTGGTCATCGACGCGTTCAGTTCCGACGCCATCCCCACCCACCTGCTGACGACCGAGGCCGTTCGCCTCTACTTCGACCGCGTCGCG
Organism: uncultured Phycisphaeraceae bacterium; assembly: GCA_964522095.1. GTDB lineage: Bacteria > Planctomycetota > Phycisphaerae > Phycisphaerales > UBA1924 > UBA6054. The sequence goes on along the minus strand of CAZFSO010000015.1, from coordinate 23,926 downwards.
CCCGACGGCATGGTCGCGGTGCACATCTCCAACCGCCACCTGGACCTCTGGCCGCTGGTCTACGAACTCGGCCTGCAGGTGCAGGCATTCGCGCTGATGTCGATCGACTCGCCCACGCCCGAGCAGATCGAGCGCGAGCAGCGGTTCAGTTCCGTCTGGGTCGTGCTCACCCGCTCCAGCGACGCGGGCAACGAACTGCTCGGCGAGAACTACATCTACGGCATCCCCCACAAGCGCATCCGCCCCTGGACGGACCAGTACTCCAACCTGCTCAGCGTGATCGACTACTGACCGGCAGGCGCGGCGCCGGCTTCCGCTATCCTTCGGCCATGACCACCCCCCCAGGCCGCCTCCGCTACCAGACCGCCGGCGAATCCCACGGCCCGGCGCTCGTGGCGACCGTCGTCGGCGTGCCCGCCGGCGTCGCCATCGACACCGACTTCATCAACGCCGAACTCAGACGCCGCCAGGGCGGCTACGGCCGGGGCGGTCGCCAGAAACTCGAGACCGACAGCGCCGAGGTTCTCACCGGCGTGCGCCGCGGCCTGGCAACCGGCGCCCCCATCACCCTGCTGGTCCGCAACCGCGACTCACGACTGGACGACCTGGAGCGGACCCCGCCCGTCCACCGGCCCCGCCCCGGCCACGCCGACCTGGCCGGATCGATCAAGTGGCTGACCACCGACTGCCGCGAGACGCTGGAGCGCGCCAGCGCCCGCGAGACGGCCGCCCGTGTGGCGGCCTGCGCCGTGGGAACGCTGGTTCTCCGCCAGGTCTTCGGCGTCGAGGCCTTCGGCTTTGTCCGCCAGATCGAGACCGCCCGCACCGAGGTCGCGGTCACGCCGTCCAACTGGCGCGAACTGATGGCCGTCCGCGACGCGACCGACACCTACACCCTCGACGAGCACGCGGCCGAGGCCCAGCGGGCCGCCATCCGCCAGGCCAAGATCGACAAGGACACGGTGGGGGGCCAGGTCGAGTGCCACGTGTTCGGCTGCCCGCCCGGCGTGGGCAGTTGCATGAACTGGTCGGACAAACTCGACGCCCGCATCGCCTACGCCGTCATGGGTATCCAGGCCTTCAAGGCCGTGCAGATCGGCGCGGGCGTGCGCACGGGCGAACTCCGCGGCTCGGCCCTGCACGACCCCATCCGCTACCGCCCCGACCTGGTGGGCGAGCCCCACCTGGGCTTCGTCCGCGACACCAACAACGCCGGCGGCACCGAGGGCGGCATGAGCAACGGCCAGCCCATCGTCGTCACCGGCACCATGAAGCCCATCGCCACCATCCTCCAGGGCCTGCCGAGCGTCGACCTGAACACCAAGGAAGCACAGCAGTCCCAGTACGAGCGGTCGGACATCTGCGCGGTGTCCGCCGCCAGCGTGGTGATGCAGCACGCCGTGGCCTTCGAGGTCGCCGCGGCGTGCATGGACAAGTTCGGGGGCGATTCGATCACCGAAACGCGGGCCAACTACGAGGCGTTTTTGGAGGTCGCGCGCTCGCTGCCCCTGACGCCGCCGAGCGCCACGCTGGCCTGACCCCGCCGGTTCGTGGGGTCGTTCGACGCCAAAAACTGGGGGCCCGGGACGGTCCGGCCCGATGGGAGTCCAACCGGCGGAGCCGGGGCTGGGGCTTTTTCATGGTCCGGCCCGGACGGTCGTGCGTACCAGACACAGGCGGCGGACGCCGCCGGCCGTGTCCGTTCAAGCGGCGTGACAGCAACCCGGTTCTCTCTCGAGCGGGTCCCGTCGGCCGGTCCGGCGGGCGCATGCTCCTCTTCAGTCCCTCGCACCGCTCCCTACGGCGCGAGGGATTTTCGTGCCCGTTCTCGCCAGGGAGCGCCGGGCGTTGGCGAGGTTCCCCGTCAGACGTCGTCCAGATGCCGGGTCAGGCCGGCCCACATGGTTCCTGACAAAGCGTTGACGAGCCGCCGGTCCGCGGTCAGGACGACGCTCCGCTCGCGCGACGCGAGCGCGACAGAGAGGCTGTCGTACGCCGAGCGGTCCGCGGCCGTCGCGATGCGGAGGGCGTCGGGCAGCAGGGGCAGGGACTCGGCGATCTCCACGGGCATCACGCCAGCGTCCTGGAGCATGCGCCCGGCCTCCTCGCCCGTGATCGAGCCGAGCCGGGCGATCTTCCACACGACGTTGGCGACCTCGACCCACAGCAGGTCGGGCGCGAGCAGTTGGTGATCGCCGCGCAGCAGCGCCGCGGCCCGCTCGGACCCGTTCTCGGGGATGAACCACTTGACGGCGACGCTGGCGTCGACGACGACGGGCGTCATCGGGCCCGGTCCTCGCGGAGCATTTCCGTCGAATCGGGCAGGCCGCGGCCCGCCAGACGCTCACGCCAGGCCGAGGAGATCGCGGCGGCCTCGTCGAAGTTCCGCCGGGCGTCACGACGCAGGGCGAGGTGCAGTTCCTGCTGGAGCGAGCGGCCCGCGCGCCGGGCCCGGGCCCGCAGGGCCTCGACAACGTCGGCGTCCAAGCCCCGGATCAACAGGCTGGCGGTCGCACCGTCTTCCTTCCTGCCGGTGCCCTTGAACGCGGACGGGGCCTTGGCGGGCTTGGCGCCCTTGCCAGCGCCGGTCGCCTTGCTGGGCGCGGGCCGGGGATCCGGGTCTGATTTCGGTCGAGCCATGCACCAATGATATCATACTGAAACCAGTCGTGCAACCCCGTGACTCGGCGTGCCCCGGCCCGGTCAGTGCAGCACGCGGAAGACCTCGGCCTCGTCGGTCAGGCCCTGGCGGACCTTCTCCATGGCGTCGACCTTCATCGGCTCGAACCCGCCGTTGACGGCCGCCTCGTAGAGGCGCACGCCGTCGGCGCGTTCCCCGGTCAGGCGGCGCAGTTCGTCGGTCATCAGCATCAGTTCGTGGACGGCCAGGCGCCCGCGGTAGCCCGAGCCGAAGCAGGCCTCGCAGGGCGCGCCGTCGGCGCGTCCCGTGCCCTGGCAGGCCGTGCAGATCTTGCGGAGCAGGCGCTGGGCCAGCACCCCGAGCAGCGACGAGGTGACCAGGTACGGCTCAACGCCGATGTCCAGCAGACGCGGGATGGACGACGGCGCGTCGTTCGTGTGCAGGGTCGCCAGCACCAGGTGGCCGGTCAGCGAGGCCTGGATGGCCAGTTGGGCGGTCTCGGGGTCGCGGACCTCGCCGACGAGGATCACGTCGGGGTCCTGGCGGAGCAGGGCGCGCAGGCCGTTGGCGAAGGTCACGCCGCGTTTGGGGTTGACCTGCATCTGGCTGATGCCGTCGAGGTGGTACTCGACCGGGTCCTCGATGGTCATCACGTTGCGGGTGGCGCGGTCGATGCGTCCCAGGGCGGCGTAGAGCGTGGTGGTCTTGCCCGAGCCGGTCGGCCCGGTGACCAGCAGGATCCCGTTGGGCCGCTCGACGCAGTCCATCAGCCGGGTCTGCAGGCCCTTGGACATGCCCACCGCGTCCAGGTCCAGTTGCGTCTGGCTCTGGTCGAGCAGGCGCAGCACGATGCGCTCCCCGAAGATCGTGGGGATGACCGAGAGGCGGATGTCGATCTTCTTGGTGCCGATGCGCACCGAGGTCTGCCCGTCCTGCGGGCTGTGCCGGTTGGCGATGTCCAACTCGGTCATGACCTTCAGGCGGCTGGAGATGGCGCTGGCCAGCGTCGGCGGCGGGCTGAAGGCGTCGACCAGCATGCCGTCCACGCGGAAGCGGATGACCAGTTTGTCCTCCATCGGGTGCACGTGGATGTCCGACGCGCGCCGGCGCAGGGCCTCGAACAGGATCATGTTGACCAGGCGGATGACCGGCGTCTGGCGGGCCTGGGCCAGCAGGTCGGTGGTGCGCCCGATGGCGCCCGCTGCCTTCTCGATGGCGCTGGCGTCGAGGGGGATGTCCTCGACGATCTCGGTGACCAGGTCGCCGCGCTGCTCGTAGCCCCGGTTGATCAGGTTCGCCACGCCCGCGCGGGGCGCGAGCACCAGGCGGACCGGCGCGCCGAGCAGGTCCTCGAGCATCGAGTAGACGCTGGGCTGCATGGGCCGGCTGGTGGCCACCGTGCACACGCCGTCGTCGAACTCGACCCCCGCGACCGAGGCCTGCCGGGCGGTGTCGGCGGGGACCAGTTCGTAGAAGCGCGAGGCCGACTCGGTCAGGCGCGGCTCGGCGCGGTACTCCAGGCCCGTGCGGTCGGCGAGCAGGCGCAGGGCGCTGGCCTCGTCGAGCGCCAGGGTCTGGAGCATCACGTCCCACGGCTCGTCGTCCGAGCCGTCGATGCGCGAGAAGGCCCGCAACTGGTCCGGGCTCAGTCGCAGCGGCCCGAACACCTCCGCCACGCGGTCCCACTGGGCGCGATCCGGCGCGGCGTCCCGCGCCCGCAGGGCGGCGGCGTCGGGTCGCTTGACAAGGCTCTTGATCGGCATGGGGCTCGCTATCGGAAAGGCGCGGGACGG
>CAZFSO010000015.1:0-19392 GCA_964522095.1 uncultured Phycisphaeraceae bacterium | reverse complement strand
GGCTCAGTCCGCGCGGGCTGGTTCGAGTTCTGGGGTCGCGCCGCGCACGGGCGCGGTCGACCGGATCGGCTCGGCCTCGAGCGCCGGGGCGTCGCGGTCGAGTTCCATCGACGCCTGCGGGCCCTGGGTCAGGAGTTTGAGGTCGTTGAAGTTCGGGTCGCTCATGATCCGCGGCGTCAGGAAGACGTAGACCCGCGCCCGGTTGTTGACCTTGTTGGTCCGCCGGAACAGGTGGCCGACGAGCGGGATGTCGCCGATGAACGGGACCTTGAGGACCGTGTCGCGCACGTCCTCAACGGTCAGCCCGCCGATGACGATGGTCGCGTCGGTGGGGATGGTCGACTTGCCGGTGACGGTGCGGGTGTTGCGGGGCGGGGGCAGGCCGTCGCCGAGCCCGACGCCGGAGAGGAAGTTGGACAGTTCGATCTCGTACTCCAGGCGGATGAAGCCGCCGTCGGAGATCGAGGGCGTGACGAAGAGTTCCGTGCCGGCGGTCTCGTACCCGCCGAAGGTGGTGGTGTCGGTGGTCTGGCCGAAGTTGGTCGTCGAGTAGGGCTGCTCCTCGATCGAGACGATCGACGCCTCCTCGTTGTCGTTGACGAGCACTTGGGGCGACGAGATGATGCGCACGTCGGTGTTGGTCTGCGTGGCGTTGATGATCAGCGGGACGTAGTCCGAGCGGATGATGGCGGCCGTCAGCCCGGCCAGGCTGGGCGCCACCTCGCGCGGGTCGGTGAACGAGCCGTCCTCACCGACGCGGCTGAGCCCGAAGTTCGTGCCGATGCCGAACTCGCCGCGCAGGTACTGGCTCTCGAAGGCCAGCGTGAAGTCCTCGTTGTCGGTCACCGCCACGATCTGCGCCTGGATGTAGACCTGGGCGCGCCGCCGGTCGAGGCGCTCGATGAGTTTGGCGATCTCGTCCTGCTGCTTGAGCGGCGCCTGGACCACCACCTGGTTGTTCTCGGGGTTGGCCAGCACCACCACGACGTCCGGGTCGAACGACGCGGAGACCTCGTCGCCCGACGCGTTGGGGTCGACCGGCAACTGGCGCCGCGTCGCCGCCGCCCCGGGCCGGTTCAGCCCGCGGCTGGTGGGCAGCAGCGGGGCGTCGCCCGTCTGGCGCTGCCCGGTGATCAGCCCGGTGATCAGGTCGGCCACGGTCTCCGAGTCCGAGTGGTTGAGCACGTAACTGCGGATGACGATGCGCTCGTCCTCGGCCCTGAGTTCCTTCATCAGGTTGGCCATCTGCGTGTGCTGCTGGGGCGTGGCGTAGTAGATGATGCTGCCCCGCGTCGAGTCGACCACCATCACCGGCCCGCCCGTCGGCGCCGCGTCCTGCTGCTGCAGGCCGGCCTGGGCGCGCATCTGGTTCTGGAAGAACTGGAACTGCCCGAACTCGTTCTGGTCCTGCTGGTCGGACACCTGGATGACCTGGCCCAGCCCGCGGATCTGGGCCATCTCGGCGATCTGGGCGGCAGACGACCCGGCGAAGTAGTTCTTCGGCTCCAGCGTGTTGGGCACGTCGATCTGGTCCAGGATGCCCACGACGCGGTCGATCTCGTCCGGCGTGCCGCGGAAGATCAGCGCGTTGCCCTGGGGGTCCACGGTGATCCGGTCGGCGAGGTTGGAGAAACTGCCCCCGGTGATCCCGGCGGCCTGCGCCAACTGATCGTTGCGCCCGCCCCGCTGGATCGGCTGCTGCGGGATGCTCAGGCCCGACGACGGGGCCCCGCCCACCAGGCCGATCGCCCGCTCAAGGGCCGCGGGCGCCGCGACGTGGAACAGTTCGATGCGGATGTACTCCTGCATCGCGTCGACGCGCCGCAGTTCCTCGACCATCGCCTCGACCCGCGCGATGTCGCGCGACGGGGCGCTGACGATCAGCACGCCGAGTTCGTCGACCGCCTGGATCTGCACGCCCCCCGGCGTCGCGCCGCCGCCCGGCGCCGCGCCCGACGCCGCCGTCCCACCCAGCGCCTGGGCCAGGGGCCCCGCCAGTTGCGAGGGCTTGATGTTCGGCGTGGGGATGATCCGCACGCTCGCGCGGGCCCCGCCCAGGCTCGGACGCACGTCGGTCGTCGGCTGGACGATGTAGAAGGTCGTCGCCGGGTCGTACACGATCGTGAACTGGTACTGCTCGAGCATCGCGTCGAGCAGGTCGAGCAACTGCGACCGGGGCACCGACACCGGCGCGTTGAACACGATCTCTCCCGCCGGGGAACCACGCACCACGATGTTCAGACCAAGCGTCTCGCCCACGAAGTCGATCAGCGTGGTCAGTTCCATCGGCTCGGAGAACGCCTGGAACGACACGGTGTCGTCGGCGTCGCCCGGCTCGGCCTGAGGCTGGACCGATCCGCGCTGAACCGCCCCGGCCCGCACGCCACGGGCGCCCGCCCGGTTCGTGCGGGGCCGGTCCGTGCCGGCCGCGTCGGGCTGTTCACCCCACCCGCGGACGGCCTCGGGACTCTCCGACGGGTCCTCGGGCTGGGCCTGGGCGGGCGTCGTGCAGCACCCGGCCACGGCGGTCAGCAGCGCGAGGAGCGTCCGGGTCCGGGTCAAAGCGGGGATCGATGGCACTGAGCGACTCCTCGGGCCCCGCCCCGACCGGCGGCGAAGGGGCGGGCGTACTGTGAACGAGAGCGTAGCCGGAACGCCCGTGGGCGGCCCCGGCTTGCGTTTCCTGAGCAACCATTTCGGCACGGCGCGGCCCGGACGGCCAGCCGCCTTCCCGATCCCCCCTTCCCAGGAGAAGCCCGGTGCGCGTCGTCAGCCTGGTGCCCTCGGGCACCGAGATCGTCTGCCTGCTTGGCGCCCGGGCGTCGCTGGTCGGGCGCTCACACGAGTGCGACTTCCCCCCGGGACTCGGCGCCGTGCCCATCCTGACCGGGTCCCGCACCAGCGCCGACTGGTCCGCGCCCGACGCCGCCGCCGGCATCGACCGCCAGGTCCGCGAGGCCGTCGGCTCCGGCGCGTCCCTCTACACGCTCGACGAGGCCCGCCTGGCCGACCTGCGCCCGGACCTGATCGTCACCCAGGGCGTCTGCTCGGTCTGCTCGATCGACCCGGACGCAGTCCGCGGGGCGGCCGCGCGCATCGACCCCCGCCCGGGGGTTCTCAGCCTCGACCCGACCACCGTCGAGGGCGTGCTCGACGACGTCCTGCGGGTCGGCAAGGCCCTGGGGCGCGAGCGCGAGGCCATGCACGCCGTGGTCGCCCTGCGCGAGCGGGCCGACCGGGCGATGGAGCACGTCAACCCCTACGCCGACGGCCCGGTGGTCGGCTTCATGGAATGGACCGACCCGATCTTCACCGCCGGACACTGGACGGTGCAACTGATCGAGCGGGCCGGCGGGCGTCACCCGCTCAACGAGACCGTCGCCAGGCCCGGCTCCGGGGCGGCGGTGGGGCCCCAGCAGGCCGAACGCGTCGCCGGCGCCTCGATCAGTGTGCCGCCCGAGGTCTTCGTCGCCACCCGCCCCGAGGCCCTGGTGCTCGCCCCCTGCGGCCTATCGCTCGACCGGGCCTGGGCTGAAACCGCCAAACTCGCCGAACGGGCCTGGTTCCGCGACCTGCCGGCGGTCCGCGCCGGACGCGTGGCGGTCGTCGACGGCAACCAGATGTTCAACCGCCCCGGCCCCCGCCTGTTCGACGCCCTGGAGTTCCTCGTCGGCTGGCTCAACGGACGCGACCACCTGATCCCGCCGGATTTTCCCTGGCGGGCGTGGCCGGGCTGACGTCCCGCCCGACGCGGCGGAACTCGTACCCGCGCCGGGCCGCCCCCCACACCTGGCTGCCCGTCGCGTCGTAGCCCCGCTCCCAGATGCGCAGCAGGTCCGGCTCGAAGGTCGCCAGCGTGGTCGTGTACGCGGCTCCGGCCAAGTCGCTCGGGCAGCCCGTGCCCGTCGTGCCCCCGGCGAAGACCTGGGCGTCGTCGTCCCAGGTCAGGGTCAGCGCGCACCCGACGCGCTCCTCCAGGTCCGCGGGGGACATCTCGGACAGCGGGCTGCCGGACCGCCACGCGCCCGCGTGCTCCTCGGCCCCCGGGATCACGAACACCCGCGCCCAGAACCGCCCGTCGGCGGTCCGCTCGAGTTTGTAGACCCGCTGGCGGGACGGCTCGCGCCCGTCGATGCCCAGTTCGACGTACAGCCACGGCCCGTCGTCGCGCCAGGTCCACATCGGCTTGGCGTGCAAGGTCATGCTGTAGTACGCCGGGTCGCGGGCCGCCTGGGCCTTCGAGGAGAACGAGCCGGACAGGTACGCCCGCAGCGTCAGCAGCCGGTCCGTGCCCGGCCCGGTGTCGGCCCGCGGCCCGGGCCCGGCGCAGGCCGCGAGCAGGAGCGCGAGCAGCGCGAGGCCGGCCCGGGTCATTGGCGCTTGCCCTTGTCCTTGCGGTCGCCGCGGAAGTCGCCCTTGCCCTTGTCGCGCGACTTGCTCTTGCGGCTGCGCCGCTGGGCGCCCGGGGTCTTGAAGCCGGCGCCCTTGGTCCCGCCCAGACCGCCGTGGTCGGCGTCGCTGGCGATCTTGAGGACCTTGACCTTGCCCCCCGCGCGGGAGGCGGCGTCGGCGATCTGCAGGTCCATCCGGCGCGTCGCCAAGTCCACCGCGGCGACCACCACCCGCACCGAGTTGCCCATCGCGTAACTGCGCCCCGAGTGCGCGTCGACCAGCGCGCCCGTGCGTTCGTCCATCCGCCACGACGGCGGGCGGTCGGACCGGGTGGTGTCGCCCGGCAGGTCGCCCTTGGCGATCATCCCGTCGGCCAGGTACTTGTTGATCTGCACGTACACGCCCTTGGGCGTCACGCCGGTGACCACGCCCTCGAACTCCTCGCCGATGTGCTCGGCCATCAACTGGAGCACCAGGAACTGGCGCAACTCCCGCTCCGCCTCGGTCGCGTTGACCTCGGTGTTCGAGCACTGGCTGCCGATCTGCACGAGGTCCTGCTCGGACGGGCAGCGGTCGTCCTCGCGCAGTTCGCGCCCAAGGGCGATCTTCTCGGCGTCCGACCCCGGGCGTCGACGCCCGTTCTCCGTGCGCTCCAGGTAGGCCTGCAGCGCCCGGTGGACCGTCAGGTCCGGGTAGCGCCGGATCGGGCTGGTGAAGTGCGAGTAGGCGTGGCTGGCCAGGGCGTAGTGCCCGATCTGCGCGGGCGAGTAACTCGCCTTGGTCAGCGTGCGCAGCACCGCCATGTGCACCGCGCGGGCCGCCCCGGTGCCCGCCGTCGCGTCGAGCAGCGCCTGGAGTTCCTCTCGCTCGGGGTTCTTGGGGATCTTGAACCCGGCGACGACCGCCGCCCGGCGCAGGTCCTCGGTGTCGTTGGGCGTCGGCTCGGGGTGGATGCGGCGCAGCACCGGCACGCGGAGTTCCTCGAACAGCGTCGCGAGCGCCTCGTTCGCCTCCACCATGAACATCTCGATGATGGTGTGGGTGAACGCGTCGTCCTCGGGCTGCGCGTCGACGACCTTGCCGTCCTCGTTGAACACCAGTTCCACCACCGGCAGGTCCAGGTGGATCATGCCCGCCTTGTGGCGGCGCGCGCGGATCAGCCGGGCCAGTTCGTCCATCAGGGCGCAGGTCGAGACCAGTTCGTCGGTGTACTCGGTGTCGGTCTTCGCGTGCTTGCGCGCCTCGTCCGGCTTGCCGTCGATCAGCGCCTGGGCCTCCAGGTAGGTCATCCGCTTGCGGCTCTTGATCACGCTCTGGCAGAAGCCGCGGCTCTTCACGTTGCCGCGCCGGTCGTACCGGATGAAGCACGACTTGGCGTACCGCTCCACCCCCTCCTGCAGCGAGCAGATGCCGTTGGACAGCACCTCGGGCAGCATCGGGATCACCAGGCGCGGCAGGTACACCGAGTTGCCCCGCTCGGCCGCCTCCCGGTCCAGCGCGGAGCCCACCGGGATGAAGTGGGCCACGTCGGCGATGTGCACGCCGAGTTCGTACCCCCCGTCGTCCGTGCGCTTCAAGGAGATCGCGTCGTCGTAGTCCTTTGCGTCCGGCGGGTCGATGGTGCAGATGAACTCGCCGGTCAGGTCCGCCCGCAGTTCCAGCGCCCCGGCGCCGCGGCTGGTGAACAGGTCGATCTCCTCCTCGAACCGGCGCGTCGCCTCCCGTGCCTGCTCGACGCAGTCCTCGGGGAACTCGGTGCTGGGCAGCGAGTACGCGGCGATCACCGCCTGCGTCTCCACGTCCGGCTGGCCCGCCTCGCCGAGCACCTTGACGATCACGCCCACGCCCAGGCGTCCCCCTTCGGGGTACTCGAGCATCTCGAGCACGACCTTGTCGCCCGGACGCACGTTCTTGGACTCGGCGTCGCGCACCAGCACCGGCGCGGTCAGTTCCCGCCCGTCGGGGTGCACCAGCCAGCGCCCGTCCTGGCGGATGATCTCGCCGGTGAAGTTGGCGCGCTTGCGCCGCACGATCTCCAGCACCTCGCCGGCGTACTGGCGCTCCAGCGTGCCCATGCGGCGCTCGCGTCCCTTGTCACGGCCGAACGCGACGCGGACGGTGTCGCCGGTCAAGGCCCCGCCGGTCAGGTCCGGCGCAATGAAGATGTCCGACCCGTGCGTGGCATCCCGGGGGATCACGAACCCCACGCCCTTCATCGTGCCGCGGAACTGGCCGATGAGTTCCCCCCGGTCCTCGCGGAAGGGCAACTGGATGCGCCCGGACTCGTCCAGGTCGACCAGGCCCCGCTCGGCCAACTCGCGCACCGCGGCGCCGAAGTCCTCGACGTCCTCGATGCCCAGGTCCTTGGCCACCCGCGGGATCGGCGCGGGGCGGTACTCGTCCGATGAGATGTACGAAAGCAGACGGTCTCGGTAGCGCAGCGGCATGGTTGGTCCTGTTGGTTGTCAGAGCCGGGCGGCGTACGACGCCAGCGACTCGGTGAATGCTTGGGGATCAAAGCCCAGGTCGGCCCGCGCCGGGGCGGCGTCGCCGACCGAATCTTCCGAGGCCATCAACGCCATGCCCTCGTCGAACGGCAGCAGACGCCCGAGCCCGACCGCCCCGTGCAGGCGGGCCACCGCCGCCGCCGGGCGCGACGGGACCCCCAGAACCGGGAGGCGCCTGGCCCCGGGTGTCGCCCCGCGGTACGTGCGCAGCATGGCGTCGAACGTCAGCACCTCGGGCCCGGCCAGGTCATAGGTCCGGCCCACGGCGTCGGGACGCTCCAGCGCCGCCCGGAACGCCGCCGCCACGTCGTCGACCCGCACCGGCGCGATCCGCGCCCCGGGCCCGCCCGGCAGCCAGCCCGGCACGAAGTACGGCACGAACACGAACGGCGCCGCCCGTCCGCGCACCCACGCCGCCGCCATCTTCGTGAACTCGCCCCCCGGCCCGTGGATCATGCTCGGCCGGAAGATGGTCCAGGCCAGCGACGAGGCCTCAACCACCCGCTCCCCCGCCCGCTTCGTCCGCCGGTAGGGGATGTCCGAGGCGTCATCGACCCCCAGCGCGGACATCTGCAGGTGCCGCACCGCCCGGCCCGTGCGTTCGGCCGCCTCGACGACGCGGCGGGTCGCCAGGTGGTGCATGTTCTCGAAGGTCTGCCGGCGCCCCGATTCGCGGATGATGCCCACCAGGTGCACCGAGTCGGTCGCGCCGTCGAACAGCCGGTCCAGCGCCTCGGGGTCCAGCACGTCGCCCGGGACCTGCGTCAGCCGGTCGGAGTGGGGGAGCACCGCCCGGGCCTTGCGGTCGCTGCGGACCAGCGCCCGCACGCGCCAGCCGTGACCGAGCAACTCGCCGACGACCGACCGCCCGACGAACCCCGTGGCGCCGGTCACCGCCGCCGTCCGCTCCATGCCCGGCATCGGTCCCACCCCGGATCGTAGGGTGCGCCCCGGCCCGGCCCGCCGACCCGTACGATCGGGCGTGCTGGCCTGCGAGGGCATCTCGGTGGTCTACCCGGCCCGCGGCGGCGGCCGCCGGGCCCTCGACGAGGTGTCCTGCGCCGTGCGCCCGGGCAAAGTCACCGTCTTCATCGGCCCGAACGGCGCCGGCAAGAGCACCCTGCTGCGGGTGCTCGCGGGCGTGCGACGCCCCGACGCGGGCCTGGTCACGCTCAGCGGGCGTTACATGCACCAGATCCACCCGCGGCAACGCGCCGCGCGCATCGCGCTGGTCTCCCAGCAGCCGTCCGTCGCGTTCGACTTCGACACCCGCCGGGTCGTGGGCTTTGGCGCCGAGGGTGGACGCTCTGGCGCCGGCGGCACGCCCAGGGCGGCGGTCGATGCGGCCCTCGCCCGCTTCGGCCTGGGCCCGATCGCGGGCACGCCCTTCGGGGCGCTCTCCGTCGGCCAGCGCCAGCGCGTCTCGCTGGCCCGGGCGTGGGCCCAACTCGACGCCGGCGCCCGGCCCGACGCCTTCCTGCTCGCCGACGAGCCGCTCAGCGCGATGGACCCCGCCCACGCGCTCGCGGCGGCCGACGCCTTCCGGGAACTCGCCGCCCGCGGCGTGGGCGTCGGCCTGGTGCTCCACGACCTGACCGCCAGCGTGCGTCTGGCCGACCGGGCCGTCCTGCTCGATGCGACCGGCCGGGTCGCCGCCGACGGCCCGGCCGACGACGTCCTCACCGACCGGGCCCTGTCGGCCCTGTTCGGCGCCCCCATCCACCGGGCCGAGGTCCCGGGCCTGGGCCCGGTCCTGACCGCCGGGCCGGCGCGGGGCGACCCCGCTCCCGTATGATCGAGCGTCGATGCTCAACTACCTGCTCAACATCCTGGCCAACCCCCTGTTCTACTTCGTGCTGGTCGGCCTGTTCGGGGCGCTCGGGCGCCTGTGGGGCTGGCTGCAGCACGAGCGCAGCAGGCGACTGGCGGCCCAGGCCCGCGAGCGCCAAGCCACCGAGGCGCTCCGGCGCGGCCAGCCCGTCGACTTCCAGACCGAGATCGCCCAGCCGGCCGCGACCGACCCCGCCGCACGCCAGCGGGCGCTGCAGGAGCAGCGTGCGGCCCAACTGCGCGCCTTGCAGCAGAAGCGCCTGGCCGAACTCCGTGCCCGGCGTCAGGCCCAGCAGCAGGGCACGGCCAAGCGCCCGACGCCGCCCGTCCGACCCGAGCCGCCCCAGCGGGGCGCGCCCGCGCCGGCCAAGCCCGCCTCGCCGCGGCCCGCGCCCCGGCCCCGGCCGGCCGAGCCGGCCCGGCGACCGCCGGCCCGACCCACGCCGCCGCTGTTCCCAACGGCGCCCACGCCGCCGGTCCGCGCCGTGCCCCCCGCCGTGTCGGCGGGCGCCGTGCCGGTCGAAGCGACCGAGATCGGCGGCCCGGCCCCGGCCGCCAACGCCTACCAACTCCCGGCGGCCCGCGTCGCGGGGGCGGGGTTCGCCGCGCTGCTCGGCCCGGGCATGGACCTCCGACGCGCCGTGCTGCTCACCGAGGTGCTCGGCCCGCCCGTGGCCGAGCGCGACCCGGACCAGACCGGCACCTTCTGAGCGCCCACGCCGGGCGTTGATATACTCGCGGACGATGCCCCCGCCCCGATCGCGCCGCACAGCCAACGCCCTTTTTGCCCTCTCGACGGCGCTCGCCGCGACCGGCTGCGGGGCGTTCAGCGACGTGCCCCGTGGCACGCAGTCGCTCTTCCAGGTGCTCGCCCCGCAGACCGCGCCCGAGGAAGCCGCGTCCATGGCGGTCGACCCCTACTCCGCCGAGCGCCGCTACCGCGGCACGACGCTGCTCTCCAACGCCGACTTCGGCGGGGGCCCGGTCTACATCGAGTTGTACCTCGACGCCGCACGCGACGAGGACCCCGGCGTGCGGGCCGCGGGGGTGCGGGCTTTGGGCCGGCACGGCGAGCCCGAGCACGCGGCGGTCCTGATCGAGCGTCTGCAGGACGAGGACCGCATGGTCCGCATCGCCGCCGCCCGGGCCCTCCAGCGCGTCCACAACCCCGCCGCCGTGCCCGCCCTGCTCACCGCGATCCAGGACGCGCGCGAGCCCGACCCCGACGTGCGCATCGCCGCGGCCGAGGCGCTCGGCCAGTACGCCGAGCCCCGGGTCGTCCAGGGCCTGATCGCCGCGCTGGCGGACTCGCGCCTGGGCGTCAACCACGCGGTGCGCCAGTCGCTGATCACCCTGACGGGACAGGACTTCGGCGTCGACCGGCGCGCGTGGATCAACTGGAACGACTCGACCGGCGACCTGTTCGCCGGGCGCCAGCCGTACGTCTACCCGGCGTTCAACCGGCCCAAGCGCCTGGTCGAGTATCTGCCGCTGGTGCCCCCGCCGCCGAACGAGGTGCCCTCGGCCCCGATCGGGCAGGACCCCGCACCGCCCTGACCCGCGCCGCGGGCGGTCCGAGAACCGCCGCGTCACGCCGGTTGCCTCCCCCCAAGCCGGGATGGATCCGATGCTGAACCCGCGGGCGCCCCGCCCGCGCGGAGGACGCATGCGCGCACACCGGATCCAGAACGCCACCCTGTCGTTCGACCCGCGCCACCCGGACCCGGTGGCCGAGACCGGCTCGGCGGTCGTGCGGGTGCTGCGGGTGCTGATCACCGAGACGGACCTGGCCGTCGCCCGCGGCCGCGTGGCGCACACGGGCGTGCCGGGCCAGGCGTTCGTGGGCGTGGTCGAGCGCATGACCGGGGCCGACCCAAGGGGCCTGGCCGGCCGGCTCGTCGTCGCCTCCCCGGACCTTCCCGAGCCGACCAGCGACCTGGCCCGACGCGGCCTGGGCGCTCACGACCCCCGCCGGTCGGTGCTGGGCGTGCGCGGGCGCGACGGCTGCCTGGCCGACCTGGTCGCGGTGCCCGCCGGGGTGCTCGTGCCGGTGCCCGACGGCGTCGACCCCGACCGCGCGGTGTTCGCCCTGCCCGTGGCCCGCGCCCTGCACGCCGCCCAGATCGTCCGCATCCAGGGCAAGCCCTTCGTCAGCGTGCTCGGGGACAACCTCCGGGCGCTCCTCGCGGCCCAGGTGCTGGCGCGGCTCAACGCCTCGGTGCGGCTGCTCGGCATCATGCCCGACCGCCTGGACCGCTGCGCCCGCTGGGGCGTCAAGCACCGCCACCGCGACGAGGCCGGACGCTGGGCCGACCAGGACGTCGTCATCGACACCGAGCGCAGCGCCCAGACCTTCGCCCTGGCCTGCGGCATGGCCCGGCCCCGCGGCACCATCGTGCTGCTCGGCGAGACCCCGCACGACGGCGCGCCCGGCTCCTGCGACCTCGCCCCGGTCATCGACCGCGAACTGACCGTGGTCGGCGCCCGCTGCGGCTCGCTCGGCGAGGGGGTCGAGGCCCTACGGTCCGGGACCCTCGACCTCGACGGGCTCATCACCCGACGCTTCCGGCTCGAAGACGCGGGCGAGGCGCTCCGTGCGGCGGCCGACCCCGCATCCATCGCGGTCGTCGTCGACGCCGACCGCTAGGACGCCCGCACGCCGCCCGTCAGGCCGATCAGCGCGGGCAGTTCGTCCAGCCGGGTCATGACGACCTCCGCGCCCGCGTCGAGCAGGCGCTCGGCGGGGGTCAGGTCCTCGTAGCCGATGATGCGCATGCCGGCCGCAAGGGCGGCCAGCACGCCCTGGGGCGAGTCGTCCACCACCACGCACGCCGCGGGTTCGAAGCCCATCCGCTCGGCCGCGTGCAGGAACAGGCGGGGCGAGGGCTTGGGTTCGCCCACGTCGTCGGCGGAGAAGACTCGGCCCGCCCGGACGCCCTCGAACCGGTCCCACAGGCCCGCCGAGCGGAGGGAGGCGTCCATCTTCACGTGCGGGCCGTTGGACCCCACGCACCACGCCACGCCCTCGGCGTCGAGCAGGTCCAGCACCGCCCCCGCGCCGGGGATCTCGGGGATGCCCTCCTCGAACGCCTCGAACATGGCCCGGCGGTAGCCCTCGACGAACCCCGGGATGGCCCGGCCGGCCCGTTCCTCGGCCATCTTCTGGATGTCCAGGATGTGCGTGCCCTTGATGGTGCGGGCGGATTCCTCGGGCGTGATCGCCCAGCCGTGCCGGGTCAGCCAGTCCGCGAGCACCCGCTGGACCACCGGCTCGGTGTCCACCAGCACGCCGTCGCAATCGAAGATGACCAGCCCGGGGCGTTCCACGCCGGGATCATTGGCGGCTCACACACCGGGGATGGCGGGTCCGTCGGGCCACATCAGGACGAAGCACGCCGCGGTGATCAGCGCGAACACCAGCGCGTCCACCAAATCGCGCAGGATCCACCCGACCGGCTTTCCGAACCAGACGGCGTTGAGCATCCCGCCGAAGGCGTACGCGAGCACCGCGGCCGTGCACGTCACCTGGAAGACCTTCGAGCCGTCCGCGCCCGGCCCCAGCGTCGCCGCAGCCAGATACGCCACCACGATCGAGGTGACGAGCACCGCCAGGAACGACAGCGCCAAGTTCCGCCCCATGTTCGGCCGGCCCGGGAAGACGT
Source organism: uncultured Phycisphaeraceae bacterium (assembly GCA_964522095.1). Taxonomy (GTDB): domain Bacteria; phylum Planctomycetota; class Phycisphaerae; order Phycisphaerales; family UBA1924; genus UBA6054. Next base: position 7,001 of record CAZFSO010000015.1, on the reverse strand, counting down.
TGATGGTCGCCCACGGGCCCCGGCGCACCCGCTCGGCGAACGCCTCGGACCGCATCTCGGCCTTGTCGTGCGTGTTGGGCAGCATGTAGAACCCCGGCGGCAGGCGCAGCGAGGCGATCGTCGCGTCCGCCCGTTCGGGGTCCGGCACGACCTTCACGTCCTTGTGGTGCCAGGGCGTGGCGGCCCAGAAGACGAAACTGGCGAAGAACACCGCCACCGCGGACACCAGAATCGGCAGCCAGAGCGCGAGCAGGTCGGTCATCATGGTCGGTCTCCTGTGTGTAGGGACCCGCCCAGCCTACCGCGCCGCGGCCCGCCTGTCACCGGCCCGCACGACGCGGTAGCATCGTCCGCTCGTCCGGCTCGCCGAGCCGGGCCACCAGAGAGGAGCCCCCGTGCTGCTTTCCGTCGCCCTGCTGGTCGTGTCCCTGCTGATCCTCACCGGCGGCGCGGAACTGCTCGTCCGCGGGGCCGTCGCGATCGCGCAGCGGGCCGGCGTGTCCGCGTTCTTCATCGGCCTGACGATCGTCGGCTTCGGCACCTCGACGCCGGAACTGTCCACGTCGCTGATCGCCGCCCTGCGCGGCTCCGGCGACATCGCGGTCGGCAACGTCGTCGGGTCCAACATCTGCAACGTGCTGCTCATCCTGGGGGTCACCGCCCTGATCCGCCCGATCGCGATGGAGATGCGCTTGATCCGCTGGGACCTGATGGCGGTGATCGCCGTGTCGTTCGTGCCGCTGATCGCGCTGGCGACCGGCGACGTCGTCACCCGCTGGCAGGGCCTGGCCATGATCGCCCTGCTCGCGGTGTACCTCTGGCGCGGCTACCTGACCGGGCGCAAGGAAGAGGCGGCCCGGCAGGCCGCGCTGACCGAGGAGATCCAGCGCGAGGTCGGCCTGAGCCCCGAGCGTCAGCCGCGCACGCTTGTCAGCCTGCTGCTCATCGCCGCCGGCCTGGCGCTGCTGGTGGGGGGGTCCTGGGTGCTGGTGCGCTCGGCCAGCGACATCGCCCTGGCCATGGGCGTGCCGCCACTGGTCATCGGCCTGACCATCGTGGCGGTGGGCACCTCGGCGCCGGAGTTGTTCACCTCGGTGATCGCGGCGATCCGCGGCCAGTCCGAGATCGCCGTGGGCAACGTGCTCGGCTCGAACGTGTTCAACCTGCTGGGCATCCTGGGGGTCACCGCCGCGGTGCGCCCCCAGGCGATCGCGCCCCAGATCTTCGTGCTCGACGCCCCCCTCATGATCGGCAGCGCGGTGGCGCTGGCCTTCTTCATGCGCTCGGGCTCGCGCCTCAGCCGCGTGGAGGGCGGGCTGATGCTGGCCGTCTACGTCGGGTACGTGGCGTACCTGTACCTGTCCGCCTGAGCAGGAGAAGAAGGCACGCATAGCCCGCAAAGTTCATGCAGAGCGCGGAGAAGATCTCTTCAACGCGAAGACCGCGAAGACCGCGAAGATCCCGAAGATCTCGACGGTTTGATCGAACCTGCCCTCCTCTTGACCCAAAGTAAACTCTTGAACCAGCCGGCCATCTGACACTGGCCCGACACCCCTTCGCGTCCTTCGTGACCTCGCGTTGAAAAAGTCCTCTCCGTCCTCCGCGCCCTCCGCGTGCCCTCCGCGACCTCCGCGTTCAAAAAAGGAAAAGCCCGGACCGACGGCCCGGGCTCCGGTTCGTTGGTGGAGCGCGGGCTCAGTCCTCGCTGGTCTTGGGCATCGACTTGAGCACGCGGTCGATCAGGCCGTACTCGACCATCTCCTTGTCGTCCAGCCACAGGTTGCGGTCGCAGTCGCGGTGGATCTTTTCCTTGTCCTGCCCGGTGGCGTTGGCGTAGATCTCGTAGAGCCGGTCGCGCAGGCGGAGCATCTCCCTGGCCTCGATCTCGATGTCGGTCGCCTGGCCCTCCATGATCCCCGACAGCAGGGGCTGGTGCATCAGGTTGCGGCTGTTGTGCAGGGCGTAGCGCTTGCCCTTCTCGCCCGAGGCGGCGATCACGCTGCCCATGCTGGCCGCCTGCCCGATGATGTAGGTGCACACGTGCGGGCGGACGAAACTCATCGTGTCCACGATGCCCAGGCCCGCCGTGACGCTGCCGCCCGGCGAGTTGATGTACATGTGGATGTCGGCCGCCGCGTCCTCGTTGGCCAGGAACAGGAGTTGGGCCACGACGAGGTTGGCCATCTCGTCCATGATCGGGCCGGTCACGAAGACGATCCGGTCCTTGAGCAGGCGGCTGAAGATGTCGTACGCGCGCTCGCCGCGGGCGGACTGCTCGACCACGATCGGGACGAGGGTGCTGGCGGCGTGCGAGTGGGAGTGGGAACTGGTCATCGGTCTTCCGTGCCCTTCGTTGGTGGGTCGCGTGGATCGTCCGGGGCGGTCGGCGGGAGCGGGGAGGGGGGGACGGCGGTCGGTCAGGCCGTCGGGCTGCCTGTGTTGACGGCCACGTCCTTCGGGGGCTCGGTGAGCACCTCGTCGACCAGCCCGTACGCCTTGGCCTCCTCGGCGCTGAAGTACTTGTCGCGCTCCGAGTCGAGGCGCACCTGCTCGATGTCCTGCCCGGTGTGCCGGGCGATGATCCCGGTGAGGATCTGCTTGCTCTTGATGATCTGCTCGGCCTGCAGGCGGATGTCCTCGGCCTGGCCGGTCACCCCGCCGTAGGGCTGGTGGATCATCACCTTGGCGTGGGGCAGGATGAACCGGCGCCCCTTGGTGCCGGCCGTCAGCAGCAGCGCCCCGCCCGAGTACGCCCGCCCGATGCAGAAGGTCGCCACCGGCGAGGACATGAACCGCATGGTGTCGTAGAGCGCCAGCGTGTCGTCGACGGCCCCGCCGGGGCTGTTGATGTACAGGCTGATCTCTTGGTTGCGACGCTGGTTCTCAAGGTAGAGCATCTGCATCATCACGCGCGCCGCGCTGGCGTGGTTGATCTCGCCGATGAGGAAGACGATCCGGTTCTCGAGCAGCAGCTCGTCGATCGTCATCTCGCGCGTTCGCTGGTAGCTCACAGAGGCTGAGGCCATGCGTCCATCCCTGGTCTTCGCCGCGCGGCTCGCCGCGGGCTGGGTCCGTGCTCGTTCTTCCCGCCCGCGACCTCGCCGGCATGCGCCGCCAAACCCGCCGGACGGTCCCGGCATTCCATCGGCCGGATCCCGACGCCGCATGATACGCGCCGGCATCAACCCCCAAAGACCGGGGCCGACCCGGCGCCCGCCGAGCGTTGCCCCACCCCGGGCCCCTCTCTACAGTTGCCATCCCGCCCCGGCCACCCGCCACCGGCGAGGTCGAGCGTAAACCCTTCACCCGCCGAGAGATCCGTCCGTGCGCACCGCAGTCGTCTCCGACATCCACGGCAACGCCGAAGCGCTGCGCACCGTCCTGGCCGACATCGCCGCCCGCGGGGTCGAGAAAATCGTCTGCCTGGGCGACATCGTCGGCTACGGGCCCGAGCCCCTCGAGTGCGTCGACCTGGTCCGCGAGCACTGCGCCTGGGCCCTGATGGGCAACCACGACTTCGGCGTGCTCTACGAGCCGACCAACTTCAACCCCTCGGCCGAGGCCTCCGCCTTCTGGACACGGGCCGTCTTCGACGCCGAGCCGGACGAGAAGAAGCGGTCCGAGCGCTACGAGTATCTGGGGCGCCTGCCCGTGCGCAAGGTCGAGACCCTGCTGGGCGACGACACGCCGGTCCTGGCGGTCCACGCGTCCCCGCGCCGGCCGGTCAACGAGTACATCTTCCCCGACGACGCCGCCGACCAGCCCGACAAACTCGAGGCCATCTTCGACCGGGTCGAGCGGGTGGCCCTGGTTGGCCACACCCACGTGCCCGGCGTGTTCTCCGACGAGCCGGACTTCTACCCCCCGACCGAACTGGGCGACGCGCGGGTGTACAAGTTCATCCCGACGGAGAAGGCGATCGTCAACGTCGGCTCGGTCGGCCAGCCCCGGGACTTCGACCCAAGGGCCTCGTACGTCATCCTCTCGCCCGGCCAGGTCGAGTTCGTCCGGGTCGAGTACGACATCAAGGCGACGGCCGACAAGATCCACGCCATCCCCGAGCTGAACAACTTCCTCGGCGACCGCCTCTTCGAAGGCCGCTGACCGCGCTCCGACACACGACCATGCCCCACGAATCCAACACCGGCCTGTCCCAGCCCGTCCGCCGCCTCGCGTGCGCCGTGGCCGCCCTCGTCTCGCTGCTGGCGGCCCCGTCGGCCGCCCAGGACGCGCCGCCGGCCGAGCCGCCGACGCAGATGTCGCCCGCGCCCGACGCGCCCGAGCCGCAGGCCGCCCCCGGCGCGAACGCCCCGCGCCCGCGCCCCGCCGAGCCGTTCGACCCGATCCCGCTGGGCTCCGAGGACGGCTCCGACAGGGCCCACCTGGAGTTCACGCCCCTCAGCGCGGGCGTGGCCCGGCTGACCCTGCCCGACGCGTACAACACCGTGCGCCACCAGAGCCACATCGAGTTGCAGTCCGAGCGCGTGCTCGGCTACGCCGCGATCCCCTTCGCCGTGCTCGGCGTCGAGATCGACGGCCAGTTCGTCAGCCTCAGCGGCGCGGGCGCCGACCGGCCGATCTGGTCGCAGCAAGCCCCGGGCGTGTTCGTCGCCCACGTCGACGCCGCCGACGGGTCGCCGCTGCTCCGCGTCACCCGCGCCTACGCCCTCAAGGGCCAGGACCGCTACGGCTTCACCGTCACCACCACGCTGGACAACGTCTCCGGGCGCCCGGTCTCGGCCCGGCTCGTCCAGACCGGCCCCATCGACCTGCCCGAGGCCGAGAACAACTACGCCGGCGACAAGCGCCGCTTCCGCTACGGCTACCTCAACGCGCCCGAACGCCAACTCAACGACCAGACGGTCCTGGTCGACGACCGCCTGGCCGCCCGGACCGAACTGCTCGGCAAGAAGGCCGCCACCAGCACCGGCGTCAAGGCCTACCCCCTCTCCCGGCCCGTCTGGCCCAACGCCCGCTCGCAGGAGCGCGGCCAGCGCCTCTCGTGGCTGGCCTTCTCCGACCGCTACTTCGCGGTCGTCGTGCACCCGGTCTTCGACCCCTCGGCCGTGACCGCGCCGGAAGACAAACTGCTCACCGGCCTGGGCGCCGTCGACCGACTGGTCCTCAACCCCGCCGCGGCGGCGCCGAACACCGTCGCGGTGCTGCGTTTCAACGGCGAGCACGCGGTCATCGAGCCCGGCGCGTCGTCGACCACCTCGTTCGGGGTCTACGCCGGGCCGATGTCGCGCCCCACGATGCGCCAGGACCCCGTGCTCGCCTCGCTCCGCGTGCCCGACATGGTCGTCTACAACCTCGGCGGGTGGTGCGCGCCGTGCACCTTCGCGTGGCTGACCGACGCCCTGATGGGCGTGCTGCGCCTCTTCCACGCCGTCTCCGGCGACTGGGCCGTGGCCATCATGCTGCTCGTGGTGCTCGTCCGCGCGGTGCTCCACCCGGTCACCCGCTGGTCGCAGATCCGCATGCAGAAGTTCGGCGTGCAGATGCAGGCGATGGCGCCCAAGCAGGCCAAACTCAAGGAAAAGTACAAGGACGACCCCAAGAAACTCCAGCAGGAGATGGCCAAACTCTGGAAGGAGGAGGGCATCAACCCCGCCGGCATGCTCGGCTGCCTGCCCATGTTCCTCCAGTCGCCCGTCTGGATCGCCCTCTACGCCACGCTGTTCTTCGCCATCGAACTGCGCCAGGAGGCCGGCTTCTACGGCGTCTTCCAGACCGTCTCGGGCGGGCGCTGGCAGTTCCTGGCCGACCTCTCCCAGCCCGACCAGGCCATCCCCCTGCCCGGCTTCATGCACTTCTCGTTCGCGCTGTGGGGCTCGGTCACCGCGATCAACATCCTGCCCATCCTCCTCGGCGTGGTCTTCTACGTGCACCAGAAGTTCCTCACGCCCCCGACCACCGCCGCCATGACCCCCGAGCAGGAGCAGCAGCAGAAGATCATCAAGGTCATGATGGTCGTGCTGTTCCCCCTGATGATGTACGCCGCCCCCTCCGGCCTGGCCCTGTACTTCATCACCAACTCGGCCATGGGCATCGGCGAGCACAAGTGGATCCGCGCCCACATGAACAAGCACGGCCTGCTCGACCCCGAGAAGATCCGCGCCGAGCGCCAGGCCAAAGGCCCCGGCTTCATGGGCCGCCTGACCGAGGCCGCCGAGGCACAGAAGCGCCTCCACGCCCAGGCCCACGGCGGACGCCCGCCCGTCATCCCCGACAAGCGCGGCAAGCGCAAGAAGAAGTGACCGTGCACGCCGGCGACACCATCGCCGCCGTCGCCTCGCCACCCGGACGCTCGGCCCGCGCCCTGATCCGCGTCAGCGGCCCCGACGCCCGCGCCGTCGCCGCGGACCTCTGCGCCCTCCCCAACTTCGACCGAGCCGTCCGCCCCGCACGCCTCCGCCTTGGTGGGGCCGGCTTCCAGCCGGCCTCTCCCGACCGCCGGTCCGCCCCCGGGGGGGGGGGGGGCGGGCCGCGCGGGGGGGGGGGGGGGGGGGGGGGGGGGGGGGGGGGGGGGGGGGGCCGGGATAACCGCTCGCGGCGGCGCGCTGCACGGCGGCGGTCACCGAGGCGGCCGCGACGACCTCGAGCGCCGGGGTGCCCAGGTCGCACGCCGCGGACACGAGGTGCGCGAGGGCGTCGGCGTAGCCGGTGGCCTGCGGCGACCGCGCGTCCACGAGCGCCGCCAGCAGGTCCGTCGGCGCGTGGCGCCACCGGCGTGCGGAGCCCGCGGCCGTGAAGAAGTCCGTCAGCACGGTCTCGTCGCGTCCCGTCGCGACGAGCCACGCCTGCGCGGCACCCGGTGCCGACTCCGCCACCGCCGCCGCCAGGCGCTCGCCCTCGTCGCGCACCGCGGCCGCGTCGAGCCCCGACGCGGTGCCCGCGGCCACGAGGGCGTCGAGCGCGGGCCCGAGGTCGCCCGTCGCCGGGCCCGATCCGGTCACGGTGCTCCCGTCCCGGGCACGTCCAGCGAGGACTGCCCGAAC
>CAZFSO010000014.1:0-41772 GCA_964522095.1 uncultured Phycisphaeraceae bacterium | reverse complement strand
CAAATCCCGCTGCATGGTCGCCCGGAACTCCGGGCGCAAGCCGGCGTGGTCCTCGACCAGGTCCACGGGACGCCCCACCAAGTCTTCCAACTCGCAGGCGAGCCGTGCGAGGCTGAACAAGGTCACGCTCGTTCCGGGCAGGAACCGGACGAGAACGTCAAGGTCCGACGCGGGACTGTCCGAGCCGCGTGCGGCCGACCCGAAGAGGCCGAGTTCCATCACCGCGTACCGACTCCGGAGGCCCGGCAGGGCGTCTCGCGCATCGCGATGATTTCGCTCACGGTCATGCCGTAGTGTATCACAAGGCTCCCGGCGGAATCTATCGGACGCGGTCCGAAGCCCGGATCAGAACGCGGTCGTCAATGACGTCATCGGGCTGGTACATGCCGATCCGGCCGGAGGCGGACACGAGCAACCACGCACCCGTGGGGTTGACCCGTTTCAACGCGTCCTCGAAGGAGGGGCTGGGCTCACCGAACGCGAAGCCGCCGTGATCCGCGAAGATGAAACAGGGACCGTCCGGTATGGGCGAAGGGTCCGCGAAGGGAGTCGAAAGCTCCTCAAGGGCAGTGAACGTGTCGGAGAGCATGCGGAGAAACGTCTTGCGACCGCGATCGGTCCCGAGCAATGCCGCGATCCGCCGCGCAAGAGGCTTGTCGCACACCGCGGCAACGAGCGCTTCAAGAGCGACGACGGCTTCGCTGTTCATGGAACCTCACTCCGCAGTCGGCCGGGATCCAGCACGACCGGCGAGTCGGCTTCCGGATGGCGTCGACGGATGGCATTGGCGATCAGTTTGACCGCGGCGGCGAGCAGAGCCGTCGTCAATACCCACACGGCGAGGGAAACGTTGTAGTTGCCGGCCGCGATCCTCTGGCTGGGCGGGTAGATCACCACGCGGCCCTGCCGGAAGACCTCTTCCGGTATCGGGATGCCCGACTCGGGGATCGGGTAGGAAAACGTGGTCGCGTCGCGGTCCTGGTTCGAATATGCCCTTGCTGCGTCGGGCCCGTCGTGGACGGCGCGTTGCACGAGACCGGTCACCGATTGGGCCCACGCGTCGCGGATCTCTGGCGGGACCTGTGGAAACCGCGCGTCGATCATGGACCGGATGGTCGCGGACGGCTCGCCCGGAGACGCACCGAAGCCGATCAGAGTCACGGGCTGTTCCCCTTCGACAGCGAACCCGATGGCGCCCAGAGGCTTGATCAGTCGGTTGCGATGCACGATGTTCACGCGGCCGATGTCGTACTCGGTTCCGCGGCCGTCCTGCTCGAACGGGACACGGTGCGCGAAGAAGTACATGCGCGAGGTCGTTCCGGGAAAAAGTTCGTTGGTGATGGCACCGGAGATGACAAGGATGGCGACCGCCGTGACGGCGAGGAAAATCATGCGCAGGGCTCGGCGGGCGATGCTCATCGCCGGATGGTAACAGATCGGGACGCAGGCGAGAAGTGAAGAAGGCCGGCTGGAAGCCGGCCCCACCAAGGCTCCGAGCGTTGCTCGGACGGGGGGCTGGTAGCCCCCCGCTCCATGGATGTACGGGAAGCTGGTAGCCCCCCGCTCCATGGATGTACGGGAAGCTGGAAGCCCCCGCTTCATGGAGGCTAAAGCATCGCCTTCAGATACCGCCCCGTGTGGCTGGCCTTGTTCTTGGCCACTTGCTCGGGCGTTCCGGTGGCGACGATGGTGCCGCCGCCGTCGCCGCCTTCGGGGCCGAGGTCGATGATCCAGTCGGCGCACTTGATGACGTCGAGGTTGTGCTCGATGACGACCAGGGTGTTGTTGGCGTCGGCCAGGCGGTTGAAGACCTCGAGGAGTTTGCGGATGTCCTCGAAGTGCAGGCCGGTGGTGGGTTCGTCGAGGACGTAGAGGGTGTGCTCGGTGCTGGGGGTGCCGTCGTAGCGGGTGCCCTTGCCGAGTTCGGTGGCGAGTTTGACGCGCTGGGCCTCGCCGCCGGAGATGGTGGTGCTGGGCTGGCCGAGGGTGATGTAGCCGAGACCGACGTCGCGGAGGCACTCGACGAAGCGGGCGATCTTGGGGTGGTTCTCGAAGAACGAGCAGGCGTCCTCGACGGTCATGGCGAGCACGTCGGCGATGGACTTGCCGCGGTACTTCACCTCGAGCGTCTCGCGGTTGTAGCGGGTGCCCTTGCAGACCTCGCACTCGACGAAGACGTCGGGGAGGAAGTGCATCTCGATCTTCTTGAGGCCCTGGCCCTGGCAGGCCTCGCAGCGCCCGCCGCCGCCGGCCTTGCCGGCGCGTTCGGCGGAGACGTTGAAACTGAAGCGCCCGGGCTGGTAGCCGCGGATCTTGGCCTCCTTGGTGCCGGCGAAGACCTTGCGGATCTCGTCGAAGACACCGGTGTAGGTCGCCGGGTTGCTCCTGGGCGTGCGTCCGATGGGGCTCTGGTCGACCTCGATGATGCGCTGGACGTGCTGGAGCCCGTTGACGCGCGAGTGGGCCCCGGGCAGGTCGCCGCCGCCCGTCAGGTGCTTGCGCACGGCCCGGAGGAGGATCTCGTTGACCAGCGTGGACTTGCCCGAGCCGGACACGCCGGTGACGCAGACGATGCCGCCCAGGGGGAAGCAGGCGTCGACGCTCTTGAGGTTGTTCTGTTTGGCCCCCTTGATGGTCAGGGCCTTCTTCTCGTCCAGCGGGCGGCGGGAGGCGGGGACGTCGATCCGCCGGCGCCCGCCGAGGTAGTCGCCGGTCAGCGAGCCGGGGGTGTCGATGACCTCCTGCACGGTGCCCTGGGCGATGATGCGCCCGCCGTGCACGCCGGGGCCCGGGCCGACGTCCACGAGGTGGTCGGCGGCCCGGATCATGTCCTCGTCGTGCTCGACGACGAGGACGGTGTTGCCGATGTCGGTCAGGTGGCGAAGGGTGGCGATGAGCCGGTCGTTGTCGCGCTGGTGCAGGCCGATGGTCGGCTCGTCGAGCACGTAGCAGGCGCCGACCAGGCCGGAGCCGACCTGGGTGGCCAGGCGGATGCGCTGGGCCTCGCCGCCGGAGAGGGTGGCGGTGCGCCGGTCGAGGCTGAGGTAGTCCAGCCCGACGCTGGTGAGGAAGCGCAGGCGGTTGCCCACCTCGCGGAGGATCGGCTCGGCGATGGTGGCCTGCTCCTCGGTGAGTTTCAGCCCCTCGATGAACGCGATGGCGTCGTTGATGTTCAGGCGGGCGAGTTCGGAGACGTTGAGCATCGAGCCGTCGTGGGTCGGGCGGCCGATGACCGTCTCGGACTTGGCGCGGGCCAGGTCGGCGCGGTGGTCGCTCTCGACGAGCACGTGGAGGGCCTCGATGCGGAGCCGGTCGCCGTGGCAGGTGGGGCAGACGGATTCGCGTTGGAACTGGTGCAGGTGCTCCTTGACCCAGGTGGATTCGGTCTTCTCGAACCAGGCGCGGAGCATGGGCAGGACGCCGTCCCAGGCCGCCTTGTGCTTTTTGGCCTGCTCGGGCGTCGTGCCGCGCATGAGGATCTCGTAGGTCGCCGGGTCGAGGCGGCCGATGGCGGCCGAGGGCGACACCCCGAACGACCGCGCGAAGCGGCGGAGGTAGCGCGGGTAGATCATGCCGCCGGGGCCGCTCTTCTTCCACGGCGCGATGCCGCCGGAAAGGACGGGCTTGTCGGGGTCGGGCACGACCAGGTCCTCGGCGAACTCGAGGATCGCGCCGAGGCCGTGGCAGGTCGGGCAGGCGCCGAAGGGCGAGTTGAACGAGAACAGGCGGGGCGAGAGTTCCTCCAGCGCGACCTCGGGGTGGTCGGGGTCGGCGAAGCGGGTGGAAAAGGAGCGGTCCGTGAACCCCCCCGCGCCGTTCTCCTCCACGCTGGCGATGACCGTGCCGTCGGCCAGGCGCAGGGCAGCCTCGACCGATTCAGCCAGTCGCTGGCGGCTGTCCTCGTTGACCGCCAGGCGGTCGATCACGGCGTCGATGTCGTGCTTCTTGTGCCGGTGCAGGTCGAGGGGGTTCTCGCCCTCGTTCTTGAGGACCTCGCGCAGGTCGACGATCTGGCCGTTCACGCGGGCGCGGGCCCAGCCGTTCTGGCTGAGGGATTCGAGGGTGTCCTTGTGGAAGCCCTTCTTGCCGCGGACGACGGGGGCGATGACCATCATGCGCGTGCCCACGGGCAGCGTCATCAGGTGGTCGACGATCTGGCTGGCGCTGGAGGCCTGGACCTTCACGCCAGAGCGTTCGAGCACCGTGCCGTCCTTCTTGGCCTTCGTGACGGCCCACGACCGCGGCGTGCCGCAGCGGGCGAAGAGCAGGCGGAGGTAGTCGTAGATCTCTGTGGTGGTGGCGACGGTGGAGCGGGGGTTGTGGGCGCTGGACCGCTGCTCGATGGCGATGGTTGGGGGGATGCCCTCGATCTCCTCGACGTCGGGCTTCTTGAGTTGGTCGAGGAACTGGCGGGCGTAGGCCGACAGCGACTCCATGTACTTGCGCTGGCCCTCGGCGAAGATCGTGTCGAAGGCGAGCGAACTCTTGCCCGAGCCCGACAGGCCGGTCATGACCACCAGCCGGTCGCGCGGGATGGTCAGGTCGACGTTCTTGAGGTTGTGCTCCTTGGCGCCGCGGACGCGGATGACGCGTTCGGCGAGCGCGTCGGGGCGCGGGGCCGGTTTGGGGGCGGGGGGGGCGGGCTTGGGCTCGGCCTGGGAGGCCGCTCGCGGACCGGGCGCCTTCGCGGAGCGGGGCTTCTTGGTCATGGGCTTCTTCGCGGGCTGGGCGGCGCCTGAGGCGTGAGCGGTTGCGGGCGTGGACGGCACGGCGGCGTTGGACGGCATGGAGTTTCCGGTGGTCCTTCGGCGTGAGGGGATGGGGAGCTGCGCGCGGCAGGGATGGTACGCGGGCAGGGCGTGAACCCAGACAAAGGCCGTTCGATTCCACCCCGGATCACTTTGGGTCCGCCACCCCACGGGGGCGGGACGGTACGATGTGCCACCCCCATGACCTTCCTGCTCGAAACCATCCGCCTGGGCCTGGCCAACCTCCGACTGCAGATGCTCCGGAGCATCCTGACGGCCCTGGGCATCATCTTCGGCGTCTCCGCAGTGATCACCATGGTCGCGATCGGGGAGGGGTCCACCGCCGAGGCGCTGGCGCAGATCGAGCGGCTCGGGGCCCGGAACATCATCATCCGCTCCCAGCAGCCCGCGGAAACCACCCAACAAGGGGTGCAGCAGCAGTCCATGATGCTCAAGTACGGGCTGACCCGCGAGGACCTGCGGATCATCGAGGAGAGTTTCCCGGACGCCTCGGCGGTGGTGCCCCTGAAAGAAGTGGGTTCGCAGGTGCTGCGCGGGCCGATCTCGGCGACCTCACAGGCGTTCGGCACGACGCCGGAGTTCCTCCGCGTGGCCCGCCTGACGGTTGCTCGCGGGCGGTACATCAACCAGACCGACATGCGCGACGAGGCCCTGGTGGCGGTGATCGGGCCCGCGATGGCCGACGCGCTGTTCCCGCTGGAGGACCCGCTCGGCAAGACCTTCCGCATCGACGCGTACGTGCTGCAGGTCGTCGGCGTGCTCGCCCCGGTGGGCCTGTCGGGCGGGGCGGGGGCGGCGCTGGTCGGGCGGGACCTGAACCTGGACATCCACCTGCCGATCACCACGGCCCGGGCGGTGATGGGCGACACCGTGGTCCGGCGGGCCTCCGGCTCGTTCTCGATGACCGAGGTCGAGGTGCACGAGATCTACCTGGAGGCCCCCACCCGGGATCGGGTGGTGCCCGACGCCCAACTCGTCCGGCGCCTGCTCGAGACGCGTCACCCGCGCATGGAGGACGTGTCCATGATCGTGCCCTACGAACTGCTTGAATCCGCCCGCCAACGGGCGATGACCGGGCAATGGATCTCCGGCGCCATCGCGGGCATCTCGCTGCTGGTCGGCGGCATCGGCATCATGAACATCATGCTGGCCAACGTGACCGAGCGGACCCGGGAGATCGGCATCCGCCGGGCGCTCGGCGCGACGCGAAAGCACATCGTGGCGCAGTTCCTGGTGGAGACCTCGGTGCTGTCGGCGATCGGGGGGCTGATCGGCGTGGCGCTGGGGGTCGGGCTGTCACTCTCGATCGGGTGGCTGGTGCCGAGGCTGCACAGCCTGCCGGTGATCGGGGCGTCCGTGCCGGCGGACGCGTCGCTGCCGACGGTGCTCAGCCTGTGGTCGATCGTCGTGGCATTCATGGTGGCCGCGGCGACCGGGCTGGTCTTCGGTTTGTACCCCGCCCGGAAGGCCGCCAGGCAGGACCCGATCGTGGCGCTCCGGCACGACTGAACCTTGGCAAGGGGGCACGCGCATGCTCATGGTGCGAACGGTGTTGGCGGCGGCGGTTCTTGCGTGCGTCATCGGTCTCGCGGGGGCCGGGGAACCGCGCACGTTCCGGTCAGCGGCGTACGAGATCACCACGGACCTGCCGGACGGGGTGGCCCGGGAGGTCGCCGAGCACATGGACGCGGTGGCGGTCGAGTACGCCCGCCGGTTCAGCCGCTTCGGCAAGCGCAACGCCGCGCCCCTTGGCCTGTGGGTTTTCGCCACCCAGCAGGGCTACATGGAGTTCCTCGCCGGGCACGGGCTCAACGCGACGGGCACCAGCGGCGTGTTCTTCCGCACGGACGACGCGTCCGGGCTCGCGTCGTTCCTTGGCGAGCGGCCGATCGAGGTCATGTTCGAGACCCTGCGCCACGAGGGCCTGCACCAGGTGCTCTATCAGCGGGTGGGTGACACCGTCCCCGTGTGGCTCAACGAGGGCATGGCCGAGTGGTTCGGCTACGCCCTGCCCGCCCGGCGCGGCTTCGCCGTCGGTCTGGCGGACCCGCGGGCGGTGCGCCGGCTTCAGGCGGCCGAGCGGGACGGACGCCTGGCGCCGCTCTCCGAACTGCTGACGATGAGCAAGCAGGACTGGAACCAGCGGGTATCCACCGGCGCGGCCGGCTCGCAGTACGACCAGGCGTGGTCGGTGGTGCATTTCCTCGCCCACGCCGAGGGCGGGCGGTACCAGCCGCTGCTCGACGCCCTGCTCCACGCCTTCTGGCAGGGCAAGAGCCCCGAGCAGGCCGTCGCCTCGACGCTCGGCAAGGACCTGGAGCCCATGGACGAGGCGTGGCGGGCCTACGTCCGCGCGCTGACGCCGGACGAGTTGTACGCCGGGCGTGACGTGCTGACGGCCTACCGGGCCGTGCTCGCGGCCCTGGACGGGGCCGGGGTCCGCCCGGCCGACGCCGCGGAGATGCACGCCGCGCTGGCCGAGCACGCGGGGCGGCTGGCGCTGCCCGAGACCGTGCCCGTGTCCGGCGGGGCGGTCGCGCTGACGCTCGACGCGTCGGCCTGGTGGCGCACGCCGCCGACGAGCGTCCGGACCGGGCGTCCGGCGGTGGTGCGGTTCGTGCCGGACCGTCGCGGGCGCCTGCCGCCCTCGGTCGAACTGCGCGGGCTGCGCCACGCGGTCAGCCTGACCTGGACGCGCGCTCGTGACGGCACGCTGACGGGCGAGATCGTCATCGACTGAGCGCAGAAAAGCACGCGCCCCCGGGGGCGCGTGCTGTGTGCATGTCGCGTTCTGGTCAGATCTCGCCGAGCAGGTCGGCGACCTCGTCGTCGACGGGGTTGCCGGCGCGGTCGTCCTTGGGGCCGCGCTTCTTCTTGCCGTTGCGCTTGTCGTCGGCGTCGTCCTGGTCGTCGTCGCCTTCCTCGGCCTCGATCCGGGCGTTCTGTGCGGCGACCTCGGCCTCGAGCGCCGCGATGTCTTCCTCGTCGGCGCGGCCTTCCTTGGCGAGGCGGGCCTTGAACTGCTCGATCTTGGGCCGGTCCGGGGCGAGGACGAGCGTGATGGCGCGGCCGACGCCGCGCGGGGCCATCTCGATCTTGGCCACGTCGTTGAGGTCCTGGCAGATCTTGAACAGGCGTTCCTCACCGAGTTGGCGGTGGGCCATCTCGCGGCCGCGGAAACGCTGGGTGATCTGGACCTTGTGGCCGGCCATCAGAAAGCGCCGGGCCTGGTTGACGCGGATGGAGACGTCGTGGGGGTCGATCTTGATCGAGCGGCCCAGACGGATCTCCTTGAGTTCGCCGCCGTGCGTGCGGCTCTTCTGCTCACGCTTGGACAGTTCGTACTTGTACTTGCCGTAGTCCATGATCTTGCACACGGGCGGGCGGGCCTCCGGGGAAATCTCGACCAGGTCGAGACCCGCCTCCTGGGCCATCCGCATCGCCTCGTGCGTCTCGGTCACGCCCACCTGCTCACCGTCCTGGTCGATGAGGCGGATGGGGGAGAGACGGATCATGTGGTTGATCCGGGTGCGTTGGACCGGACCCTGCATGCGGTAAAAAGGTCTGCGAGCGATGTTCGGGACTCCTTGTGTAGAACCGGGTGTTCAACCGGGGGCGCGGCCCCACGGACGGGATCGAGGGGACACGCCCCACCTTCAACGATACGGGCCCGGGCGGCCCGCGGCGCGTCGGATCCGGCGTGAAACGCCCGGAATCACGCCGGCGGGGCCGAGAAACCGCGTGAAAAAGCGTTAACCCATGCGGATGATGTTCATGGCAAGGGAGATCAGCAGCAGCAGCACCAGGATCACGAATGGCGGCCAGGCGAGGTGGTCAACCCACGCCGGGGCGCCCCGCTTGGCTCGGGACACGTCCTGGGGGATCTCGGCGGTGGCGGCGGCGGCCTCGGCGGCGACCAGCGAGGCCAGGTCGTTCTCGGGCAGCACGTCCTGGTGGGCGATGGGCGGGGTCTCGCCCCGCTTGAGGGCCCGCAGATCGACCAGCAGGTCGCTGCAGTTGCGGTAGCGGTTCTGGACCCTCTTGGCCATCATCATCTCGATGACCTCGGAGATGCCGGCGCTGAGTTTGGGGTTGACGTGGTCGGGGGGGACCAGTTCGCTCTTGAGGTGCTTGTGCATCACGGCCGAGGGGTTCTTTCCCTCGAACGGGACCGAGCCGGTGACCATGTGGTAGAGGGTCGCGCCGAGCGAGTAGATGTCGGCCGCGGGGCCGATGTCCTTCTCGCCGCGGATCTGCTCGGGGCTGATGTAGTACGGCGTGCCGAAGGCGCGTCCGGCCTCGGCCTCGGCGGCTTCCTTGTCGGAGATGGCGCGGGCCAGGCCCATGTCGGCCAGTTTCACCACGCCCTCCTTGGTGATCATGATGTTCTTGGGCTTGACGTCGCGGTGGATCAGGCCCCGCCCGTGGGCGTGCTCGAGCGCCTCGGCGACCTGGATGGCGATGTTGACCGCCTCGGCCTCGGTGTAGCGCTTGTGCTTGACGATGTCGTCGTGGACGGTGCGCCCCTCGACGTACTCCATCACGAAGTAGTACAGGTCGCCCTCGTTGCCGACGTCGAACGCCTGGACGATGTTGGGGTGGTTGAGCGAGGCGGCCGCCCGGCCCTCGGCGAAGAAGCGCTCGATGAACTGGGGGTTCTGGGAGTACTTCTCCGGCAGTTTCTTGATCGCGACCATGCGGTCCAGCGAGATCTGCTTGGCCTTGTAGACGGTGGCCATGGCGCCCGCGCCGAGTTTGCCGAGGATCTTGTAGCCGCTGATCTTCTGGCCCGAGCGTTCGGCCTCGATCGCCTCGCGGAGGCGGGCGATCTGGCGGCTGGTCACGTAGGACCGCTCGACGAGGATCTGCGCCAGCGACCGGCCGGCCTCGGGCTCCTCGCCCGCGCGGGAGAGGGTCATGCAGTGCTTGACCTCGTCGGGCGTGGCCAGGCCCTGGTCGATGACCAGGCGGCCGATGAGGGTGTCAAGGTTGGTGCCGCCCTTGGAGGCTTCGAGGATCGACTTCTCGGCGTCCGCGACCGTGATCTCCTCGTCGCCGGCCGCGCCGAAGGGGGCCGTGTCGTCCGGCTGGAGCAGGTCGTGGTCTTGGAATGGGTCGCTCATGGGCTTCATTCGTCATCGGCATGGGAAGGGGGCTGCTGGTGAAGTTCTTGCATCGGTGCGGCCGGTCCTGGCCGCGTCGTACCTTCCCACCGTTCCCATACGGGCTCTTGTTCCGGGCGGATCTGGCCTCCGGGCCCGGGCGGCCGGTCGCACGCCCCGCATCCGGTGTGAATGGGTCCGAATACTCATCGGGCGCATCCCCGAAGAAGGGGCGATGATACCAGCGGCGACCGGCGTTTGCGCAACGCCGACGGGGCTCTGGGCCGGCCGGCGCGGCGGCCGAGGGACCCGTTGGCGCTGACCCCGCCCGACGCAGATTCAATGGTTATTCATGGCGCGGGACGCCGGCCGGATGGCTTCCTGGCGCCAGCCGGGGCACGCCGTTTGTCGGTGCGCCCCCTACTCTTCAAGAGATGAACGGATTCACACCCGACGCGCGGAGCGCGAACCCGCCTGCCCCCGCCATGGACGACGTCCCAGACTTCATGCCGGATTTCGAGGACGAGCCGGCCGGCGGGGCCGGGGGGGCGTCGGCCGGGATTCTGGACGGCCTGACCGAGCCACAGCGCCGGGCGGTGCTGGCGACCGAGGGGCCGCTGCTGATCCTGGCGGCGGCTGGCTCGGGGAAAACCCGGGTGATCACCCGGCGGATCGCCCACCTGGTCGAGATGGGCGTGCCCTCGTGGTCGGTCCTGGCGCTGACCTTCACGAACAAGGCCGCCGGGGAGATGCGCGAGCGGGTGCTGCACCAGATCCTCGGGCCCAACGCCGACCCGGACGCGGCCCGGGCGGACCGGCGGACGCGCGGGCTGACCATCACGACCTTCCACTCGCTGTGCGCCCGCCTGCTGCGCCGGTACGCCGAGGCGGCGGCCCTGCCCGGGCTGCGCCCGGACTACACCATCTATGACAGTTCGGACCAGAGCGCCGCGATGAAGCGGGTGATCAACGCCCTGGGCCTGAACACGACCAACTGGCCGCCGCGGTCGGTGCTGTCGGCGATCAGCAACGCCAAGAACGAGTTGATGGACGCCGAGGCGTTCGAGGCGCAGGCGAACGACTTCTACAGCAAGCAGATCGCCAAGATCTACACGGCGTACGCCGCGGAGTTGCGCAAGGCCGGGGCGATCGACTTCGACGACCTGCTGCTTTACACCGCCCGGATGCTGGAGACTCGTGAGGACATCCGGGCCGAACTGGTGGGGCGCTGGCGGTACGTGATGATCGACGAGTACCAGGACACAAACCGGGTGCAGTTCCGGATCGCGTCGCTGCTGGCGCCGCCGTCGGCGACGACCCCGCCGAACATCTGCGTGGTGGGCGACCCGGACCAGGCGATCTACGGCTGGCGCGGGGCGGACATCTCGAACATCCTGGACTTCGAGACGCACTACCCCGGCGCGCAGGTGATCATGCTGGGGGAGAACTTCCGCTCGACCGCGCCGATCCTCGCGACGGCGGACCGGCTGATCAAGCACAACACCAAGCGCAAGGACAAGCCGCTGTTCACCAGCCGGGGGGGGGGCGAGCCGATCACGCTGGTGCACTGCCGCGACGAGCGCCACGAGGCCGAACTGGTCGCCGACTGGTTCCGCGCGCTGCACGACGAGCACCGGGTGTCGTGGAAGGACATGGCCGTGTTCTATCGCACGAACGCGCTGTCGCGCGTGATGGAGGACGCGCTGCGCACCAACCAGGTGCCCTACACCATCGCCCGCGGCACGGCCTTCTTCGACCGCGAGGAGATCAAGAACGCGGTGGCCTACCTCCGCGTGGTCGCCAACCCCGCCGACGGCGTCAGCCTCAACCGCGTCATCAACACGCCCGCCCGTGGGATCGGCAAGACGACCCTGGACACGATCCAGGGCGCGGCGGACCGGGCGGGCATCCCCCTCTGGCAGGGGCTGGCGCGGTGCAAGGAACTCGGGCTGGCGCCCAGGGCGACCAACGCCGTCGACAAGTTCGTCGAGACGGTCAACTCGTGGACCGGCTCGGGCTCGTTCCTGGGCGCGGACGTGCCCGAGACCCTGCACGACCTGGTCAACCGGGTGGTCACCGAGTCCGGGCTTGAGGATCACTACAAGAAGCAGGCCAAGACCAGCGGTTCGGAGTCCGACGCCGAGCGCCTGGACAACCTGGCCGAACTGGTCTCCTCGGCCCGCGAGTTCGAGAACGAGTACGACCCCGCCGACGACCCGGCGGCCTTCACCGACGTCGAGCGGGCGAGCCAGGGCGAGGCAGCCCAGGCCCCCCCGCTGCTCGGCATGCTGCGGGCGTACCTGGAATCGATCGCGCTGGTGGCCGACGCCGACGCGGTTGACCCGTCGCAAGGCGCCGTCACGCTGATGACCCTGCACGCGTCCAAGGGCCTGGAGTTCCGTGCGGTGGCGATGATCGGGCTGGAGGAAGGGTCGCTGCCGCACTCGCGCGCGAACGACTCGGACGATCAGTTGGAGGAGGAGCGCCGGCTCGCGTTCGTCGGCATCACCCGCGCCATGGAGCGCCTGCACCTGACCAGCGCCCGGCGTCGCACCGTGCGGGGGATGTCCGAGCGGACGATCCCCAGCCGCTTCCTCGACGAACTGCCCGGCGAGCACCTGGTCGTGTCCGACCAGGCCGACGAGATGGGCGGCTACGACCGCGACGACGAGTTCGAGCCGGCGCGCGAGCGCCCATGGGACCGGGGGGCGATGGCGCTCAACCGCACGCTGGGGCCCAACTGGCGGCAGGACATCGAGAGGGCCCGGGACGAGCGTCTGGCGTCGGTCGACGCCCGGGCGGGCTCGGCGGAGGCGAACTTCCCGCCGGGCAGCCGCGTGCGTCACCCGCAGTTCGGCGCGGGCACGATCGAGAAGGTCACGCCGGGCGCCAACGCCCGCGCGGTGGTGGTGTTCGACTCGGTGGGGCGCAAAACGCTGGTGCTGGAATACGCCCGGCTCAAGCGGGTGTGACGCGGGCAATCACGCGGGCCGGATGCCGCGTTGGAGGCCCATCAGGCGGTCGGCCTCGGCCTTGCGGACGGTGTCGAGCACGTGGCGGGGGATGCGCCAGGCGCCGTCCTCGCCGGTGACGCTGGCGCAGTGCTCGGTGATGCAGCGGTAGAGGAACTTGAACGCGTCGCGGGGCTGCTGCATGTGGTCCAGCGCCTCGACGAGGTCCTGGCGCGTGACGTCCTCCTCGAAGAGGTCGGCCAGCGAGATCGGCTCGGCCGACAAGGGACGGCACGCGGCCAGCCGGGCGTTGCACAGGTCGTAGAGCATCGGGCCGGTCCAACTGAGGCGCTCGACGAGGTTCTGCTTGTCGAGCCGCGCCTCCTGGAAGAAGGCGCTGGACTCCTTGAACAGCGCGTGGCGTAGTTCGATCGGCAGGAGCATCTTGATGGCCATGCCGTCGTGCTGGAGGAACTTGTGGCTGAGCATGGGCCAGACGATCGAGCGCATGCGCTGCGGGTCGCCCCGGACCAGGGTCGGCTCGTCGACCCGGTCCATCAGGACCAGCAGGGTGGGGAAGCCGAGTTCGTTGGCCACCCGCTGCAGGCGGGCGAGCATGGCGTAGCGGGTCTCTTCGGACCCGGTTACGGGCAGGGCGTCGGTCGGGGCGATGGTGCGGTCCAGGCGCGAGAGGCTCGGGGCCAGCCCGCCGGAGAGCCTGGGGATCATTCGGAACTGCCGGGCGATCCGCTGGGCCACGTGGCGGTCGACCAGCCGGTCGACCAGCGTGACCTTGCACAGCAGCCCGAGCCAGGCGGCCAGCAGGACGGCCGCGCCGACGAGCAGGCCGGTCCGCGTGGTGTCGCCCAGGCCGCTGAAGAACTGCCCCCACACGAACAGCGCGGCCGCGGGGATCCACCCGAGCCAGACGGCGGTGGCGATCAGCGCCTTGGGGCCCGCGCCGGACAGGCGGAGGATGCGTCGCAGCGCGGCGGTGCGGGCGCCGGTGGTGTCGGCGGTGTCGTAGAGCGCCTGGAGCAGGAGCAACTCGCGCCGGGAGGCCAGCGACATGCGACGGGCCTTCTTGCCCGCCTCCTCGATGTACGCCGGCGGGGGGCGCTCGGAGCCGGCGAGCAGGGCGTTGACGATCCGCCCGGTGCCGATCGACACGATGGCGTCGAGGTGGTCGACCAGGCGCATGCTGGCGAAGGGGTTGTCCTTGTTCTTCTCCGAGGCGGTGACGCGGGCGTAGTGGTCCAGGTGGGTGTTGAGGTCGTCGTAGGGGACCAGCAGCACGCGCCGGTCGGGGTGCTCCTCGTTGTGCCGGGCGATGCGGTCGGCGATCTGGAGGCGGATGGCCGTCTTGCCGCTGCCCTTCTCGCCGAAGACGATCGACGTGGAGGGGCGGTCGAGTTCGCCGAGGATCTTCTCGAACTCGGCGTGGGTCGAGGGGGTCGGCGGCCGGACCAGGCGCACGCGGCCGGGCCCGTCGCCCTCGGGGTCGTGGCGTACCGCGATCCCCATGCGCGTGAAGATCGAGTCGGTCCGCGCCTCCTCGCCCCGAAAGGGGTTCTCGACGATGGCCCAGTGCTCGAAGAACTGCGAGAGGTTCATCCTGCCTCCGCCAAGGACACGGGCCGATCCGGGCCCACGCGGCCCTCCCCCACCGCCCCGAGTCTATCGGGATCGGGCGCCGGGGATGCCGGAGGGCGGGAGATGGGCTGTCAGTGGGCCGTCTGCTGCCCGAGCAGGGGCGCGATCTCGGCCAGCACGCGGTCGAGCGTGGCCCGGTCGCGTGCCTCGGCGTTGAGGCGCAGGAGCGGCTCGGTGTTGGACTTGCGGATGTTGACCCACCAGCCTTCCTCCTCGAAGGCGTCGATGGTCACGCCGTCGAGGAAGTCGACCTCGGCCCGGTCGCCGTACTCGTCCTGCACGGCCTCGAGGGCGGCGTCCTTGTCCTCGATCTCGAAGTTGATCTCGCCGCTCTGGACGTAGCGCTTCAGGGGCTTGATGAGTTTGCTCAGGGGCTTGCCCGCGCCGGCGAGGACGGAGAGGAACGTGGCCATCGCGATCACGCCCGAGTCGGCGTTGAAGTTGCGGGCGAAGTAGAAGTGGCCGGAGAGTTCGCCGCCGAAGATGCCCCGGTGCTCGGCCATGAGTTGCTTCATGAACACGTGGCCGACGCGCCCGCGGACCGGGACGCCGCCGGCCTTCTCGATCTCCTCGGCGACCGCCTTGGTGGACCGCAGGTCGTAGATCACGGCCGCGCCGGGGCGTTTCTTGAGGAAGTACGGCGCGAGCAGGGCGGTCATCACGTCGCAGGGGACGATCTCGCCGGTCTCGTCGACCGCCACGCAGCGGTCGGCGTCGCCGTCGAAGCACAGGCCGAGCACGGCGCCCTCGGCGACCACGCGCTCGCGGAGTTGGGCGAGGTTGGACGCGACCAGCGGGTTGGGCTCGTGGACGAACTCGCCCTTGGAGTTGTCGAAGTTCAGTTCGACGATCTCCAGGCCGGGGGTGTGCATGCCGCGGCGTCCGAAGATCTTGGGCAGGGCGGTGCCGGCCATGCCGTTGGAGGCGTCGACGACGATGCGCATGGGGTTCTTCTCGTTGTGCTCGCCGAGGTCGAGGAACGAGAGGACGTGCTTCTTGTAGGGCTCCCACAGGTCGCGCTGCTCGATGGTGGTGCCGCCGACGGGCTCGGTGCCCTTGTCGACCATGGCGGCGTGCTTGCGGACCTCGGCCAGGCCGGTGGCCTCGCCGACGGGCTTTGCCTTGCGCTTGGAGACCTTGAAGCCGTTGTACTGCGGCGGGTTGTGGCTGGCGGTGACCACCACCCCGCCCGCGCAGTCGAGGTGGTTGATGGCGAAGTACATCATCGAGGTGTCGATCAGGCCCAGGTCGATGACCGAGCCGCCGCAGGCGGTGATGCCCCGGATCAGTTCCTCGCAGAGTTTGGGCGAACTGGTCCGCATGTCGCGCCCGACGAGGATGTTCTTCATCATGGGCGTGGTCTCGCCCGCGGCCGCGGCGTCTTCGAGCAGGTACCGCGCCACGCCGCAGCCGATCTGCCAGGCCATGTGGTCGGTCAGCAGGTCGGGGTAGGTTCCGCGGATGTCGTAGGCCTTGAAGACGCGTCCGAGCATGGTTTCTCCGTGACGTTGGCGGCGACCGGGCGTGACGCCCGGGGTGTTTGGGTTCTTTCCCCTGCTGGGGCAGCGTGAATCCTAGCGCCGGCGCGGCAAAACTTCGACCCGCGCCGCGCAAGTTCATGGCATGCAAGGGCTTGCGGGTGTTTCCAGCGGGTTTGCACCGGGCCGATCCGGCCCCGCTAAGGTCAGGCGCGATGCTCGCCTGGCTCGAAGACAACCAGACCTGGCTGTTCTGGATCGGCGGGGCGTCGGTCGTGCTGTTCTTTGCCACCATGGCGGCCGGCCCGTTCATGGTCTGCGCGATCCCGGCGGACTACTTCACCCACGAGCACCGGCCGGCGTCGAGGTCGGCGCGCCTGCCGCCGGTGGTGCGCGGCTTGCTGCGGGCGTTGCGGGCGGTGGTCGCGGTGGTCTGCTTGGGGGCCGGTCTGGCGATGCTGGTGCTGCCCGGGCAGGGCCTGCTGACCCTGCTGGTCGGGTTCCTGCTGCTGGAGTTCCCGGGCAAGTACCGGCTGGAGAAGCGGGTGATCGGCCGGCCGCGCATCTTCAGGGCGGCGAACCGGCTGCGGTCGCGGTTCAAGCGTCGTCCGCTGGTGCATCCCGACGAGGGCGGGGCGCGGGCCGGGCCGGGGTCAGGCGTCGAACCCGGCGCGGTCGGTCAGGCGCCGGACGGTGACGCCCGGGGGGACGGCGGCCAGGAATGACCGTCCGTAGCCCGTCGTGACGATGCGCGGGTCGAGCACCACGACCCGGCCGCGGTCCTCGGAGGACCGGATCAGGCGCCCGAACCCCTGCTTGAAGCGGATGACCGCGCGGGGCAGGGCGTCGTCGCGGAAGGGGTCGCCGCCCTTCTCGCGGATGCGCTCGCTGCGGGCCTCGACGATGGGCCGGTCCGGGGGGTCGAACGGCAGTCGGGTGATGATGACGTTGCGCAGGGCCGCCCCGCGGACGTCGACGCCCTGCCAGAAACTGGCGGCTCCGAACAGCACGCCGCGCTCGGAGCGTCGGAAGTCCTCGAGCATCTGTCCCCGCCCGCCGCCTCGCCCCTGGACGAAGACGTCCATGCCCATGGCCATGAAGCCGGGCCCCAGGCGGTTGGCCGTGCGGTTGAGCAGGGCGAAACTGGTGAACAGGACGAAGGCCCCGCCGTCGGTGGCGATGACGTGGTCGTGCACGCGGCTGGCGATGGCGTCCTCGAACGACTCGGCGTTCGGCGAGGCGGTCGCCGCGGGGCCGGCGCGTCGCCCGGCCTGCGGGGAGGGGACGGTGGTGTCGACGAAGAGTTCGACCTGCGATGCGTAGTCGAAGGGCGAGCCCATCTGGACCGTGCGGGCGCCCTCGCACCCCAGGCGGGTGATGGCGTGCTGGAAGGCGGTCTCCTGGTGCTCGACGGGGTCGTCGTCGCGGACCTTGCGGGTCGAGAGGGTGGCGCTGGTCAGGACGACCGAGCAGCCCCTGCCGAAGAGGTGCTCGCGGAGCATGGGCCCGACCTCGATGGGCGAGCAGGCGAGTTTGACGCGCGCCGAGAAGCGCGACGAGGCGTCGGCGTCCTTCGTCTCGGCCCAGTAGACGTAACTCTCCATCGTCTGGGCGATCAGCACCTCGGCGGCGTCGGCGATGTCCGAGGCGCGCTGGACGTAGCCGGTCAGTTCGTAGCGGTCCGGCTCGTGGTCCACGAGGTCCTTGACGCGCTTGAGGGCTAGCACGAGGTCGTTCATCGCGGGCGTGAGCGGGTTGTCCACGGCGTCGGGCCTGCGGATGCGCCCGCCCGGGGCCCCGCCGGACTCGACCAGCCGGGCCACGTCGTCGAAGAGCGCCCGGGCGGCGCGTTCGGCCTCCATCACCCGCGAAACGGCCCGCTCGATCGGGGCGATGTCGCCGGTGGCCAGTTGGAGTTGGGACAGGTAGCCCTTGCCGGTCTTCTGGTGGTAGAGCGTGCCGAGCAGGTGGGCGACGCGACCCTCGCTGAGCGAGACGCCGAAGTGGTCGCTGGCGACGTCCTCGACGCCGTGCGCCTCGTCGAGGATGACGTGCTGGTACTCGGGCAGGAAGCCCGCGCCCCCGCCGCGCATGCGCAGGGCCAAGTCGCTGAAGAACAGGGCGTGGTTGCAGACCAGGATGCGGGCGCCTTCCATCGCGCGCCGGGCGCTCTGGTAGAAGCAGTCGTTGTGGTGCGGGCACTTGCGGCCCATGCAGTTGGCGTGGTCGCTCTGGACCTTGTCCCACACGCCCGAGCGCTCCAGCACCGGCAGGGTGCTCAAAGAGCCGTCGTCGGTCTGGTAGGCCCAGTCCTCGATCTGGTGCAGCGAGCGGCGCGAGGGGGCGTCGGGGAGCAGCCGGTCCTGGCGTTCGCTGGCGAGTTTGAGGCGCCGGATCGAGACGTAGTTGCCCCGGCCCTTGACCAGCACGGCCTTGCACTGGCCGAGTTCGCCCAGGGCGTCCTGGAGCAGGGGGATGTCCTTGCCGACAAGTTGCTCCTGCAGGGCGATGGTGTTCGTCGCGACCACGACCGTTTCCTGGTGCGACACGGCCCGGGCGATCGCGGGGACGAGGTAGGCGAAACTCTTGCCAACCCCCGTGCCCGCCTCGACGAGCAGGTGCGAGCGATCGGCCAGGCAGGCCTCAACGAGGCTCGCCATGCGGAGTTGCTCGGCGCGCGGCTCGTACCCCTGGCCGAGCGCCCGGGCGATGGGGCCACCGGCGCCGAGCAGACTGGCGGCCTGAACCGTCACGCGCGCACGACTCCGAGAGGCGCCTTCTTGGGCTCGCCGTCCCCGCGCGGGTACGCCTTCGGCGTGTCCCGCAGTTTTTCGATGACCACCAGACGCCCGGTGGGCGTGTCGACGGTGCCGGCGTGGGCGGCGTGGAGCATGTGCAGCGTCTGGCGCGCCTCGGCGAGTTCCTCGTCGGCCTTCTGGCCCTTGGTCAGCACGATCAGCCCGCCGACCTTGGCCAGGGGCACGGTCAGTTCGAGCAGGGTCGCGGCTCGCCCGACGGCGCGTGACACCACCGCGTCGTAGCGGGCCCGGTGCCCGCCCTGCCGGCCCGCGCCGGTGCGCTCGCCGCGGTCCTGCCCGGCGCGCTCGGCGCGATCCTGGACGACGGTCACGGTGTCCAGCCCGAGCGTGGCGGCGGCTTGCCGGAGGAAGTCGCACTTCTTGCCGGTCGCGTCGAGGAGCGTGAAGCGGGCGTTGGGCATGACGCAGGCGAGGACCAGGCCGGGGATGCCGCCGCCGCTGCCGACGTCGATGATCTCCGGCGCTTCGGGCAGGTCGGCGAGCACGGGCACGATCGTCAGGGCGTCGAGGACGTGGCGGTCCCACGCCTCGTCGGCGTCACGGATGGCGGTCAGGTTCATGCGGGTGTTGGCGTCGAGCAGCAGCGCCAGGTAGCGGCCCAGGCGTTCGACCTCGCCCGGCGCGAACGACACCCCCAGCGCCTCGACGCGCTCGACCCATCCCGCGGGGGGATTCAACGGCTCGACCAACACGACCTCCGTCCGCCGGGCGTCGGGCCGGCCGCGATTGACGCAGGCGGCCGGAAACGCCGGTGCAAAAGGGGATTCTATCAACGCGTCAGGGCCCGCCCGGAGAAGCCGACGGACCGGCCGTAGGGCTTGACGGGCTGCATGTGGTTCGGGCCGTCGTCGTCGGCGTACTCGAAGGAGGGCCGGTACGGGGGGCGGGGCTTGTGGAGGGCGACGTTGACGATCAGCCCGGTCATGATCCAGCAGGCGAGCAGGCTGGACCCGCCGTAACTGACGAAAGGCAGGGTCACCCCGATGATGGGGAGCAGGCCGAGGTTCATGCCGAAGTTGATCACCGCCTGCACCCCGATGAAGGCCGGCAGGCCGGCGGCGATGAGGCGTCCGAGCGGGTCGCGGCAGGTCGCGGCCACCATCCACCCGCCCGCCACCCACATGAGGTACAGGGTCATGGTGGCGACGCCGCCCCAGAAGCCGAACCGGTTGACGATCACGGCGGGGATCATGTCGTTGTGGCGCTCGGGGAGGCGGTTGTAGTGGATCAGGGCCCGCGCCTGAGGCTCGGTCCGGCCGGAGGCCTCGCCGGCGCCGATGAGGGTCTGGGCGGTCATGGCCTGGTAGTTGATGTCGAAGGCGGTGCTGGTGTCGCCCTGGAACTGCTTGTAGAGGCCGACAACGCGGGCCTTCTGGTAGGGCATCAGGAACGGCCACGACGCCGGGGCGGCCAGGGCGGCGCACGCGACGATGAGGGTCAGGTGACGCAGGCGGGCGCCGGCGGCGATCAGGATCGCGAACAGGGCGGGCACGAACAGGAACGCGCCGCCCAGGTCGGGCTGGATCGTGATCAGGCCGATCGGCACCGCGGCGATGATCCCGGGCACGACGAGCCCCTTGAACCGCCGGTGGTGCGAGCGGAAGCGCATGTACCGCGCGACGGCGAGCACGAAGGCGATCTTGGCGATCTCGGTGGGCTGGAAGTCGACCGGGCCGAAGTCCATCCAGGCCCGCGCGCCGTTGCGCGGGCGCACCAGCCAGGTGGGCACGCCGGGCGCGATCAGCACGACGAGGAGGACGACGCACAGGGCGTAGAACGGCCAGGCCAGGAGCCCGATGAACCGGTAGTGCGGCAGCGCGACGATGACGCAGGCGAGCATCCCGACGACCAGGAACACGCCCTGCTTGGCCGCCTCGGCGGAGATCTCGCCCTGCATGATGCCGCCCGTGCGCCCGGCGGGGTTCTGCCCGACGTCGATGGCGTAGACGCCGAGGATGGACAGGGCCAGGGCGCTCACGACGGTGAGCCAGGAGAAGTTGACCACGCGGACCGCCTTGCGGACCGGCTCGCTGGTGGCGACCGATCCGCGGACCATCGCGCCGAGGCTGGATCGGAGGGCGCTGGCGGTGCTCATGGGCGCGGGCCTGCCTTCGCGGTCGCGCGCGAGCCCAGGTAGCCCTCCTGGATGAGGGCGTGGACGATCTGGTTGGCGATAGGCCCGCTGACGCGCCCGCCGGACCCGCCGTAGTCGACGACGACCGCGATGGCGTACCTGGGCCCGTCGCCCTCGTCGCCGACGAGCACGGTGTACCAGGAGTGGTCGCCCTGGCGGACCACGACCGGCGGCAGGGGCCCGTCGGGCCCGTCGGCGTCCCAGGTGATGGGCGAGGAGTCCGCGGTGCCGGTCTTGCCCCAGACGGACACGCCCGGGGCGTTGAAGACGCGGTCCCGGGTCGTGCCGACGGAGAAGTCGTAGCCGGTGCCGAACCGGGGGTCGTTGGAGGAGAGGCGCAGTCCCTCGAGCGTGTCCCGGATCGCCCGGGCGGGGATGCCGAGATTGGTCGCCTCGGGGGCTCGGCCCTCGTCGGAGATCAGGCGGGGCGGGACGCGGAAGCCCCCTCTCGCGATGGTGGCGAACGCGTCCGCGGCGTGCAGGGGCGTCCAGGTGACGGGGCCCTGGCCGATGCCGAGCAGGATGGTGTCGTGGCGCTGCAGGTCCGAGCCGTCGTTGACGCCGCTGGTGAGTTGGCCGATCGAGCCGGGCCACTCGCCGCCGAGGCCGAGGTTGAACGGCTCACCCAGGCCGAACCGCCGGTAGACGTCGGCCACGCCCGACGCGCCGAGGCGGTCGGCGAGGGTGAAGAAGAACACGTTGGCCGAGACCATGAGGGCGTCGACGCCGTCGGGGTCGCGCCCGAGTTGATCGGAGTGCGTCACGCCGTGCTGCTTGTAGATCCACGAGCGGAAGGCGTCGGGCTGGTTGGGGAAGTAGTGGCCGGTGTCGGGGATGCGCTCGCCGGGCCGGTAGACGCCGGCCTTGACCGCGCCGCAGAGGATGAGCGCCTTGACGATGGACCCGGGCTGGTAGGGCTTGCCCACGACGCGGTTGACGAAGGGCGTGTGGACCGCCAGGTAGCGCTCCAGGGCCTTGCCGGACAGGCCGCGCTTCGACCAGTCGCCGTCGCGCGGGGGCTCGGGGGTCGAGACCATCGCGAGGATCTCGCCGGTCGCGACGTCGAGCACCACGGCGGCGGCGTCGAGTTCGTCGCCGATCGGCATCTTCTCGTTGTGGTGCCAGGCCTGCACGGTGGTCAGGCCGACGGCGGGGTCGAGGATGGCCCGGACGCGGGCCTGGAGTTGGATGTCCAGCGTGAGGCGGACGTCCAGGCCGGGGATTGGTGCGCGTTCCTCGACGGCGTGGGTCTGGAGGTTCTCGACGCGCAGGCCACGCAGCCCGCGGAGGTGGTCTTCCATCGTCGCCTCGACGCCGGTGTGGCCGACGCGGTCCGCGGTGGGGTTGTACTGGCCGGTGTCGCGTCCGCCAAGGGCGAGGGCGCGCTCGCGCAGGTCGGGGTTGCCGCGGATGGCTTCGCGTCGGCGTTCGACGTCCTCGGCGAACACGCGGGTTCGGAGCGATCCGAGCGTCAGGCCGGCGATCTCGTGGACGGGCACCTCCATCATGCCGTCGGCCTTGAGCGGGCCTGGGAGGGTGGAGCGGTCGATCTCGACCCGCATGGTGTCGAAGGGGTAAACCCGGACGGTGGCGTCGGCGACGGACAGGCCGGGCATGAACGGCTGGCGTTCGTCCAGGGCGGCCTCGCCCACCGCTCCGGCGGCGAACATCGGGGCCTCCCGCTCGGCCAGACGCATGAAGCGGAACCCGACGTCGTCGGCGACGCCGCGCACGACGGCGTGGGACTGACGGCGTTCGGCGATCGGGGCGGCCGCGATGCGCTGGATGCGGGCCTCCTCGGCGGGCCCGATCTGGATGCCGCGCTGCACGAGGGTCTGGCGCTCGGTCTCGGCCCGGCGCGCCGAGACGGCGGCCTGCATGCGCTCGACGCGGTCGATGACCGCCAGGCGGGCGGCCTCCACGTCGTCGCGGGTGCTGCCGGTGCCCTGCGCGATCAGACGCCACATCTGCTCGACCCGCTGGGCGTAGGCGGGGCGGTACCGGGACACCAGGTCGTGGCGGGCGGCCTCGTCGAGCGTCGGCCAGACGTCGCGGTGGGCACGGCGGGCGAAACGCTCGGCCTGGCGGTCGGTCCATGCGCCGGTGAGCACCTCGTACGAGACGCAGATGTCGTAACTCGGCCGGTCCATCGCCAGCACGCGCCCGTGCCGGTCGAGGATGCGCCCGCGGACCGTGGGCAGCCACGTCTCGCGAATCAGGCGGGACTCAGCGAGGGCTCGCGCCTCCGCGCCGTTGACCAGCGTGAGCCACCCGAGCCGGGCCGTGAGGGGCAGGAACGGGAGGACCATGAGCACGCCCAGGAGGGCGAGGCGTCGGTGGAACATGCTCGGGATGACCCGTCGAATCCGACCCATCGGGCTCCGTCCCATCGGGCCGCACGCCGTCCGCGCCGCGCAGGACCAATCATATGACAGAGTCGGTCATCCGCGCGCCTCGGCCGCAACCGGCGTCCTGCCGGCCCGCGGGTTCAGAAGGCCGCGGCGGCGGCCTCTGCGACCCGGTGGTCCTGCTCGCCGCTGCCCCCGCTGACTCCCACCGCCCCGACGACCTTGCCGTCACGTTTGAGGGGGATCCCGCCGGCGAAGACCATGATGCGTCCGTCGTTGGACGCGTGGATGCCGAAGAACTGGCCGCCGGACTGGGCGTGCTCGGCCAGGTCCTTGGTGGTGATGTCGAAGGCGCGTGCGGTGAACGCCTTCTTGATGGAGATGTCGACGCTGCCGATCCAGGCGCCGTCCATGCGGGCGTGGGCGACGAGGTTGCCCCCGGCGTCGACGACGGCGACGTTCATCGGCTGGCCGATTTTGGCCGCCTCGGCCTCGCCGGCGGCGATCACCCTGCGGGCGTCCTCGAGGCGGACCTGGTTTGCGGTGGTCATGGCTGCGTCCTTTCCTGCCGGTGTCGGGGGCCGGCGGGCGTCAGGCCCGCTTGTCGCGCACGATCTCGGCGTACGCGTTGTGCGAATGGATCGACTCGAAGTTCTCGCTGCTGATCGCGAACCAGGTGACCCGGTCCTCGCGCTGCAGGGCGACGGAGAGGTCCCGCACGATGTCCTCGACGAACTTGGGGTTGTCGTAGGCCTTCTCGGTGACGAACTTCTCGTCCGGGCGCTTGAGGACGGCGTAGACCGGGTGGCTGGCGGCGTTCTCGAGCAGCTCGACCAGGTCCTCGATCCACAGGACGCCCTCGGGCCGGACCTTGGCCTGGATGCGGCATCGCTGGTTGTGGGCCCCGTACGCGCTGATCTCCTTGGAGCACGGGCACAGGCTGGTGGCCGGGGCGGCGACGGTCATCATGAAGTCGTCGTGCGAGTTCGACGTGCACTCGAACACGACCTCGTAGTTCATCAGCCCGGGCGTGCCGGTGACCGGGGCCTGCTTCTCGATGAAGTAGGTAAAGCGGGCCTCGAAGTGGGCTTGCTCGGCTTTCAGGCGGTCGCGGATCGCCCGGGTCAGGCCGGGGATGTCCTCGGGGCGGAACGGCTCGCCCGAGTGCTCGTTGAGCACCTCGAGGAACCGGCTCATGTGGGTGCCCTTCTGCTCCTGAGGCAGGGCGACGTACATGCTGATGGTGGCGACCGACCGCTGCTCGCCGCCGTCGCGGGTGGCCAGGCGGATGGGGTAAACCACCTCGGTCACGCCGACCCGGTCGATGGCGACGCGCCGGCTGTCGGCGGAGGCTTGGACATCGGGCATGGAATGACCGGCCTGACGGCCCGTCGCCCCGGGAGTGGACGCCGTGCGGTTCATGTCAACCTTTCGATCAGAGGTGCCGGTGATCCTAGCACCACCGGGCGGATCGGGGCCCGCGGCGGGGTGTCAGGACGCCGGGCGGGGCTCGGCGTCGGCGGGCCCCAGGATGCTCTTGGGGGTGCTCTTGAGCATCGAGATGCCCATGGGCGCGCCGATCAGGCCCCCGGCGAGCCAGGCGGTCGGGGCGACGAGCAGCCAGCCCGGCAGTTCGCCACGGGCCAGCGCGGGCAGGAGGCCCGAGGCCCCGGGCGCGAGCAGCCCGATGAGGGGCGCCGCGACCGAGGCGACCGCGATGCCGAGCAGCACGGGGATGAAGACGCCCGTCGACCCGGCCGGGACCCCGTGCCTGGCGCTCATGGACTGCTGGATCTGCGTCCCGGCGACGCCGGCGAAGAAGCCTGCGAGGAAGCCCGTTCCGACGCCCTGGCCCGCCCCGCCGTGCCGGGCGAACAGCCACGCGGAGGCCAGCGCGACGGCCGCGGTGGCCAGCAGGATGGCCGGGCCGGCGGGGACGCGCATGGCCGCCATGGCGTCCGAGCGTCCGAGGCCCAGGCCCTCCTGGTCGGCCGGGCGTCGGCTGAGCCGGTCGGCCGCGAAGAAGGCCACCAGCACGGCCGCCGCGACGACGGCGGCTTCCAGAGACAGGCGGACCAGCAGGCCGGCCCCGGGCGTGAGGCGGACGACCTCGGACATCGAGCCGTGGCACCAGGCCACCCAGGCGAGCACGAATCCCGCGTTGAGGACGGCCTCGTGCCGGTCCGCCAGGCGGGCGCCCAGCGCGGCGGCGGCGACCACGCAGCCGCCGACCGCGAAGGCGGCCAGCAGGCCCGGCCCCAGCGCGGGGCCGGTCAGGAGCGTCACCGCGTCGGAACCGTCCGGGGCTCGGATGATCCCCGCGGCCCCGGCCGCGAGCGGGCCGAGGGCCAGCAGGGAGACGGCCCGGACGATCCAGCGTGCAGCGACTTCCATCATGACGGCATCATCCCGTGCCCGGGGCCCCGGGGCAACCCCGGCTTGGGTCCAATACCATGTGCCCATGATCGAGAACCACCCCACTGTTCGCGAGCCCCGCGTGCTGCTCCACGACCTGACCGGCGAGTTGCTCTGGACCAGGGCCCTGCGCACGCCCGGGCTGGCGATGCGTCCCGGGCGCATCCTGCTGGGCATGGGGGCGGTGTTCCTGGCGTCGCTGGTCGACAAACTCGCCGCGGCGGTGACGGGGCGGCCGAGCATCGCCGAGACGCTGACCAGCGCGCTCTCGATGTCGCTGGCCGGCGCGGCCGACGCGGTCGGCTCGCTGTCCGTGCCCGGGCTTGTGGGGTCGGTCGCGATGCTGGCGCTGATGCCCGGCCAGTTGCTGGTCGACCGGCCGTGGGAGACGCTGCTGGTCGGGCTGCCGGTGGTGGCGGTGTTCGCGCTGTTCGGGGGCGCGATCAGCCGCGGGGCGGCTGTCCAGTTCGCCACGGCCCGGATCACGGAATGGCCGGAGAACGTGGGCGTGTCGGGGTCGAAACTGGGGTGGTCGCTCGCGGGTCTGCTCGGCCCGCTCGCGCTGGCGGGCCTGCTCGTGGGCGTGGTCGTCCTGGGGGGCTTCACGCTGGGCGTCCCGGTGGTGAACATCCTCGGCGGGCTGCTGTACGCCGTCGCCCTGGCGCTGTCGCTGCTGGCGCTGCTCATCATGGTCATGCACGCCCTGGCGTTGCCGATGATCGTGCCGGCGCTGATGTGCGAGGGGACGGACGCGTTCGACGCGGTGCAGCGGTGCTACGCCTACATCATCGCCCGGCCGCTGCGCCTGCTGGTCCACGCGGGGATCCTGCTGCTGCTGGGGGCGGTTTCGATCGCGATATTCAGCGAGGTGGCGCAGGGGGCGATCCGGCTGACGGACTGGGCGGCGAGCCGGCTGAACAGCGACGCGGGCGTGCGCGTGCTCGAGGGCGGGCCCGACCTGGAGGCCACGCAGCCCGCGGCGCACGGGATCATCGCCGGGTGGCGGGGGCTGGTCGCGGTGGTCGTGGCGGGGTTCGCGTTCAGTTACTTCTTCACCGCGGGGACGGTGCTGTACCTGATCGCCAGGCGGATCTGCGACGGGCAGGGCGTGGGCGATGTCTGGACGCCCGAGCCGGGCGCTCGCGACGCCTGATCAGGCGTGCCTGGACGCGATGCCGTTGGGGTCCTTGAGCCAACGCCGCAGTTTCTGCGAGCGTGCCAGTTCGGCCCAGCGGTCGGGCTCTGACCCGTAGCGGTGCCGGATGGCGGCGGCGACGAGGCCCATGAACATGGGCTGGGGGTTCAGGGGGCGGCTGGTCAGTTCGGGGTGGAACTGGGCGCCGATGAAGTAGGGGTGCGTGATGGGCTTGCTGGGGGCGACGCCGTCGACCGCCTCGGCCGTGGAGGGCAGTTCGAGGATCTGCATGATGGGCTGCTCGGGGTGGCGTCCGGAGAAGATCAGCCCGCCGGCCTCGAGGCGTTCGATGTAGGACGGGTCGACCTCGTAGCGGTGGCGGAAGCGCTCGCGCGTGGTGGACGCGCCGCCGACGAGGAACGAGGCCAGCGTGCCGGGGGCGATGACGACGTCCTGGGCGCCCAGGCGCATGGTCCCGCCGAGGCCCTCGATCTTCTTCTGCTCGGGCAGTTCGGAGATGACCGGCGAGCCGCACATGGGGTCGAACTCGGTGCTGCTGGCGTCGGCGATGCCCAGGACGTTTCGGGCGAACTCGATGACCGCGACCTGGAAGCCCAGGCAGATGCCCAGGTACGGCACACCGGTCTCGCGGCAGTGTCGGACGCACGAGATCTTGCCCTCGACCCCGCGCGAGCCGAAGCCGCCGGGGACGATGACGCCGTCGAGTTTGTCGAGCCGGCGTGCGACGCTGCGGTCGTTGATCTCGGTGGTCTCGATCCACTCGTAGTCGATCTGGCACTCCAGGTGGGCCGAGCAGTGCTCGAGGGCCTTGTCGACGGAGGCGTAGGCGTCGCGGAGGTCGGCGTACTTGCCGGTGATGCCGATGCGGACGGCGTGGTCCTTCTCGGCGGTCAGCCCGCGGACGAAGGTGGACCATTTCTGGCGTGCGACGTCCTCGTGGCGGATGTCGACGCGGTCGTGGAGGCCGAGGATGCTGAGGATCTCTCGGTCCAGGCCGTCGGCGCGGGTCTCGTCGGGGATGGTGTAGATGCTGTCGCGGTCGTGCATGGAGAAGACGCGTTTCAGCGGGACGTTGCTGAACATGGCGATCTTCTCGAGCACCTTGGGCTGGACGCGGTTCTCGGCGCGGCAGGCGATCAGGTGGGGCTGGATGCCCGTCTCCATCAGGCGCTGGATGCCCAACTGGGCGGCCTTGGACTTCTGCTCGCCGAGGGCCTGGGGCTCGATGACGTAGGTCAGGGCCACGAAGCAGACCGAGCCGGGGCCTTCCTCGAAGGCCAGTTCGCGGAGCGCCTCGATGTAGAAGCCGTTCTCGTAGTCGCCGACGGTGCCGCCGACCTCGACGAAGACCACGTCGGCGGGGCGTTTGCCGTCGCCGCGCAGGGCGAGTTCGCGGAGTTTGCGTTTCACCTCGCCGGTGACGTGCGGGATCATCTGGACGTCGCGCCCGAGGTAGACGCCCTGGCGCTCGCGGTCGAGGATCTCGGTGTAGATGCGTCCGGCGGTGGTGAAGTTGCGCCCGGTCAGGTTCTGGTCGAGCATGCGCTCGTAGGTGCCCAGGTCCATGTCGCACTCGGTGCCGTCGTCGAGCACGAACACCTCGCCGTGGCGGTAGGGGTTCAGGGTTCCCGAGTCGATGTTGAGGTAGCCCTCGAGTTTGATGGGCGCGACGGTCAGGCCCTTGTCCTTGAGGACCTTGGCCATCGAGGAGGAGAAGATGCCCTTGCCCAGGCCGGACATGACCGTGCCGACGATGACGACGTACTTGTGCTGCCCGAAGCGGTAGCCGTCGGGGACCGGCGAGTAGTACTCGCTGGTGGTCATGGTGGTGTCGCCGGCGGCTGCGAGCAGGTCGCTGCCGGCCCGCGAGCCGGGCCGCAGCGCGTCGGGCTGGTTGTTGTGGGCTGGCATCCCAGATCTTACCAGCCCGGGCCGGACCCGCAACCGCGCGAGGGACGAACTTCGGTCATCCGGGCCCGCCCGACCGCCAGCGGGCGACGAACGCGGCGTACTGCTCGGGCGTGTCGATGCCCGCGTGCGAGAACGGGCGGACCACCACCGCGATGCCCCATCCCGCCTCGATCGCCCGGAGTTGCTCGAGTTTCTCGGTCCGTTCCAGCCCGGATTCGGGCATGGCGGCGAAGCGGACGAGCGCATCCCGCGGGTACACGTACAGGCCGGCGTGCTTGAGGGGTCGGACTGCGCCGGGCGTTTCAGCCCCCCCGCCCCCTCCGCCCCCCCCTCCCCCGGCGTCGCGGTCGAACGGGACGCGGGCGCGGCTGAAGTAGACCGCCCTGGCCACCCCGTCCGGGTGGGGCCGGACGATGGCCTTGACGAGGTTCGGGTCGGCCGGGTCCTCCCCGGGCTGGAAGGGTGACGCCAGCGTGGTCATCGGCTCGCCGGTCCTTGCGGCGGCCCGGACGGTCTCGTCGATCAGCGCGGGGTCCAGTTCGGGCTCGTCGCCTTGGACGTTGACGACCAGGGTTTCCGGGGACAGGCCGAGGATCTCGGCGGCCTCGGCCAGACGGCTGGTTCCGTTGGGGTGGTCGGCCCGGGTCATGACGACCTCGACGCCGGAGCCGGACAGCGCGTCGCGGACATCGGTCGCGTCGGTGGCGACCACGACACGGCCGACCATCCCGGCCTGCCGGGCGCGCGCCGCGACGTGGGCGATCAGGGGCCGGCCGGTCTCGGATGCCAGCACCTTGCCCGGGAACCGGGTGGACCCCAGGCGCGCGGGGATGATCGCCACCGCCTGGGGCACGGTCAGACCTTCAGTTCGGCGATGAGCGTCTTGATCTGCTCGCGCCGCTCGCGGACGTCGAGGAAGTTGAACTTCTGCATCGCGATGCCCGCGGCGATGCGGTCGGCCTCCTCGGCGGCCTCGACGCTGCGCTCGTTCATGGCCTTGGCCTGGAGGGCGCTGAGCAGGCCGTAGCGCAGGTCCATGCCCAGCGGGGTCGTCTCGTCGGGGATGCCGTGCAGGCCGGAGCGGAAGGTCTCGATCGCCGCGTCCTCCCACCCGCCCAGCGCGATGAAGGCCCGGCCCATCTCCAGTTCGACGCTGCGGCGGATCTTGGTGTCGTCCTTGGCGGCCTGGAACTGCTCGATGGCCCCCTCGTGGTCGCCGGTGGCGGCCAGCGCCTTGCCGAGTTCGAACTTCAGGGGCAGGTCGGTCGGGTAGTTCTCGACGACCAGGCGGAGTTCCTCGAGCCGGCGCTTGTTGAACTCCTGCTCGGCGGCCTCGAGTTTCTCGGATATCTCCCCGCGGACGTCCTCCTTCGAGGCGGCTACGCGGAGTTTCTCGAGGTTGCGCTGCATCATGCGCAACTGGACCTCGCCGGCGGTCTTGCGGAAGCGGAACTGGCCGGTTTCCTTGTGCGCCCTGTTGAGGACGGTGATGGCCTTGAGTTCGTCGCCGGGCTTGGCGCGGTCGAGCAGGGCCTTGACGTACTTGGAGATGGTTGGCAAGTCGCCGGGGCGTTCGGCGAGTTCGGCCTCGGCGCGCGCGACGATCTGGTCCTTGACCGAGCCGGACTTGGCCAGGGTGTCCTCCTGCTCGAGGCGGGCCTGCTTCTCGGCGTCGCGGATGTTGCGACGGAAGCCGCCTTCCTGCCCGGTCTCGTCGAACCCGCCCTGGGTCATGGTGTTGCGGGCGAGCATGTTGCGCACGCGGGCCTGGAGGTCGCCGTCGGAGGGGTCCAGGCGGGTGGCGATCTCGCCGGCCTGGGCGGCGAGTTGGTACGCCTCGATCTTCTCGAAGGCGTCGAGGAGTTTGACGAAGGTGTCCTTCTTGGGCTTGCCCTCCTGCTGGGCCAGGGCCAGGGCGTGCTGGCCGAGCAGCGTGCCGGCCTGCTTGACGCCGATTTTCGCCGCCGCCTCGGTGACGCGCAGGGCGGCGCCGGCGTCGGTGCTCTTGATGCCGAAGTCCAGCAGCGTGTCAACAAACCGGCGGACGTCGCCCTTGGCGATCAGGCCGGCGCGGGTGCCCTTGTCCAGTTTGCCCTTGGGGTTTTCCTGCAGGAAGGCGTCCGCGGCTCGCAGGAACCCCCGAACGGCCTCAAAGTCGGTCGGGTCCCAGGACAGCCCGTTGAGCCAGAGTTGCATCGCGTATTCGTAGTTGCCCGACTCGTGCACCACGCCGGCGCGGTCCCAGAAGACCTTGGCCTTCTGCGGGCTGAACGCCGCGGGTTTGGGCTCGTCACCGTCGGGTGCTGCCGCCTTTTTGCCAAAGATCGCCACGGGATGCCGCCTCCTTGGGGTGGATCGCAGTGTACGCGTCCCGGGCGCGCCAGGGCATCGGGACCCCTGTCAGGTCCCGCACGCGGGTCATACGATTGGCCGATGAAGGTGGATCCAGCCCAACTCCGCATCCTGCTCTACCCGGCCGAGGTGCTGCGTCGCAAGGCCGAGCCGGTCGAGGCCTCGGACGAGGTGCGCGCGGTCGGCCGGCGCATGCTCGAACTGATGCGCGGCGCCGAGGGGATCGGGCTGGCCGGGCCGCAGGTGGGCCTGCCCTGGCGCATCTTCGTGTGCGACGTGCCGGCGGACCCCGACGAGCCCGTCGAGGAGGGCGCGGCGCCGGTCTCGAGCGACGGGGCGCAGGTGTGGCTCAACCCGCGCATCGTCGACTCGGACCGAAGCGTGGTGCCGTACGAGGAGGGCTGCCTCTCACTGCCGGGCATCCGCGGCGAGGTCCAGCGCCCCGCCACGGTGACCATGGAGGCCCAGACGCCGGACGGCGAGACCGTGCGGGTGCGGGCGTCCGGCCTGCTGGCCCGGTGCTGGCAGCACGAGATCGACCACCTCGACGGCGTGCTGATCCTGGACCGGATGTCCCAGACCGCGCGCCTGCGGAACCGGACCCGCGTCAAGGCGATGGAGAAGTCCGCCCGCCGGTGAATGGGGCGTCTTCGCCCGCCTGAGCGGCGGTTCGGCGGGGCCGGGGCGGCGCGGCCGTCGCTACGATCCGCCCGATGAAGATTGTCTTTCTCGGATCGGGGGCGTTCGGGCTGCCGACGCTGCGTCGTCTGGCGGCTTCGCACGAGGTTGTCGGGGTCGTGACCCAGCCCGACCGGCCGGCGGGCCGGGGCTCCCGCCTGACGCCCACCCCGATCGGGGCTTGGGCGGCCGAGCACCTGCCGGGCGTGCCGCTGCTCAAGCCGGACCGGGTCAACAACCCCGACGAGACCGAACGGGTGCGGGCCTGGGCGTGCGACGCGTGGGTGGTGATCGCCTACGGCCAGAAACTCGGCCCGGCGCTGCTGGCCGACCGGTTTGCGGTGAACCTGCACGCGTCGTTGCTGCCCCGCTGGCGGGGCGCGGCGCCGATCAACCACGCCGTCTTGGCGGGCGACGCGGAGACGGGCAACTCGGTCATCTTTCTGGCCGAGCGGATGGACGCCGGGGCGGTGCTCGGCCAGTCGCGTCGGCCGATTGGGCCCGGCCAGACCGCGGGCGAACTGCACGACCTGCTCGCGGGGGACGGGCCGGGCCTGGTCGAACGGGTGCTCGCCGACCACGCGGCCGGCACGCTGCGCCCGGTGACGCAGGACGAATCGCTGGTCACGCTGGCGGGCAAACTCTCGAAGGCGGACGGGGTCGTTAACTGGTCGCTGCCCGCCGACGAGGTGCGCCGGCGCATCAACGGGCTGTCTCCCTGGCCGGGCGTGACGGCCGAGCACGCGGGCCAGGCGCTCAAACTGCTCCGCGCGGAACCGGGGCCCGCGGATTCCGAGCAACGGCGTCCGGGGGAGGTGGTCGATCCGGAGGCCGGGCTGGTGGCCTGCGGGTCGGGCGTGGTGGCGGTGTGCGAGGTCCAGCCGGCGGGGCGCACGCCGATGGGGTTCGCCGCGTGGGCGAACGGGCGGAAGGTCCGGGCGGGGGATCTGCTGGGAGCGCCGGGAGGGCCCGCGTGACGCTGACGCTGTGGGATCTTGTCAAGCCGCGGACGCGGGGCAGGCGGCCCGCGCCGGCGTCGCGCCCGGCGGCGAACGCCGTGGCGCCACCCCCCACCGCCCGGATTCGCCCGGCCCCGACGCGATCGCCCGCGGCACGCCCCAAGCCGGACAGCGCTCAGGCCCGCTACGACCGCATGACCCGGGAGATGCTGGACCGCTACGGCGTGCGCGTGCGCAAGTGGCGCACGGCGATGTCGGGCGTCGCCTGGCAGGTGACCTACCGCGACGGGACCGTGCGCCGGCTGATCGAGGCGCCGCGGCCCAAGGGGCCGATGTCGGCCGCGGTGTTCCTGCACGAGATCGGGCACCACGCGATCGGGTTCTCGACCTACTCCCCCAGGTGCCTGGAGGAATACCACGCCTGGAAGTACGCGATCGAGCAGATGGAGGCGTGGGAACTGAACGTCACGCAGCGGGTGCACGACCGGATGCACGACTCGCTGCACTACGCGGTACAGAAGGCGCGGCGCCGGGGGCTCAAGCGCTTGCCGGTGGAACTCGAGCCGTACGCCCGGGCGCGCCCGGGCCGGGCTCAGCGGTCCTCGTGAGGCGCCACGACGGGCGCGCCGACCGCCCAGGCGTGCGCGCCGGCGTCCGAGGCGTCCGGGAAGACCGCCCCGTGGGCGGCGTCCAGGTGAAGGAGGAGCAGGGTGTCCGCGTCGGGTTCGTGCCGGCGGGCGGGCTCGAACGGGCCGGTGTAGCGGGCCACGCTTGAGAATCGGACCTCGTCAATGTCGCCGGTCCAGAACGAGACGGCCTCGGACGACGCGTTGACGTCGGCGCCGACCATCAGGGGCAGCGCGTTGTGCAGGGGCTCGCCGTCCGTCGGGGACGAGGCGGCGGGGCGGCCGTCGACGAAGAGCGTCAGGGTTTCGCCGTCGTGCACGAGGGCGAGGTGCGTCCAGCGTGCCCAGTCCCAGGGCTCGGGGGCCTGGGCCCTGGCGTAGCGCCCGCCCGCGTGCAGGTAGCCGGCTGGCAGGCTCTCGCCGGACGGCGCGTCGGACCAGAAGATCCCGAATCCGGAGGACTCGGTGTTGCAGAGGACGCCCTGCCGTCCCTTCGGCGCCGACGAGCGGACCCAGGCTTCCAGGGTGAACCGGTCGGGGCGCTCGGGCAGGTCGACCCGCAGGGCGGAGCGCCCGTCGAGCCGGAGGAAACCGTCGGGAACGCCGCGCGTCTCGGCGGGGTCGGGCAGCACGGCCTCGACCGCGATCGGGCGTCGCACGGAGACGGCCTCCTCGCCGCCGGACGACACGGGGTAGCGTGCGCGCACGCGGAGCGCCGGCTGGGGGCGTCGGTCGCCGATGGCGCCGGCGGTGACCTCGAAGGCGAACGAGGACGGCTCGCCCGGATCGAGCCGCACGCGGCACTCACGCGGCGAGGCGGTCCAGCCCGGGGGCAGGTCCAGCGTGACCACCGCCTCGACGGGCTTGGTCGCGGGGTTGGTCAGGGTGGCGCGGACCGTGCTGGTCTGGCCGGCCTCGGGCGAGACGCGGATCGTTCCCTCCTGGACGATCCATTCGCCCCGGGCCAGTTCGCTCAGTTCGTCCATCTCGCGGCCGGGGAAGGCTTCGGGGCTGCGCAGCGTGCCGAGCGGGACGTGCACGATGGATTCCCCGTCCGGCCGGGCGTGGACGAGGGTGACGTGATCGAACGAAGCGTGCGGGTGGGCGCGCGAGGGGTGGGCGCCGGCGGTGCCGAGGGTCAGGTAGCGGACGTTGCCGGAGGGGCCGTCGTCGCGGACCGAGTGGACGTGCCCGGCGAACACGGTGACGGGGCGGGCATCGGCCTCGAGGAGGCGGTGGGCCTGTGGCCAGTTCGAGCCGGCGTAAGCGTCAAGCCAGCGCGGATGGTGCATGAACACGAAGACCCGGTCGGCCTCGGCCGCGGCCAGGTCGGCCTCGAGCCAGGCGAGTTGCTCGGGCGACACGTTCTGCGTGCGGGCGGGGTCGTCGAAGCGCATCGACTCGTCGGTCCACAGGACGACGAAGTGGGCGAAGCGGTGCGTGAACGAGTAGTACAGCGGGCCGAAGTGCTCGCGGTAGAGCGCAAGGTGCCCCGCTTCCGTGTGGGGGCGTGCGTAGAGGTCGTGGTTGCCCGCGACCGGGTACCAGGGCGCGGTGAGCCGGTCCATGATCGACTTGTACTCGGCGGCCTGGGCCAGCCAGGTCTCCGCGTCGGCGTAGCCCTGGATCATGTCGCCGATGGTGATCACAAAGTCCGGATCGAGCAGGTTGGCCGTGTTCACGGCCTGTTCGAGCACGCGGACGCCCGAAGCCGGCCCGCCGGTGCGGTCGGGGAAGACGATGAAGGAGAACGAGTCGGTCGCGTCGGGCGCGGGCATCGTGCCGGCGGGCCCGTCCGATGCCCAGGCTGTTGCGCTCGCCACGATGAGCAGGCAGGCGGCAGCAAGCCGTCGTCCGATGCGGTCCATGTCGAATCCTCCGTCGGGCCG
This sequence comes from uncultured Phycisphaeraceae bacterium, assembly GCA_964522095.1. Classification (GTDB taxonomy): domain Bacteria; phylum Planctomycetota; class Phycisphaerae; order Phycisphaerales; family UBA1924; genus UBA6054. The sequence continues at coordinate 6,532 of CAZFSO010000014.1, read as the reverse complement.
GCGCGATGGTAGCGGAAGCGTGCGGGGCCTGCAGGACGGGGGGCTGGGAGGCGGGGGGCGGGGGGGGCGGGGAGGTGCACGAAAAACCCCGGGCGCTGGGCCCGGGGCGGGGGTTCGGGGCGGATGACGGGATCAGCGTCGGGGCTGGAGGGTCTCGGGGTCGCGGCGCGGGATCTCGCGGGCGGGCCCGAACTCCTCCATCGTCGCTTCGCGCCCGGCGTCGGCCGCGGAGCCCACGTTGCCGGCGCTGATCTGCTCCCACGGGCCGACCATGAGGATCACCGCGTCGTCGGGGCGCAGGTGCTCGTTGGCGACGCGCTTGACCTCCTCGGGCGTGACGGCGCGGACGGCGTCGCGGTAGTTGCGCCAGAAGTCGGGGTCGCGCCCGGTGCGCTCGTCGTTGATGAACAGGTTCATCATGGCGCTCTTGGATTCGAAGTTGCGCGGGAAGGTCTCGATGAGGCTGCTCTGGATGGTCGCCAGTTCCTCGGCGGAGGGGGCCTCGGACCGGATGGTCTCGAACTCCTGGAAGACCAGGCGGGTGGCCAGGGCGGTGGTGGGCGTCTTGGTGAAGAAGTACGCCAGGAACATGCCCGGGTACTCGACGCGGTTGGAGAAGGCGGAGCCTGCGGTGTAGGCCAGGCCCTCCTGCGTGCGCACGCGGTTGGTGATGCGGCTTGTGAAGCCGGACCCGCCGAGGATGTCGTTCATGACCTGCACGGCGATGGCGTCGGGGTGGTCGCGCTCGATACCGCGGTGGGCGACGATGACCTGGACCTGGTTCTGGTCCTTCTCGTAGTAGTACACGCCGGGCTCGGGCGCGGCGCTCGGGGCGGGGACCTCGGGGGCGGTCTCGCCGGCCTGCCAGCCGGCGAGTTTCTCCTCGAGCAGGGCGAGCATGGCGTCCTGCTCGAAGTCGCCGGTGACGGCGATCATCAGGTTGCCCGGGTGGAAGATGCGGGCGTGCAGGTCGCGCATGTCGCTGGTCGTGATCGACTCGATCGAGGCGCGGGTGGGCTGGCGGGCCTCGAAGTGGTCCTGCCCGAACATCAGGAAGCCGAGTTCGCGCAGGGCGATCTCGATGCCGGCGTCGTCGCGGGTCTTGATGCTCTCGAGTTGCTGGCCGCGGAGGACTCCGAGGCGGCTCTCGTCGAAGCCGGGGTTGCGGACCATGTCCAGGAACAGGTCGAAGGCGCGGTCCAGGTTGGCGGTCAGCGTGTTGATGCTGGCCGACGAGGTGGTGCCGCCGACGGACGCGAAGATGTTGGCGGCGAGGAAGTCGACCTCCTCGTCGAACTCCGACGGGCTGAGGGTGGCCGTGCCGCCCTGGCGGATCATGGCGCCGGTCATGCCGGCCAGGCCCGCCTTGCCCTGGGGCTCCATGTAGGCGCCGCCCTTGAAACTGAAGGTGATGGTGACCAGCGGGAACTCGCGCGACTCGGCCATGTAGACCGGCACGCCGCTGGAGAGTTCGTGGCGGAAGTCCGACGGGGCCGGCGGCTCGAAGACGAGTTCCTCGAACTCGATCTCGCGCGGGTGGTCGGGCAGCGCGTCGGACGCGGAGGCCCCGGAGAGGGCCGTCCCGAGGCAGGCGATCCATGCGAGCGAACGGTTCATTCGTCACCTCCCTCGATCTCGGCGATCCGGAGTTTGATCTGCTGGCGGACGTAGTCCATGAGCGTCTTGAACTGTGGCGGCATCATGCCGGCCTGCTCGTCCATCTGGGCCAGGGAGTCACGGAGCGCGTCGGCGTCGGTCTCGTTGGCCAGTTCGGCGAGTTGGGCCTGGAACTGGGCCATGACCATCTCGCGCATCTCGTCGGGCAGGGAGGCCTCCACGTCGGCCAGCGTGATCAGCGTCGGCTCGGCCCCCGCGCGCCGGGTGTAGACCGACACGCCCCGCCGGTCGGGCGTCAGGTAGGTGCGGGCGACGCGGCGGACGTCCTCCGCGGTGACCTCCTGCACCAGGCGGGGGTACTCGTTGAGATAGTTCCAGCCCAGCCAGGCCTCGTAGATCGCGACCTGGAAGAACAGGTTGGAGTTGTCGGCCAGTTCGCGGAAGGTGTCGGCGGCGGCCTGGTTCTTGATCTTCTGCAGTTCGCGCTCGCCGACCAGTTCGTTCTGGAGCAGTTCGACCTGCTCGTACCAGGCCTGCTCGATCTCGGCGAGGCTCGTGCGCCCCTTGGGCGTGGCGTAGAACGAGAAACTGCCGACCGATCGCTGGGGGCGGCTGCCCGCGCTGGCGGTGGCGGCCAGGCCGCGCTCCTCGACGAGCGACTTGTAGAGCCGCCCGGTGCGCCCGTTGAGCAGGTCCTCCAGGACGTCCAGGGCCGGACCGTCGGGGTGGCCGGCGGGGACGGCGCGGTAGCGGACCTCGATCTGGTCCTGGCAGTCGCACTCGCCGGTGAAGCGCAGTTCCCCTTGGAGTGGCACCTCGTAGGTGACGACGGGCTCCGGGGCCGGGCGCTTGTTCTCCAGGCGCCCGAAGTAACTCTCGACGAGTTGACGCGCGTCGGCGGGGTCGAAGTCCCCCACGATCACCCCGGTGAGGTTGGCCGGCTGGTAGTGGGTCTCGAAGTACTCGGTGATCTCCTGCTCCGTGTAGGCCATCAGGTCGCTCATCCAGCCGATGACCGGCCAGGAGTACGCGGAGGAGACCCAGAACATCGAGTCGAACCGCTCGTCGAGGGCGCCGGTGGGCGTGGCCTCGAGTCGCTGGCGGCGTTCCTCGATGACCACGAATCGCTCGGCGTCGAGTTCACGGAAACTCGGGTCCAGCAGCCGGTCGGACTCCATCCAGGCCCACAGTTCGAGTTTGTTGCTGGGCAGGTTGATGTAGTAGATGGTAAAGTCGTTGCTGGTGCCGGCGTTCATGCCCGAGGCGCCGTTGCCGGTGTAGATCTTGTCGAACTCGTTCTGGACGGTGATCGCCCGCTGCTCGTCCTGCAGGGCGGTCATCTCGGCCCGGAGCGCCCGCAGTTCGTCGGTGTCGTTCTCGGGCATCCAGGGGTTGTCGATCTCGCCCCTGAGGAAACGCGGGTACTGGACCTCCAGGACCAGGCGGCGCATCTTCTCGCGGACCTCGGTCAGGCGCTCGCGGAAGGCCCTGTCCTGCTCCGCGTCCGAGGTGCCGATGGTGTCCGAGCCCTTGAAGAGCAGGTGCTCGAGCAGGTGGGACACCCCGGTGATGCCCGGGCGCTCGCTGGTCGACCCGGCGGGGGTGATCCACCCGGCGGTGATGACGTTGGGCTGTTCGTCGCGGGGGAGCAGCAGGAACTTCATGCCGTTGTCGAGCGTGAACTCGATCGGCTCGACCTGCTGGGCGGCCGCGGGGCCGGCCGCGAGCACGAAGCCCGCGATTCCCAAGAGCACGGATCTGGTCATCGGTACCTCCGGTGGATCTGCCCGCCCGGACGGGCCGGGGTTGGGGGCGAGATCTTACCGAGCCCGGGCCGTCGCGGTTGCCCTGGATTCGGTCGGGCGGCCCGGTCGGGTGGCCCGGTGCGGCCGGCACGATCAGGCCGGGCGGGCCTGCCCGATCTCGGCGATCATGCAGCGCACGCTGCCGCCGCCGACGCGCTCGATCGTGGGGATGGGCGCCACCACGGGGCGCGCCAGGCCTTCGAGCCTGCGGCGCTGCTCGTGGGTGAAGGCGTCCCAGGCGGTGGCGGACATGGCGACGAGCGGCTCGCCGGCGGCAGACCGGAGTTCGAGGATGTTGCCGCACATGCCGTGCATCTGGGTGATGCTGATGTCCAGGACCGTCTCACGGGTCGCGCGGAGGCGGTCGTGCAGGCGGGACCGCTGCCCCGCGTCGGCGACGGCGTCGAGGCACACCACGGCGAACCGCTCGCCCAAAGACATCACCACGTTCGTGTGATACACCGGCACGCCGTGGCCGTCGTCGGCGTCGAAGCGCACGACCTCGTAGCCGGTGACGGACTCCCAGACCGCCAGGGCGCGCTCGGTGGTGCGCACGGCCCGGCAGGCGAAGGCGACCCCGGCGACCCGGTCGAGCACGAGGCTGCCGGTGCCTTCCAGGAACTCGCCGTCCTGCTCGAGGTCGCCCAGCGCGATGCGTTCGAGGGGCCCGCCCACGCGCTCGCGGACGCGGTCGATGATCGACTCGCGCCGTTCGAGACGCCGGGCGGGGGTCGCCATGGGGTAGGTCACGACGACGGGGGGCCCCTGGACGGGCTCGTGAAAGGACATCCAGTTGTTGGGAAAGACCGAGTCGGGCAGGTGCAGGTCGTCCTCCACGACCAGCGTCTCCACGCCGGCGTCGGCCAAGGCCGCCGCCAAGGCGTCGAACTCGGCGGTGGCGAATCGGGCGATCTCCGCGGCCGGGTCCTCCGGTTCGTGCATGAACGCGTTGGACCGGGCGGCGACCTCGTTGCGGCCGAAGCCGTGCGGCCGGATGAGCAGCACGCGCGAGGCGCACTGGCGCGCCTCGGCCAGGTTCATGCGTTTGAGTGAAAGGTCCATCCCGCCAAGATGATATGCGTTTCATGCAGAATCACCACCTTCGGGTCCAGTTCCCGCTCGGGCCGGGCGGGGAACAATGGCCCATGGATCCCAACCACCCCGTGCTGCTCGACCCCGCCACGCCCCCCACACCAGCCCAGATCGTCGAGGTGGCGCGCTACGGCGCGGCCATGGGGCTTTCGCCGGCGGCCGATGCGGCCGTGCGGGCGTGCCGAGCGGCGCTGGACCGGGCGCTGGACGACGGGCGCCCGCACTACGGGATCAACACGGGCTTCGGGTCATTGGCCAGCCGACGCATTGACCGGAGCGACCTGGCCGCGCTGCAGCGCAATCTGGTCCGGTCGCACGCGGCGGGGGTGGGCCGGCCGCTGGAGGCCGAGGTCGTCCGGGGGATGATGGCGGTCCTGGCGGCGTCGCTGGCGCGGGGGCGTTCGGGCGTTCGCCCGGAACTGGTGGCGCACCTGCTGTCGGTGCTCAACGCGGGGATCGTGCCGGTCGTGCCGGAGTCGGGTTCGGTCGGTGCGTCGGGGGACCTGGCGCCGCTGGCCCACGTCGCCCTGGTGCTGATCGGCGAGGGCGAGGCGTTCCACGAGGGCGAGCGCCTCCCGGGGGCCGAAGCGCTCGGGCGCGCGGGCCTGCGGCCGATCGAGTTGAGCGCCAAGGAAGGCCTGGCGCTGATCAACGGCACGCACCTGATGACCGCCCGGATGGCGCTGCTCTCCGAGGACCTGCGCCATGTGGTCAAGGGGGCGCTGCACGCCTGCGCGATGTCCATCGACGGCGTGCGGGCCAGCCACGGCTTCCTCGACGCGCGGGTGTACGAGGCCCGCAACCAGCCCGGCCCGGCCCGGGTTGCCGCCGCCCTGCGGGGCCTGCTGGCGGGCGGGACGATCGCCGATTCGCACCGCGACGCCGACCCGCGGGTGCAGGACCCGTACTCGTTCCGCTGCGCGCCTCTGGTGCTCGGCGCCGCGCTGGACGCGATCGAGTCGTGCGAGCAGCGGCTCCGCGACGAACTGGGGGCCGTGACCGACAACCCCCTGGTCTTTGATGAGGACGGGCGGACCGACGTGGTGTCGGCCGGGTGCTTCCACGGGATGACGGTCGCCCTGCCGCTGGACGTGCTGACGATCGCGGTGGCGCACGTCGCGGGGATCTCCGAGCGGCGGGTGTACCACATGCTCGGGGCGTTCGACCCGCACGCGGGCCTGCCCGCCTTCCTCAGCCCGCAGGCCGGGTTGCAGAGCGGGCTGATGATCGTCCAGTACGCGGCGGCCGCGATGTGCAACGAGATCATCGGGCTGGCCAACCCGGCCAGCGTGGCGAACATCTCGACGTGCGCCGGGATGGAGGACTACAACTCCTTCGGGCCGCGCTCGGCGGCCAAGGCGGCCCGGGCGGTCGAGTTGTGCCGGAGCGTCCTGGCGATCGAACTGCTGTGCGCGGCCCAGGCCGTCGAGACGCACCGGCCAAACCGGACCGGCGACATCCTGGAGAAGACGATCGTCACGATCCGCGACCGGGTGCCGGCCCTGACCGAGGACCGCAGCCCCGCCCCGGACATCGCGGCGCTGGAGGACCTGATCCGGAGCGGGCACTTCACCGCGCCCGAGTGGGAATCCTGATCGCGCCCGCATCGGAGGGCCGGAATCGGGGCATCGCCGTGCCGGGGGGCCTTGCATCGTGCCCCAACGGGCCGGACAATGCAGCAGAGAGGAACTTGCCATGACCACCGCCGCCGGCGCGTCCAGACTCGTCCCAGCCCCCCAGAACCGCACCGTCCGCGCGCCGCGCGGCATCGAACGGTCCTGCAAGACCTGGCAAGCCGAGGCGGCCATGCGCATGCTGATGAACAACCTGGACCCGGAAGTCGCCGAGCACCCCGAGTCGCTCATCGTCTACGGCGGGCGCGGCCAGGCGGCCCGTTCCTGGGAGGCCTACGACGCGATCGTGGCCACGCTGAAGCGCCTGGAGCCGGACGAGACGCTGCTGGTCCAGTCCGGCAAGCCGGTGGGCGTCGTGCGCACCCACGCGGACGCGCCGCGGGT
>CAZFSO010000013.1:0-42019 GCA_964522095.1 uncultured Phycisphaeraceae bacterium | reverse complement strand
TGGACATCTTCGTCGAGCAGCGCGGCGGCATCCCCGACGCCCTGATCGCCGCCCCGCCCGGACGACTGGAGAACGCCCCCCCCGACAGGCAGGTCGTCCTGCCGCTCGTCGACGGCGTCACCCAGGACACGGACAACGAGTGGATGCACATCCCCTCAGTCGGCGTGTATCTGCTCATCGCCGAAGAGATCCCGCAGATTCAGAGCCTCTTGGCCGAACTCGACCCTAGCCAGATTGTCAGGACGCAGGCGTCCTTTCCGGGTGCAAGGGTCGAGATGACGACAATCATTGATGCTTGGGGCAACCCCATCCGCATGGTCCATCCGCGTTTTCACGGGGTGATCACGTCCAACGGCCAGTTCGCCGGAGAAGACTTGGGAGCGAACAATAACGTGTTTGTTACCCAGCAAGAGTGGAATAGATTCCGGGACTTCCTGCCGGCCTTCGATCTCATCCGCCGCCTCGCCCCCACGCGCGAGGAGTGGGCCGAACTCACCCCGGCCGAGATCGAGCAGCACTTCGCCGGAGCCGTCGGCGATTCCGACGGCGGTCTCTGCCCCACCCCGCGCCCGTACTTCTACTCCGCCGGCCCCGACGGCGACCCCGCCACCATCGACGACAACGTCTACACCACCCGCCCACGCTTCCCAGAAGCCCGCAACTGACCGCCGCACGCCCGATTCCCGCCCGCCCCCTTGCAGGCGGCCCCGGACCGACCTACTGTTCCGGCCGGGCCACGGCCCGCGACATCCGGGGTGTAGCGCAGCTTGGTAGCGCGTCTCGTTCGGGACGAGAAGGTCGCAGGTTCAAATCCTGTCACCCCGACTCTGCAATCACGAAGGCCCTCCGATGAGCGCATCGGGGGGCTTTTCGTTCTCACTGCCGGACCCGCACGCCCGAGGCGAGCCGGCCGCGACCACCGTCGGGCGACGCCGGAACCGCCATGACCGACCTGCCCAACTGCCCCAAGTGCGACGCCGACCACACCTACCACGACGGCGTGCTGCTCGTCTGCCCCTCCTGCGCCCACGAGTGGAACCCCGCGGCTGATCCGTCCCAGGGCGGCGAGCCCGAGACCGACGACGCCATCCGCGACGCGAACGGCAACCCCCTCCAGGCCGGCGACAGCGTCACCGTCATCAAGGACCTGAAGATCAAGGGCTCGTCGCAGGTCGTCAAGGCGGGCACCAAGGTCAAGAACATCCGACCGGTCGAGGGCGGCGGCGTCGGCGGGCACAACATCGACTGCAAGATCGACGGCGTCGGCGCCATGACCCTCAAGTCCGAGTTCGTCAGGAAGTCCTGAGCCGTCCCGACGCCCGGGTCAGTCGCGCGCCGTGGACGCCGCCCGCCCGCGCTTCTTCACGCCCAACCCCTTGAGCACCGCCGCCGGGGTCCCCGTCGGCCCGATGCCCAGCGTCGCCGCCATCTTCCGAGCGTCGACGGGCGCCCGCAGTTTCACGTCCGTGTTGTCGAAGTAGACGAACACGTCGCGCCCGCCCTTGACCCGCGGCGCCTTCCCTCCGATGCGCTCGGCGTCCCCCGGCTCCCCGCCCCCGTGCCAGGCCCGGACCCGGTCGGACCACGCCTCGATCTCCTTCGGCCCGTACCCGCTGGTGTACAGCGCCCGCGAGCCGTGCAGACGCACGTAGACCCAGTCCGCCGTCGCGTCCTGCGCGGTCGGGAAGCGGCTGGCCACGTCGGCGACGACCAGCGCCACGCCGTGCTCGCGCAGCAGGTCCACGAAGCGGTCGGTCAGGAAACTCTCGTGCCGGAACTCCACCGCGTGCCGCACCGGCCGGCGCGCGTCCGGCTCGAGGTCGACGCGGCCGCGCAGGAAGTCGTCGTGCCCGCGCGCCACCCGGGCCAGCTCGTGCGTGTCCCGCGGGAGCAGGTCCAGGAACGCGCGGAAGCGGTCCTCGTCGAACGCCATGAACGGCGGGAACTGCCACAGGAACGGGCCGAGTTTCTCGCGCAGCCCGAGAACCCCGGACGCGAGGAAGTTCGCCAAAGGCCCCCGCGCGTCCCTGAGTTTGCGCATGTGCGTCAGGTACCGCCCGCCCTTGACCGCGAACACGAACCCCGGCGGCGTCTGCTCGCGCCACGCCGCGAAGTGTTCGGGCCGCTTGAGCGAGTAGAACGTCCCGTTGATCTCGATCGAGTTGAACCGCCGGCTCGCGTACGCCAGTTCGAGCCGCTGCGGCAGGCCCGCGGGGTAGAAGTTGCCCCGCCACGGCGCGTAGTTCCAACCCGAGATGCCCACGCGGACCTCGGCCATGCGCCCCAGTGTACGCCGGGCCGGGCCGGTCCCGCGCCCCGCGCCGAGCGGACGCGCCGGTCGCGCCGAGCCGACGTCCAAATACACAGCGCAATTCAGTGTGCCTTCATCCGCAGTTCACGCCCTCGACCCAGACTCTGATCGCGGACATCAAGCGAAAGGACCGCCATGAGACTCGTTTCGCCCACGGCCCATCGGGTCGAGGATCACACCGCCGAAAAGGTCAACGACCGGATCGCCTGCAAGACCGGCGACCGCCTCGCCTACTACCGAAAGCACCCGGAACTGGCCGACGCCCGCCTGCGCGACCTGGACCGCGAGTGGGACGTCGAGCGCTGGCTGATGGTCAACTCCGCCACGCTCACGCTCGTCGGCCTCGGCCTGGCGATGACGCGCGGCAAGCGCTGGCTGCTGCTGCCCGTCACGGTCCAGGCGTTCTTCATGCAGCACGCCCTGCAGGGCTGGTGCCCGCCCCTGCCGGCCTTGCGACGCATGGGCGTGCGCACGACCGGCGAGATCGAGGAGGAACGCCGCGCGCTCCTCGAGATCCGGTCGCGCTCGGGCGCCCCGCACCCCGGCCACGCCGCGCGCCGCGACCCGGGCGGCGCGCCCTTCCCGCCAGCCCCGTCGGCCCAGGACCGCCCCGCCGAGACCCGCATGCAACCGTGACCGCGCGCCCCGGCCCGTGCGGCCGGGCGCGCCCCGTCGGAGACTCAGCATGTCCATCCGCCACCTCCTCGTGCCCCGCACGCGCCACGGCGCGGTGCTGGCCGCCGTGCAGACCGGCCTGGCCAGCATCGCCGTCCCCGTCGTCACCGGCCCGCCCGACAAGCCCGACAACATCAGGCCCCACGCGCCGAGCGCGTGCGAGCCTGGGTCGGGCCTGGTCGGCGTGCTCGCCACCCTCCCGGTGGTGTTCGGCGCCATCACGCTGGCCGCCGCCTTGACGCCGCCGGGCGGCGCCGCGCCGAGTTGGCCGGACGCCGAGGCGCCCGAGGACCCCGACGCGCGGCCCGGCACGCCGCAAGAGTGAACGCCCGGGCCGGCCCGCCCCCCTTCGCCGCTTCCGCTCCCCCCCCGCTCACTCGCACGCCGCGAACAGGCCCATCTGCCCGCCGACCTCCGGCCTGCGGAACGACGCGGCCGAAAGCGCCGGCGTCGGCTTGTCCAGCCCGTACCGCCGCGCGAACACGCGGAAGGTCTGCTCAAACTGCTCGGCGATCACCCCCCGGCCCCGATGACGCGAAGAGTCCGCCTGGTACAACGCGCCCTCCCGCGTCTGCCGGATCAGCGACTCGACCTTGCGCGCCCGGTCCGGGTGCACCGACCGCGCCAGCCACTCAAGAAACACCTCCTTCAACTGGTGCGGCAGGCGCAGCAGAATCCAGTTCGCCCGCACCGCCCCCGCCTCCGCCGCCGCCTTGAGTATCTCCGGCACCTCGCTGTCCGTCAGCCCCGGGATCACCGGCGCCACGTTGACCGTCACCGGGATCCCCGCCGCCGTCAGTTCACGCACGATCCGCAGCCGTCCGACCGGCGTCGTCGCCCGCGGCTCCAGCCCCGCCGCCAGTTCGGGGTCCAGCGTCACCAGCGTGACGGTCACGCGGCCCGCGCCGATCTTCGCCAGGCGCGACCACAGGTCCACGTCGCGCAGCACCATCGCGCTCTTTGTCATGGTCGACACCGGCTGCCCGCACTCGGCCATCACCTCCAGGCAGCGCCGCCCAAGTTTCATCGAGTGCTCCAGCGGCTGGTAGATGTCCGTGATCGCCGACATCACGATCGGCTCCGGCTTCCACCCGGGGTGCGCCAGTTCCTTGCGCAGCAACTCCGGGGCGTCCGGCTTGGCCATGATCTTCGTCTCGAAGTCCAGCCCGCTGCTGAAGCCGAGAAACTCGTGGAACGGCCGCGCGAAGCAGTACACGCACCCGTGCTCGCAGCCCCGGTAGGGGTTCACGGTCCAGTCGAACGGCACGTCCGAGGTCGGCGCGACCCGGTTGATGATCCGCACCGTGCGGTCCTCGAACACCTGGCGCTGCACCCGCACCGGCCCCCCGCCCGCCGCCTCCCGCTCGGCCCGCTGCAGGTCCAACTCCTCGCCGAGCACGTGCAGGCGCACGCGCTCGAAGCGGTTGCCGGGGTTGATGCCCGCGCCGCGCCGGTGCGCCGGCCCGCTCGCCAGGGCGTCGCGGTATGTGTGGTCTTCGGCCGACACGCCGAATAAAAGGCGAACAAACCGGCCCGGTCAAGCCGGGCCGCGCCCTGAACCGGCGCGGTCGTGCGCCGTGTGCGCGTACCGGCCGTCGGGCGGCACCGCGATGTGCTCAAAGTCGTCCGCGAGAATCTGCAGCGCCCGGCGCAGCGCCGGCCCGTGCATCGCCCGCCCGTGCCCGGTCACCGCCAGTTCAGGGCCCAAGGCAGCGAGCCGCCGGACCGAGTCGGCCGATCGGGCCCAGTCGGGCGTGAAGTACATGGGCGGCCCGTGCAGTTCGGGCTCCTGCGTCGCCACGGCGTACGCCGACTCCTGCCGCGTGGTGATGAACGCGTCGCCCGCGATCAGCGCCCCGTCGGCCTCACGCCACAGCGAGACGTGCCCGGGCGTGTGCCCCGGCGTGTGGACCCACACCCAGCCCGGCATGCCCGGCACCGAGCCGTCCGCCGGAAGCGCCCGCAGCCGGTCGCCGAGTTCCAGGGGCCCGCGCGGGAAGAGCACCGACAGCGTGGCCATCAGCCCGCCGACCGACGGGTCCGGCGCCGGGTAGGACCGGCGCCCGTCGAGGTACGGCATCTCCTCCGGGTGCGCGTAGATCGGCGCGTCCCAGCGGTCCGAGAGCGTGCGCAGCGCGCCGACGTGGTCGAAGTGGCCGTGCGTCTGCACGATCGCGCTCGGCCTCGAACCCTCGCCGAAGCGGTCGCGCGCCGCGCGCTCGATCACGCCCGCCGACCCCGTGATCCCCGCGTCGACCAGCACCCAGCCGCGGTCCGGCGCCCCCGGCGTCCCGAACAGCACGACGTTCACGATCGCCAGGCGCTGGTAGGCCAGGTCGGCCGCCACGGGGTGAAGACCGTGGTGGCCCGAGAAGTCGGCCCGGGCGGTCTCATGGATCGGCACCTGTCGCTGCATCGGGAAGGCTCCTGAACGCCGCGCTCGGAACCCGAGCGGGGGGCAGACGGGAGCATGACCGACCGCGGTGAACCTTCGGTGAAACCGCGGTGAGAACCGCTTACGAGTTGAAGCCTCACGCCGGCGGCAGGCGGTACCGCAGCATGACCGAGGTCGGGCATGCCGGGTAGGGGATCTTCACCCGGAAGCCGTGGAACGCCGCCGCGTCCGCGTCCAGGCGGCCCATCACCGAGCGCAGCAGCGACTTGTACCGCGGGATCTCCGGCGTCGAGGGCGCCTGGGGGCCCGCGCCCAAATCCTGCAGCGGCTCGTTCAGCGGCAACTCGTGACGCAGCCGGGCCCCGCCCGACCCGCCCGGCGTCAACTCGCTCAGCAGGATCGCGGTGGGGGGGATGGCGAAGCGCAGGCTCTCGTGCACGAACAGGTCCACGATCATCAGTTCAGCCGGCACGTCGCACACCGCCCGGTGCTCGCCCCACTCGTTGTCCGGTCCGGCGTGGAACGGGATGTGCCGCTGGATCGCGCCCATCGCGCAGGTCAGGGCCCCCGTGTTGCCGATCGGCCCCTCCGTCAACTCGAAGCACACGCCGCGGGAGAACTCGATCCGGCGCAACTCCGGCGTCGGCTGCGAGCAGAAGTCGCCCAGCAGCGGGCACTGGTCAGGACCGGCGTAGCGCGGGTCGATCGCCTCGGTCGCCGCGGTGCGCATCACCGTGCCGTCGTCGTTGCGGCTGTGGCGCGACGCCATCACCCAGCAGGCGTCCGGGCGCAGGCGCCGGAAGTCGATCAGCGCGTTGACCGACGCGAAGTCGAGCGTGCCCGCCTCGTCGCTGGGCAGCACCACGCCGAGTTTGAGGATCACCCGGGCCTGCACGCCCCAGACGTAACTGGCCCCTTGGAACAGCATGCGCCGGTGCTGCTCGTCCCGCTGGCGCCGCCCGTCCGGGCTGAGTTGCCCGCCCATCATGTCCAGCGTGGCCCGGTCGCCGCAGTGGACCTTGATGAGCCGGTCGAAGTCCTCGACCGCGGCCCGCGCGACCTGGATCTGCGCCGGCTGGACCCCGGCCCGCTCGGCGCCGCGCAGCAGCAGTTTGATCCCCGACGCGCCCGGCATGTGCTGCAACGCCAGGGACGGGTCGTCGGCCTGGACCATCCGCGAGACCTTCCACGCCAGCGTCCGCGTCAGCCCGATCCGGTCGCTGATCGACTGAGGGTCCTGCGCGTCGGCCCCCGCCTGCATCAGAAGGTCCGAGAACGCCCCCCGCACCGTCCGCACCACCGTGCGGGCCTCGGCCTGGAAGGGCGCCGGATTGGTTTCCGTCTGGCTCACGCGAGGTCCCCGACACGGCCGCCGGTCGCGGTCGGTTGTGGATCGGACCGCCCATCATAACGGATGGACCCCGAATCCTCGCCGTCGGAACCGCGATTCATATGAAAATCTTTGCGAATCGTCACATGGGCCTTGTGCCCGGCCCGGAATCCGGTACGCTGGACCGACCGAGCCGGGCCACCCCGTCGGCCCGCCACCAACCGTGGAACCAGAGAGAGGATCCGAGATGAACACCCTGTCGACTACCGTGGCCGGCCTGACCGCCTGCCTGTGCGGCGTGGCCTGGGCCGGCGTCACCACCGTCGCCGAGTTCGAGGCCGACGCCTACGAGACCTTCGAGAACGTCGCCCCCGCCGCCGGGTACCAATCCCCCCTGGCCATCTTCGGCGGCGACGTCCTGCTCGGCGACATGACCAGCCAGACCGTCGTCATCGCCCTGAACTGGTCCGGCCCCGCCGGCGTGCTCTTCCCCTTCAACGGCAACCTCATGGGCGGCACGCCCACCAGCCCCGCCTACTTCGAGTTCTCCACCGCCGTCACCCACTTCGGCGGGTACTTCGGCACCGTCAGCCCCGACGCCGGCGGCACCGCCGTCTTCTACGACGAGAACGGCGACGTCATCGACTCCCTCTCCTTCACCGCCGGCTCGGCCGACTGGGCCTGGCTCGGCTGGGAGAGCGACGTCGGCATCTCCCGCATCGAGTTGACCGGCAACCTCGGCCAGGCCTTCGGCTTCCAGTACGACGACCTGCAACTGCGCTACGTCCCGTCCCCCGCCGGCGCCGGCCTCCTCGCCGGAGCCGCCATGTTCGCCGCGCGGCGCCGCCGCAACTGACCAACCGCCAAACCCCTCCCCCCCCCGACCCCTCTGCCCCCCGCCCCCGCCCTCCCCATCGCGGGGCCGGGAAAGGAACACCGCCATGATGCCCATCAAGCACCTGCTCGCGCTCGCCGCCGTGTGCGGCGCCCCCGCCGGCGCCCTCGCCGGCCCGACCGCCTACGCCCCCAATGGGCTGTTCACGTCCGTGCCCGGCGCGGACGACCTGATCGTCTTTGACGTCGACCACCCGGAGGAGTTCACGACCATCGGCACCATGGGCGTGACCAACATCGGCTTCGGCGGCATGGACTTCGACGCCGACGGCAACCTCTACGCCTACGCCTCCTACTACCACAGCACCGGCGGCGCCGCCTCCGGCCTCTACCGCGTCGACATGGACACCGGACAGGCGACGCCCATCGGCAACTCCATCCAGTCGCTCGACGACATCGCCTTCAACCCCGCCGACGGCGAGATGTACGGCGTGCGCTCGCAGAACTTCACCGCCCGCCTCTACCGCATCAACCTGGCCACCGGCCAGACCTCGCTCGTCGGCACGTTCCAGTCCGACCCGCCCGTCGGCAACGCCCTCGGCCTGGCCTTCGACTCCACCGGCGCGGTCTACGTCCACACCGCAGACAACGACACCATCTACAAGGGCGTCGGCCTCCAGGTCGAGCCCCTCTACGTCGTGCCGCAGGACACCACCTTCAGCCAGGGCATGACCGTCGACTGGTCCCGCAACGACAAGGGCTACCACGCCGCCGTCGGCCAGGGCGAGTACCCGCACTACTTCGCGCAGGTCAACACCTTCGCCCCCGACGGGTCGGGCTACACCCTCGGCCCGACCTTCGGCCCCAACATCGACGGCGGCGACGGCTTCACCTACCCCCAGGTCCAGCCCGGCGACATCGCCATCGTGCCCGCCACCGGGCCAGAGGTCTGCGGCCCGGCCGACCTCGCCGCCCCCTTCGGACAGATCGACCTCTTCGACCTGATCGAGTTCCTCAGCCTCTTCGAGGCCCAGGACGACGGCGCCGACATGGACGGCAACGGCGTGTGGGACCTCTTCGACGTCCTCGGGTTCGTCGACGCCTTCAGCGCCGGCTGCCCGTAACACGCGCACGCTCCTCTCTCCTGTCGGGCCGCCACCTGCACCGTGGCGGCCCGTTTTCGTGCGCGCCCGCCCGCCCCGGGACGACCCGCCCGCCGCGCTATCGTCGCGCACCGCATGGCCCGCACCCGCCACCAACCCGGCCCGCCCGTTCGGGGTTCCCGGCGACCGCCCCGTGCGCCCGCCGCCGCGTTCTCGCTCATCGAACTGCTCGTCGTCATCGCGGTCGTCGGCGTGCTGATCGCCATGCTCCTACCCGCCCTCTCCTCGGCCAGGACCACCGCCCGACGCGTCAAGTGCCAGGCCAACCTCCGCTCGCTGCACCAGACCCTCGTGCTCTACGCCGGCGAGCACCGCGACCAGGTCCCGCTCGGATACCGCGGCGGGCGCCTGCAGTGGAACACGATGGTCTACTCGGGCACCAGCGACCTGTTCGTGCTCTTCGGGCGTCTGGAACGGGCCGGCCTGCTCGATGCGCCAGAAGCCCTCTACTGCCCCGCCGAGTCCGCCGACCAGCAGCGCTTCAACACCGACGCCAACCCCTGGCCCCCCGGAACGCCGGGCGTCAACGTCGAGGGCGGCTACGCCTCCGCACCCCTCGTCGACTGGGCCTTCGCCGAGTTCCCGCCCGCGATGCCCCGCCTGTTCGACCTGCCGCCCGGCCCGCTGCTCGCCGACGGCGTCGGCCTGCCCGAACGCCTCGACTCGCGCCACCGCGACGGCGTCCACGCCCTCTACACCGACTCGGGCGTCGCGTGGATCGACCGCGCCCGGTTCGCCGACGATCTGAACGCCTGCGTCGGGCTCAGCCCGGACAACAACGACGCGCAGCGGCGCATCTGGGCGGTCATCGGCGAGCGTTGACGCCCCGCCCGGTGATCGCGTCGACGAGCGCCGCCTGCAGCGCACCGTTCGACGCGATCATCGAGCCCGCGTGCAGGTCCGCGCCGCCGCCCATGTCGCACCACGCCCCGCCGGCCTCAATCACGATCGGCGGCAGCGGGGCGACGTCCCAGAGTTTCAGGTCCGGCTCGACCACGCCGTCGGCCCGCCCGGTCGCCAGCAGCACGAAGGCGTAGCAGTCCGACCAGCCCCGCGTCACCACGCCCCGCCGGTCCAGTTCGGCCCACGCGTCGCGGTGGCGCTGCGCGCGGAAGTACTCCAGCGAGGTGGTCAGCACCACCGAGCCCGCCAGTTCCCCGTGCGTCGACACGCGGGCACGCACCGGCTCGGTCGCGCCCGGCCTCCACCACCAGCACCCGTGCCCCACCCCGGCCGCCACGACCTCGTCGAGCGCCGGCATCGCGACCACGCCCAGGACCGGCTCGCCCTCGACCAGCAGCGCGAGCATCGAGCCGAACAGCGGCACGCCCTGCACGAACGACCGCGTGCCGTCGATCGGGTCCACCACCCAGGTCCGGCCGTTCCGCGACCGCGTCTCGCCGAACTCCTCGCCGATCACGCCGTCGCCCGGGAACCGCCGCTCGACCTCGGACCGCACGAAGCGCTCCGCGGCCCGGTCCGCCTCGGTCACGGGCGAGCCGTCGGCCTTGCCCTCGGCGACCAGCGCGTCGGACTGGAACCAGCGCATGGCCAACTCGCCCGCGCCCCGCGCGGTGCGGACGGCGAACAGCAACTCCTCGGGCAGCACGACGCTCACGCGATCTCCCCGGCCGGCTCGCGGACCCCCAGCGCCACCCCGAGCCGGTCGATCTGCTCGTCGGTGTGCGCCGCCGACACGCTGAGGCGGAAATAGCGGGGGGCCGGTCCGCCGGGGTAGTCGACCAGGGGCGCGAGAACGCCGGCATCGAGCGCTTGGCCGTGCAGCGCGACCATCCGCTCGACCGAGCCGGCCGCGAACGCGACGATCGGCGTCGGGCGGTCCCTGTCGACCCCGAACGCATCGGCGAGCATCGCCCGGACACGCCGGGTCCGGGCGGCGAGGGCCTCGTGCAGCCCGGGCTCGTCCCGGAGCACCCGCAGCGCCTCGATGGCCGCCGCCGCGAGCACCGGCGAGCACGGCGTGGTGCAGACGTACGCCGTCGCCACGCGCCGGGCCAGATCGGTCAGCCCCCGCGGCCCCATCACGACGCCCCCGCCGCAGCCCAACCCCTTGGCCAGGGTCGCCGTCACGACGAGTCGGTCCCGCCCCAGGCCGAGGTGGTCGGCCAGCCCGCGACCCTCGCGCCCCAGCACGCCGAGCCCGTGGCAGTCGTCCAGCAGCAGCACGTCGTCCGACCGCAGCCCACCGAGCAGATCCGCGCCCGGTGCGATCGCCCCCGTCGCCGCGAACACCGAGTCCGTCGCCACCACCGCCGGGCCCGCGCACGAGCCCAGCACCCGCGCCGCGTCCCCCGCGTCCAGGTGCCGGTACGCCCGCACATTCATCCCCGCCAACACGGCCGCGTCCAGGAGGCTCGGGTGCGCCCGCTCGTCGATCACCGCCTCCCGCACGCCCCCCGCGGCCAGCGCCTGCATCGCCGTCAGGTTGGCGATGTACCCGTCCGGCACGAGCAGCGCCGAAGCCGCCCCGCAGAACGCGCACAACGCACGCTCCAGGTCCTCGTGCACGCGGGTGTTGCCCGTGGTCTCGCGGCTGGCCGTCGTGCTCAGGCCGAACCGACCGATGGCGTCCGCGGCGGCGGCCGTCACCCGCGGGTGCTGGGCCAGCCCGAGGTAGTTGCACCCCCCAAAACTGACCAGCGTCCGCCCCCCCAGCGTGGCGGTCGTCGGCGAGCAGGCGTCGTAGGGCGGAGCGGTCATGGCAAAACTCGGCGGCTCGGTGTCAGCCCGCGGCGCGGGCGTCGGTGTCGGACAGTAGACGCCCGCGCGACGGTCCCGGCCGTCCCTGCCGGTGGAGCCGGCGGGCCGGTTCCCCTACAATCCGCCCCCTGTCCACGGTCCGCCGCGGCCGAGCCAGACACAGGAGATCGACTCATGCGACGGACCCGCCCCCTGCGACGCCTGGCCGTGCTTGCGGCTCTGCTTGGCCCCGGCGTCCCCGCCCTGGCCGCGACCGAGGCCGCCCAGCCCCGCGGGGCGACCAAGGTCCTGCAGGTCCCCATGCGGACCGACGGCCCGCGGAGCATCGACCCCGGGCGCGGCTCGACGACCTACGACGCCATGGCGGCCTCGCAGTTCTACGAGACCCTGCTCATCAACAAGTACACCAACCCGCGCGAACTCGAGCCCCTCCTGCTCGCCGAGATGCCCACCACCCCGGACGAGGGCAAGACCTGGCGCTTCCGCCTCAAGGAAGGCGTCCGGTTCCACGACGACCCGTGCTTCCCCGGCGGTCGAGGCCGCACCGTCACCACCGACGACGTGTTCTACTCGCTCAAGCGGATCGCGGACCGTCAGGCCACGGGCCTGCAGAACTGGTGGCTGCTGGAGAGCACCATCGTCGGTCTGGACGAGGCCTTCGCCCGGCAGGGCGAGGGCGGATCGTTCGACTACGACGCCCCGATCGCCGGCCTGCGCAAGATCAACGACCTCGAGTTCGAGATCGAACTGGTGCAGCCGGTCTTCCGCTTCCTCTACGTCCTGAGCATGTTCCAGACCTCAGTCGTCCCCCGCGAGGCCGTCGAGACCTACGGGGAGGACTTCGGCTTCCGCCCGGTCGGCACCGGACCGTTCGTGCTCGACACGTTCGTCCCCAAGCAGTCGCTGACGGGCAACCGGAACCCCAACTACCACGAGGTGCGCTACCCCGCCGCGTCCGAGTGGTCCGCCGCCGACCGTCGGGCCCGCATGCACCGCCCCGCCGGCCAGACGGTGCCCTTCGTCGACCGCATCGAGTTCACCATGTACGTCCAGGACCAGCCCATGTGGCTGGAGTTCAACCAGGGCAACCTCGGCTACACCCAGGTGCCCGAGGAGTACTACCTGGAGGCGTTCGACCGGGCCTCCCGCTCCCTCAAGGAGACCTACATCACCCGCGGCGTGCGCGCCCACGACGACCTGCTGCTCGACTTCATCTTCCGCGGCATCAACATGGAGGACGAACTGCTCGGCGGCTACACCCCGGAGAAGCGCGCCCTTCGCCAGGCCATCTCCCTCGCCATCGACCTCGAGGAGATCAACCAGACCTTCTACAACGGCCTGCCCCTCGTCTACGACGGGCCCATCCCCCCCGGCATGGACGGGCACCCCGAGGGCGGACGAACCCCCGTCAACTACCGCGGCCCCAACCTCGCCCTGGCCCGCGAGAAACTCGCCGAGGCCGGCTACCCCGACGGCCGCGGCCTGCCCCCCATCAGGTTCTACACCTCCATCGGCAGCCTCAACACGCAGGTCGCCGAGATGACCAAGCGCCAACTCGCGCGCGTCAACATCCAGTTCGAGCCGACCTTCCTCGACTTCGCCCCCCTCACCCAACTCGTCGACCGCCGGCAGGCCCCCATGTTCGGCTTCGCCTGGGGCAGCGACTACCCGGACGCCGAGAACAACCTGGCGCTGTTCTACAGCCCCAACGCATCGCCCGGGTCCAACCACTTCAACTACAGCAACCCCGAGTACGACGCGCTGTACGAGCAGATCCTGACCATGCAGCCCGGCCCGGAACGCACCGCCATCTACGAGCGGATGCGCGACATGCTCATCGAGGACGTCCCGTACATCGGCTCCCAGGCCCGCCGCCGGTTCTACCTGATCAACCCGTGGCTGCTCAACGCCAAGCCGACCGAGCGGTACCACGCCTGGTACAAGTTCCTGGACGTCGACAACGCCCGCCGCTGACCGGGTCAACGCGAAGGAGCCCCCGCGGTGTGGAACTACGTGATCCGGCGGGTCGTCTACAACGTCCCGGTCTTTCTCGCCATCGTGCTCTTGCTCATGCTCGCGCTGCGGGTCAACGACCCCGTGTACGCCATGCTCAGCAAGAACCCCAGCCCCGAGGAGATCGCGGCGAAGCGCGCCGAGTTCGGGCTGGACAAGCACTTCTTTGCCCAGTACTTCGACTTCCTCTGGGACCTGGCGCGGTTCTGGAAGTACGACGTCCGCTCGTTCGAGCAGAACCGCCCCGTCGGGCGGATGATCCTCGACGCGATCCCGGCGTCGGCCGCCATCATGGCGCCCACGCTCGTCCTCACCGCCCTGATCTCGATCGTCGTCGGGCTGGTCTCCGCGTTCAACCGCGGCCGACTGCTCGACCGCTCGCTGATGTTCGTGGCCGTCATCGGCATGAGCATCTCCGTGCTCGTCTACATCATCATCGGGCAGTACTTCGGCGCCTACCTGCCCAGCGTCCGCTTCGGCGACTGGCCCTTCAAGGTGTCGGTCGACGCCTCGGTCGGTGAGAGCCGCTGGTTCCTCTACCACCCCGCCAACTGGATCGCCTTCTGCGCCCTGCCGGTGGCCATCAACGTGGTCGTGGCCCTGGGCTACGACACCCGCTTCTACCGCGCGGTCATGGTCGAGGAGACCCGCAAGGACTACATCCGCACCGCCCGCGCCAAGGGCGCCAGCACGCGTCGGGTCATGTTCGTCCACATGCTCAAGAACGCCATGATCCCCATCATCACCCGCATCATGATCTCCCTGCCCTTCGTGGTCACCGGGTCCATCCTGGTCGAGTTCTACTTCAACATCCCCGGCATGGGACGCACGCTGATCAACGCCATCCGCACCAGCGACTTCCCCGTCGTCCAGACCTTCACCGCCCTCTTCGCGGCGCTGTTCATCGCGTCGAACATCCTGACCGACGTGCTCTACGCACTCGCAGACCCCCGCGTGAGGCTCTCTTGATCGCCCGCATCAACGAATCGCCGTCGCTCCGCAAGCTCTTCCGCAACCGCCTGGCGGTCGCCGCGATGGCGGTGGTGGGGCTCTACCTGCTCGTCTTCGTCTGGATCCTCGCGATGGAGGGCGTCGCGGCGGTGGGGCGGTGGAAGGACCTGTACGACCTGCGCGAGCGGCCCGTGCTCGGCGCCCTGCTGCCCGAGCGAACCCTCGAGCGGGTCGGCGCCGCCAACCTGCCCGGCTTCGGCCTCCGCGCCGACCCCATGGCCCGCACCGAGCAGACCTACTTCCACATCGAGCGGATCGGCAACACGCTCGACGCCATCGAGCGCCAGGAGGCCCGCGGCGCCGACGCCGCCGACATGCTCGCCGGGCTCGCCCTCGCCGAGCGGCGCGTCGCCGCGAAGGACCCGGCGGAACTGCGCGCCATTCACACCCGCCTCCAGGCCGAGTTCGACTCTCAGTCCTCCCTGCGCGTGCTCCGCGCCGGGCTGCTGGCCACCCGGCTCGCCGTCCGTCAGGCCCAGGACTTCGCCGAGCGCTACGCCGAGCGCACCGAGAAGGACGACGCCGCCCTGCTGGTCGACGAGGTCATGCTCTCCCTGGAGGAGGTCGCGTTCCAACTCGAGGAACTCGTGCCCGCGGTGCCCGCGGACTCCCCCCTGGCCGCGATCGACCCCGCCGTCTTCTTCGCCTCCGCCGAGGCCCTGCTCGAGCAGCCCGTCCCCGAACCGCTGTTCGACGAGGCCCTCATGGACCGGCTCAGCGAGGCCATCGCCGAGCGTCTGGACGGCATCGACCGCGAGATCGACGCCAAACTCGACGACCTCGAGCCGCTCATCCTCGAGTTGATGCCCATGCCCGAAGGGGTCGAGGAGTACCTCTACCGGCTGCGCCTGCTCCTCGGGACCGACCGCCAGGGCCGCTCGATCTTCATCCGCGCGGTCTACTCGGCGAAGGTGGCCATCCAGGTCGGGGTGATCGTCTCGGTCTTCGCCGTCGGCTTCGGCAGCCTCCTCGGCGCCGCCGCGGGCTACCTGGGCGGGTTCGTCGACCACGCCGTCATCTGGCTGTACTCGACCTTCAGTTCAATCCCGGACCTGGTCCTGCTGATCGTCCTCGCCTTCATGTTCCGCGGGTCAGACGTCGAACGCACGCTGATCCCCCTCTACGTCGCCTTCGCGCTGACCTACTGGATCGGGCCCTGCCGCGTCACCCGCGGCGAGGCGCTCAAACTCAAGCAACTCGACTACGTCCAGGCCGCCAACTCCATCGGCGCCGGGAAAGGCCGCACCCTGGTGCGCCACATCCTGCCGAACACCGCCCACCTGGTCTTCATCAACCTCTCGTTGCTCTTCATCGCCGCGATCAAGGGCGAGGTCGTCCTGACCTTCCTGGGCCTGGGGCTCAAGGAGGGCGCCAGTTGGGGCATCATGGTCGACCAGTCGCAGCCCGAGGTGGTCTCGGGCTTCTTCTGGCAGATCGGATCCGCCACGTTCTTCATGTTCGTGCTGGTCCTGGCCTTCAACGTGCTCACCGACGCCATGCAGGACGCCTTCGACCCCAAGCACGTCGGCTGAATCGGGCGCCCGCCCGGTAAGGCGGGGCGCCCAAAGTCAAGGTCGGGTTCACGCCCCGGCGACCGCATCGTACCGCCGCGCCACCTCGCGCCAGTTGATCACGTTCATGAAGCCCGCCAGGTAGTCCGCCCGCCGGTTCTGGTACCGCAGGTAGTACGCGTGCTCCCACACGTCCACGCCCAGCAGCGGCGTGACCCCCGCGAACAGCGAGTGCTGCTGGTTGTGCATCTGGAGCACCATCAGCCGGCCGGACACCGCCTCGTGCACCAGCCAGGCCCAGCCGGAGCCCTCGACCGCCGCCGCCGTGTCCCGGAAGTGCTGGCTGAACCGCTCCACCCCGCCCAGGTCCCGCTCGATGGCCTTCAGGAGCGACCCCTGCGGCTCGCCCGCCTCCGCCTCCGGCGCCATGTTCGCCCAGAACAGCGTGTGGTTGACGTGCCCGCCGGCGTTGAACGAGAGTTTGCGCTGCCAGTGCTCCAGCGTCGCCGGGTCGCCGTTGCCCGCCCGCAACTCCGCCAGACGCTCCATCGCCGTGTTCAGCCCGTTCACGTAGCCCTGGTGGTGCCGGTCGTGGTGGATGCGCATGGTCTGCTCGTCCACGTGCGGCTCAAGCGCCCCCGCGTCGTACGGCAGGTCGGGCAGCACGAACTTCCCCGCCCGCTCGTCCCAGCCCAGCCCGCCTTGCCACCAGGCCCGATCTCCGCCCCGGCCGGCCCGGTCCTCGCGCCCGCGCGGTTGGCCGAACGCCGGGCCCGCGCCGACCGCCAGGCCGATCGCGCCCATGCCGCCGATCGCCTCACGTCTGCTCATCTTCTCCATGATGTCCTCCTTGGTTCGGCCGCCGATCAGGACTGCCGGCCCTCGATCGCGGCGATCAGGCAGCCGGTCGCCAGGACCAACAGCTCGTCCACCCCCTCGTCTTCCCGAACCGGGGAGATTCCCAGCCGGTACACGAGCGGGTTGAAGTGCTGACGATACGCTGCGATCTCCGCCCCGTCCGACACGCGCGTCATGACGTACCGCTGGGGCAACAGCACCGACGCGTTGTCGATGAACCGGCGTGCGAACGGCGCGAACCCGCCCAACTCCGACAGTTTCGCCACCTCCCGCCCGTCCGGGTCGAACACCAGCCACTCGTCCCGCACGAAGGTCGACTTCATCCCCTTGCGCCGCAGCGACCCCGCCGGCTCGCCGCTGGGCATCGTCACGTCGTAGGTCGCGCCGAAGTCGATCACCTGGCGTGCCCGCAGCACCAGGAGCGTCTCGGTCATCGACTCGTCCGTGTAGAGCCGGATGTCCTCGCGGAGCTTGAACGCCTTCTGGTGGCAGAACCCGACCACAGAGCCCCGCTCGTCGTAGACGTGGAACTTGGCGCCCAGCACGGTCAGGACCTTGCGGCGGACGGTGTACTTCTCGCCGGGCGCGGGCTTGAAAGCCATCGGTGCTCCTTGAAACGGGGGGGATCGTGGTCGATCGGGCCCGGGCCCGCCCCGGGATGAAAAAAGGCGGGGCCCTTCGGCCCCGCCCGTTCGGCTTCGCGTTGCGTCGCGGCTCAGCCGGCGGCCTCGCCGACCTCCCAGCGCCGGAACTTGCGCAGGTTGCCCCCCGAGCCGACGATCTCCTTGATCGTCTTGGAAGGGTCCATCACGAAGGCCTGCTCGATCAGCGCGACCTCGGCGAAGAACTTGCGCATGCCGCCCTCGACCATCTTCTCGGCGATCTCCCGGGGCTTGCCCGACTCGACCGCCTGCTCGACCCGGAACTTGCGCTCCTTCTCAACCAGGTCAGCCGGGATGTCGTCCGGCGTCAGGCCCAGGGGGCGCGGGAAGGCGGCCGTGACGTGCATGGCGATCTGGCGCAGGGTGTCCTCGCCGACCTCGCCCTCGGCCTCGATCAGCACGCCGGTCTTGCCGTCGTGGTGCACGTACTTGCCGTACACCGTCCGGTCGCCGTTGGACTCGAGTTTCTCGATCCGGCCGATCGAGATGTTCTCGCCCGTGCTGATCCGCAGGTCGTCGATGATCGCCTGCATGTCCACCGTCGGCTCGCCCGTCGACCCCGCCGGGACGGCCAGGGCCAGTTCGGCGATCTTCTTCGTCGCGGCGACGAACTTGTCGTTCTTGGCCGTGAAGTCGGTCTCGGCACGCAACTCGACGATCACCGCCGAGCGCCCGTCGCCCGAGACGGCCACCTCGATGCGACCCTCGCCGGCGGCGCGGTCCATCTTGGTCTCCATCTTGCCCTTGAGTTCCTTGCGGAGCAGGTCCTCGGCCTTGACGACGTCGCCGTCGGCCTCCATCAGCGCCTTCTTGCACGCCATCATGGCCAGCCCGGTCTTGTTCCGCAGGCTCATCACGTCTTTGGCGTTGATCTCTGCCATCGTTGGCTCCCGTCTGTGTTCCGGCGGCCGGGGCTGTCCCCGGCCGCCGAGGGTGTCGTGGACTGGTGTGTGAACAGGGACTCGGGATCAGGACTCGGCGCGAGCCGGCTCGGGGTTGACCCCGCTGTCGGCCCCGTCCGAACCGGCCGCGCTGGCCGAGAACTGCGCCCGCCGACTGCGACGCTGACCGCCGGCCGCGCCCTCAGCGCCGGCGTCCGCGCCCTCGCCGGTCTCGACCCGCATCTGCTTGCCGTCGGCGATCGCCTTGCACAACTCACGCACGATCACGTCGATGGCCCGCATCGAGTCGTCGTTGCCGGGGATCGCCACGTCGACCAGTTCCGGGTCGCCGTCCGTGTCGATCAGGCACACGGTGGGGATGCCGAGCTTGCGCGCCTCGCGCAGGGCGTTGATCTCGCGGTTGACGTCGATCGCGACCATCACGCCGGGCATCTTGTGCATGTTGCGGATGCCGTCGAGGTTGCGCCGGATCTTCTTCATCTCGCGACGCAACTGGCTCTCCATCTTCTTGGAGTAGCTCTGGAAGTTGTCGTTCTGCTCGATCGCTTCCAGCTCCTCCAGCCGCTTGAGGCGCGTGCGGATCGTGCGGAAGTTCGTCAGGGTGCCGCCCAGCCAGCGCTCGGTCACGTAGTGCATCTTCACGTCGGCGACGCGCTGCTCGATCACGCCCTTGGCCTGGCGCTTCGTGCCGACGAAGCACACGTCCTTGCCCTGCGAGACGGTCCGCGTGATCAGCCGCTTGGCCAGCAGCAGACCCTTGACCGTCTCCTTGATGTCGATGATGTGGATCCCGTTGCGCTTGCCGTAGATGTACGGCCCCATCTTCGGGTTCCAGCCGCTCGACCGCTGGCCGAAGTGGATGCCCGACTCGATCAGGTCCTGCACCAGGGGATTCGCCATGACTTCCTTCTTTCTCGTTCAGCGACACCAGCGTCCCGGGCCGGGGACAGGACGCGACAGGGCGCTTCGGGGGGTAGGGCCCCGCCCGGGGACGCTTCAACGCCCGGGTCGACACCCGACAGGATTCCATCGGTGGCCCGTACACCGGGCCGGGCGGCCTGAACCCCGGCCGGTCCAGACCACCGAGTATAGAAACCGCCACGCCGACAAGGCAAGGAACCCCCGCACCAACCCCGCCCCCATCCCAAGGGCCCCGCCCCTCCCCGACCGCCCCCAGCCGCCCCCAGCCCCCCCGCAAACCCCCGAAGCGGCGTGATTTGACGTCCCGGGCCGAAGTACCCCCCCTCCGCCGACCGACACCAGAAAGGACCGACGCCGTCAAGACCGGAGGGCGCATGACACAGAGCGGGCTCATCATCAGAAGGTCCGTCCGGCACGAGATCGTCCTCCCCGCGCAGGTCCGCGTCGCCCCCGAGCACGCCGAGACCGTCCGATACGCACGCGGCGTCGCCGACAACCAGGGCTGGATCCCCGTGGACCTGGTCGACTTCGCCACCGGCGGCGCCGGCTTCATCTGCACCGTCTACGCCCCCCGCGGCGTCGTCCTCGAACTGCGCATCCCGGACCCCAACCGCCCCGACAGCCGCCCCCTCGTCGTCGCCCGCACCCGCGTCGTCCGCGTCCAGATGACCGACCGCCGCCCCGCCTACCTCGTCGGCGTGGCCTACCTCGAACCCGACGACGCCACCACCGCCCAGATCGACGCCATGCTCGCCCGCATCGAGGGCTCGGCCGTCTGACACCAGGAGTCCGCCGTGCTCGACACCAGCGAGTTCGTCATCCAGGCCCTCATCGAGGACGGCAAACTCTCCGGCGCCGGGGCGGACGAACTGCGCCGCTACGCCGCCGAGCACGCCGTCAGCCTCGAGGAGGCGGTCATCCGCCTCCAGAAGGTCTCCACCCGCGACCTGGCCGTCGCCAAGGCCGTCATCTGCGAGTACCCCTTCGTCGACCTGGCGATGGTCGACGCCGACATCCGCAACTCCCGCCGCCTGCCCAAGGCCATGGCCGAACGCCTGGTCGCCTTCCCGATCTGCGTGCTCGGAGACGTCGCCACCGTCGCGATGGAGGACCCCCTCGACCTGCGCGCCATGGACCTGCTCCAGCAGACCCTGCGCCGCCAGATCGACCCGGTCGTCTGCGACTCGGAGATGCTCCGCACGCTGATCGTCCGGGCCTACACCCTCGACTCGGGCAGCACCGACGAGGAGGCCGCGGGCGCCGACGAACTGCTCACCTCCGCCGACGAGCCCGTCGTCGCGGCCGTCAACCAGATCCTCTACACCGCCGCCGACTCGGGCGCCTCCGACGTCCACGTCAACCCCGACGACCGCGCCCTGCACCTGCGCTACCGCATCGACGGCGTCCTCCAGGCCCAGCAGGGCCCCGCCCTGGCCATGCACGAGGCCATCGTCCAGCGCCTCAAGGTCATGGCCCAACTCGACGTCACCCAGACCCGACGCCCGCAGGACGGCAAGTTCCGCTTCCGCTTCAAGGGCGCCAACGTCGACGTCCGCCTCTCCATCGTGCCCACCATCCACGGCGAGAACGCCGTCCTCCGCCTGCTCCGACCGGCCGCCGCCATCGGGTCCGTCGCCCAACTCGGCATGCCCGCCGACATCGCACGCGACTACGAGGAGGTCATCCGCAAGCCCCACGGCATGGTCCTCGTCACCGGGCCCACCGGCTCGGGCAAGACCACCACCCTCTACACCGCGCTGAACCAGATCAACTCGCCCGACCGCAACATCATGACCATCGAGGACCCCGTCGAGGTCCGCATGCCCCTGGTCCGCCAGATCCAGGTCAACCCCGCCATCGGCATGTCGTTCGCCACCGCCCTGCGTTCCCTGCTCCGCCAGGACCCCGACGTGATGCTCATCGGCGAGATCCGCGACGAGGAGACCGCCCGCATCGCCGCCCAGTCCGCCCTGACCGGACACCTCGTCTTCTCCACCCTGCACACCAACGACGCCGTCAGCGCCGTCGCCCGCATGCGCGAGTTCGGCGTGCCCAGTTTCGCCATCAACAACGCCCTGCTCGGGGTCATCGCCCAGCGCCTCGTCCGCAAGGTCTGCGCCGAGTGCCGCCAGCCCGACCGCGTGGACCCCGCCGACCTGGCCAGCCTCGGCATCGGCGGCGACTGCGGCAACTTCACCCGCGGCGCCGGCTGCCCGGCCTGCATGAACACCGGCTACAAGGGCCGCGTCGGCGTCTACGAGATGCTCAGGGCCACCAGCCACGTCCGCATGCTGATCGAACGCGACGCCTCGACCTCCGAGATCGCCGCACACGCACGCGCCGCCGGCATGCGCACCATGCTCGAGGACGGCATCGACAAGGCCCGCCTGGGCGTCACCAGCGTCAGCGAACTCCACAAACTCCACGCCACCGTCGACATCGCCGAGCCCCACTCGGCCACCACCGACTTCGAGGCCCGCGCCGCCTGAGCCACACGCCATGAGCAAGTTCCGCTACACAGCCCTGGGCCCCGACGGCCGCCGCACCGCCGGCGCCCTCGACGCCCCCTCGGAGGCCGAGGCCTGCCGCCGCCTCGCCGCCGACGGGCTGACCCCGCTGAAAATCCGAGAGGCGGCCGCGTGGGCCCCCCCCGGGCGCCGGCGCGCCCGCATCTCCGGGCGCGACGTCGCCGACCTGACCCGCGAGATCAGCGTGCTCGTCGAGGCCAACATCCCCATCGCCCGCGGCCTGCGCTCCATCGCCGAGCACGAGAAGAACCCCAGGCTCCGCGACATGGTCACCGACGTCGCCGTCATGATCGAGTCCGGCGAGAAACTCACCACCGCCTTCGGAAAGTACCACGACGTCTTCGGCGAGGTCTACATCGAGACCGTCCGCGCCGCCGAGAAGTCCGGCACGCTCGCCTCGGTCACCCAGCACCTCGCCGACATGCTCGAGCGCAACATCGAGACCCGCGAGCAACTCCGCCGGGCCATGACCTACCCCGGCATCGTCGCCTGCTTCGTCTGCGTCGCCCTGACGGTCATCGTCGTCTTCGTCGTCCCCCGCTTCGCCGTCATCTTCGAGAGCAACGGCGTCCAACTCCCCCTGACCACCCGCCTGATCCGCGCCGCCGGCGACTCGGTCCAGGCGTGGTGGTGGGCCTACGCCAGCGCCCCCGTCCTCGCCCTGTGGGCCCTCCGCCAGCAGTGGAAGTCCCCCGCCGGCCGCTTCCGCATCGAGAAAGTCCTGCTCCGAGTCCCCTACGTCGGCGCGATGCTCACCGCCGTGACCACCGCCCGCTTCTCGCGCGTGCTCGGCATCGGCATCGACTCGGGCATCGAGGTCATCGAGTCGATCTGGGTCGCCGGACGCGCCACCGGACGCCCCGTCTTCATCGCCGAGTGCGACACCCTCTGCGAGCGCATGCGCGCCGGCGAGTCGCTCGAGACCACCCTCAACGCCTGCGACCACCTGCCCAGTTTCGCCCGCCGCCTGCTCGGCGCCGGCAAGGACGCCAACGAACTCGCCAGCGCCAGCCGCATCATCGCCCGCCACTACGACCGCGTCTCCGACCACCTCTCAAAGAACGTCAACACCTTCATCGAACCGGTCATCACCATCGCCATCGCCGTCATCGTCCTGATCGTGGCGCTCTCGGTCTTCCTGCCCATGTGGCAACTGATCGCCATCAACCGCTGAGGACCCATGCGACACCACAAAGCGTTCAGCATGATCGAACTGATGGTCGTCGTGGTCATCCTCGGCATCCTCGCCGCCGTCGTCGTCCCGCGCTTCGCGGGCGCCACCGAGCACGCCCGCACGGCCTCGGCGGAGAGCACCGTCGCCGCGGTCCGCGCCTCGATCGCCGCCTTCCGCACCGCCGCCGTCATCGCGGGCGACGAGCCCTTCCCGACCATCGCCGAACTGACCGACGGCACCGCCGTGCGCTTCGACATCCCCGCCAACCCCTTCACCGGGTCGACCGGCGTCCAGACCGTCAGCGAGGCGCAGGCCCGCGACCGCGCCGTCTTCAACACGGCCGGCGCGGGCTGGAACTACTTCGTCGACAACGCCGCCGAACCCCCGATCGCCGTCTTCTACGCCAACGCCGACGCCCCGACGACCCGCCTGGACCAGCACGACCAGCCCGTGACCGCCAACGACCTGTGACCATGCCCCGCGCCTCCGAAACATCCCGGCCCGCCTTCACGCTGCCCGAACTCGTCGCGGCGGTCCTCATCGCGGGCATCCTCGCCGCGGGCGTCCTGCCCGCCATGGCGCGCTTCGACGACGCACGCCGCAGCGCCGCCACGCACGAGGTCCGACGGCTCATCGTCCACGCCCGCGAGCGCGCCATCGCCACCGGCCGCCCCGTCGGCGCGGCGTTCGACGACGACGCCGAGTCCGTCCGCCTCCTGACGCTCGACGACCTCGGCCAGCCCGCGGCGCTGACGACCCCCCTCGGCGACGAATCCGCGCCGCTCCTGCTCACGCCCCGCTTCGGCGCCGCCCTGGACCGCGTGCTCATCCCCCGCCCGGGCCTCGCGCCGCCCGGCCCGGCCGCCACAACGCTCTGGTTCGACCACCGCGGCGTGCCGCACCACCGCAGCGCGACCGGCGCCCACGAGGGCGCCCTCGAAGCCCCCGCGCTCATCGTGCTCGACCACGGCGACCGCCTCTCCGTCGCCGCGATCTCCGGACTGGTGGAGGGCCCGTGATGCGCCGCCGCGCCTTCAGCCTGATCGAGGTCGCCTTCAGCGTCGCCATGCTCGCCATCGCGGTGCCCGCGGTGCTCGAACTGATGGGCGCCGCCGCCGCCGACCGCGCCGACGCCGTCAACACCACCCGCGCCGTCCTGCTCGCCACCATGGTCGCCGAGACCGTCATCGCCGACACCGCCAGCACCCACTCCACGCTCGGCTTCGACGCCCTCAACACGCCGTCGACCTACCTCGACGACCCCGCCGGCGGCCTGCGCGCCCGGCTCCAGGACGCCGCCGAGCCCTACGCCAGCCTCGGCATGCGCTTCGAAGTCGACCTCGGCCCCCTGGTGGGCGCCGACGCCCAGACCGACGCCGACCCGGACAACAACCTCTTCCGGGTCGTCACCGTCCGGGTCCGCTACCCCTCCGCCTCGGGCGCGGAACTGGAGATGCCGCTGTCCGTCGTGGTGGGGGGGGTGTAGCCATGCGACACCGCGCACGCAGGGCCGGGTTCACGCTCCTCGAACTGACGCTCTCGATCATCGCCGTCTCGGCGGTCTCCGCGGCCGTTGTCCCGCTGCTGGTCAGCGCGACCGACGCCTACGCCGCCTCGCGCCAGGCCCGGGACGCAGTCAACGACGCCTACTTCGCCATCGACGCCCTCACCCGCCTCGTCCGGGAGGCCCCGGCCGGCGCCGCCACCCGGCTCCAGATCCACGCGGCCGACGAATCATCACTGCTCTTCGCCCCCGACCGCGGCGTGCGCCTCACCGGCTCAACGCTCGAACTGCTCACCCCCGACGGCGACGCGCCGCTGGCCCGCGCCGTCGAGTCGTTCACGATCGAGTACCTCGACCACGACGGACGCACCCCGGCCGCCGACCCCGCCGACGCCCACACGCTGCGCGTCCGCCTCACGGTTTCGGGCATGACGCTCTCGACGGTGATCTTCCCGCGCGTGAACATCGGGGAGGCCGCGCCGTGACGCGCCGACCATCAGCCCGACCAGCCCACCGCCGCGGCGTCGTCATCGTCCTGACGCTCATGGTCATCGTCGCCCTCGGCCTGGCGGTCGCCGGCTCGATCGAGCCGCTCGCCCACGAGGCCGAGACCGCCGCCGGCCGCGTCGAGTCCGCCCGCGCGTTCTACGCCGCCGAGTCCGGCGCCCTCATCGCCCTCGGCGCCCTCGCCCAGGGTGGCCCGATCCCCCAAGCCGGGGATGAGATCGCCCTGCCCTTCCAGACCGTCCGCTTCCTGGAAGTCCCCGCGGGCGCCGGCGACCTCGTCACCGAAGGCGTCAGCGGCACCGCCGCCCGCCGCGTCCGCCTCCAGATCGAATAACCCCGCCTCGGGCCGAAGTCGCTTCGGTCTTTGCCCGATTCTCACACTGGCCCGGCGGCAAAGGACGACACCCGGATGATCGGCACACCCACTCGCCTTGTGATCTCCCTGACACCCAACCGCCTCCGCGGCGCGGCCGTGCGCGGCGGCCACGTCGTCCGCGCCGAGCAGGTCGAGATCGAGCCCGACGCCCTCGCCCAGGCCTGGGAGCAGGGCCTCGTCCCCCTCGACCGACCGCTCCGCCAACTCTTCGCCCGCCTCGCACGGGGCGGCACGCCGCGCGTCACCCTGCTCTACAACAGCGTCCACGCCGTGGTCCAGGCCGACGACGTGCCCGGCTCGCGCGACGACGCCACGCGGGCCGCCACCGTGCGCGTCCTCGAAGCCGGCGGGCACGCGTGCATCGCCGACGCCAGGGCCCTCGCCCCCTCCGCAGGCAAGCCCAACGCATGGAAGACCCTCGCCGCGGCCGACCGCGAGGAGGACGCCAACAGGCTCTACGCCTGGGTCACCCGCTGCGGCGGACGCCTCGACCGGCTCGTGCCCGAGGTCGCCTGCGTCATCCAGGCCGCCGCCAATCGCGTCCTCAAATCCAGCGAAGACACCGCCTGCTGCTACATCGGCCCGGGCTGGTCCGCCGTCGCCTGCGGCTCGAAGAACGGCATCCTCCTCGTCCGCTCCTTCGAGTTCGGCCACCGCCTGATGTCCGACGTCTTCCAGCGCGCCATGGCCGCCGGCGACGCACAGCCCGACCGCTCCCTCGGCGAGTCGATGCTCTTCGAGCACGGCCTGCCCTTCAAGGCCGGCAAGATCGACCCCGAACTCCGCTCGCGCATCCTCCCCATGGTCGCCCCCGTCCTCCAGCGATTCTGCGTCGAAATCAAGCAGACCCTCCGCTTCGGCCTGCCCGCCGACCACGCCATCGACTCGCTGATCCTCGACGGCCCGGGCGCAGCCATCCCGCACCTCGGCGCCTCCGTCACCGACACCCTCAACACCCACGTACGCCACGCCCCGGGCGCCGAGGCCCGCAGCGTCCTCGAACCCTTCGCCCACGGCACGCTCGAGCACGAACTCGTCCGCCTCCGCCGCACCCGCATCGGCCTGATCCCCCGCGCCGTCGCCGAGCAGCGCACCGCGCGCAAAGCCACCCGCTGCATGGCCGCCGGGGCCGCCGTCGCAGCCGGCCTGCTCGGCGCCGAACTCTGGCTCACCCAGACCCGCACCGAGAGCCTCGCGCCCGCATTCGAGCGCAACGCCCCCCAACTCGCGGCCCTGACCCGCGAGGAGGACACCCGCACCCGCGTGGTCAAGGTCGGCGCCGCCGCCGACGCCGTGGTCCGGCGCATCACCGCCGCCTCGGGCCCGTCGCCCGACTGGGTCGGCCTGCTCGCCCTGCTCTCAGAGTCCGCCGACGACACCATCCGATTCGACGACTTCGAGGCCCGCGCGAGCGCCGGCGCGTCCCACGCGGGCGAGGCCCGAATCCGCGGCGTCTGCGCCGCCCAGACCGACTCCGAGGTCACCGCCGCGCTGACCGGCCTCGTCGAACGATTCCAGCAGTCGCCCCTCATCGCCCGCGTCGAACTCGGCTCGACCAGCCGCGAATCCGCGGGCCGCCCCGGCTCCGTCCGCGCCTTCACGCTGACCCTGCGCCTCAACCCCGACGCCCCCCTCCCGACCATCCTGACCGCGGACGCCACCACCCCCGGGAGTGACCGGTGATGCACGAGCAGGCACTCAGAACCGTCGTGATCAAGGCCGTCATGGCCGCCGCCCTGCTCGGCGTGGCGTGGAGTTTCACCGCGCGCCCGGCCCGCGCCGAGCACGACGACGCCGCCCGACGCCTCGCCGACCAGACACGCGCCATCCAACGCTTCCGCCAGGACACCCCCGACCCCGAGCACACCCGCGCGGTCCTCGCCGAGGTCACCCGCCGCGCCCGGGCCCTCGACGAGGCCCTCGCCCGCTACACGAACACCGCCGCCGTCTTCACCGCCATCGACGAGTCCGCCAACCGCTGCGGCGTGCGCATCGTCCGCACCGACCCCAAGTCATCGGGCCGCTCGCTCGACGCCGCCGGCGCCCGCGTCCGCGTGCCGCTGGTCTCCGACGCGTTCCTGATCGACTTCCAGGGCCCGTTCCCCGGGGTCGCCGCGTTCATCGACGCGCTGCGCCACGACCTCGGCGTCGCCCACGTCTCCGACGTCCGCCTCTCCCGCGCCGAGCACGACGCCGTCCGAGCATCGATCACGCTGACGGTGTTCCGGGTCCCCGGCGGCACGTCCATCCTGCCAGACGACGCGGAGCCCGCCCATGCCGACTGACCGCAACACCCGCGCCGCCCTCCTGCTCGTCGCCCTCACCCCGATCGCCGGGGTCCTCGGCGCCCGCTTCGTCGGCGGCGCCCCCGCCTCGGCCCTCGCCGCGACCTACCTCGAACTGCCGCCCCTGCCCACCCTCCCCGACACCCAACCGACGCGCCCGACCCCCGAAGCCCTCGCGGCCCTGGCCTCGCCGTTCCGCGCCGCCGCCCAGGTCCTGGCCGCCGAAGCCCCCGAGCCGGACCCCCAGCCCGAGCCCGAGCCGGCCCCGGAGCCGCCCGCGCCCGTGCCCGCCTTCCGCCTGACGACCGTCATGCCCCACCCCGCGCGCCCCTTGGCCGTCATCAACAACCGTCCCCGCGCCATCGGCGACGAGGTCGCCCCCGGCTGGTTCCTCGCCGCCATCCACGGCGACGCCCGCCAGGTCACCATCCGCGGCCCCGGCAACCGCCAGGTCCGCGTCTCGTTGACCAACTGACCCCGCCCCCCCTGACCGCCAGCCGCGCCCCGCGCCCGACCCGGCGCACGACGACGCAACCCGGCCCCGGCTTGCCGCCGCCCCCTCGCGGGCTTAGAATCCGCCGCTCGGGCGCATAGCTCAGTTGGCTAGAGCGCTGCCGTCACATGGCAGAGGTCACTGGTTCGAGTCCAGTTGCGCCTACTCGCACGACAAAGGCCGTCCCGAAAGGGCCGGCCTTTTCCATGCGCCCGCCAAGCCCCTCGAACACAGCGCAGAAAAAACCCCGGCCGCGGGGCCGGGGTGCGTGCTCGAAGGATGGGCCGGTCGGAATCAGACAGGGCGGATGATCGGGGTGATGTCGTTAGACCCCGGCACGCCGATCGGCCGCCCGCTCGGGCCCGATGCGTTGCAGAAGCCGGGCATCCAGATCGCGCGGAAGGCAACGATGTCGAAGGCGTCGAGGACGCCGTCACCGTTGATGTCGGCCAGCATATCGCCGTTCAGGAACCACTCGAAGAACAACTGAAGGTCCTCGGTGTCCACGATGCCGTTCCCGGTGAGATCGCCCGGGCAGGTGGTCAACGCCGGCGGGCACCCGTGCGTCGGCGGGAGGTTCGCGTCCGTGCCGTACACCTTCAGCCGGAACGAAACCAGCGTCTTCTCGTCGTGCTCGAAGTACGCCGCCCCCGGCAGACCGAGCGGGCCGAGGAACGTCACGTGCTCCTCACCGGGCTCGTCCTCTTCGGGCGGCTCGCCCTCGGGCGTTTCGTCGTCGGGACGGTAGTCCTGCAGGTACAGGTTCCAGGTGCCGCCCGACAACTCGCCCCAGTGCTTGTAACTGGAGAACTTGTACTCGAAATACGAGTACTCGCTCGTGCCGGGCGGGACGATGCCCGCGTCGGAGTCCGAACGAGGGATCGCCAGGGGCGAAACCGACCCGCGCGGGCTCTCCAGCACGACGAACAGGTCGCCCGCCCCGTGGCCCTCGACGGTGATGGTCAGCTCGACCGTCTCGACCACGAAGTTCTCGCGGATGCACGCCAGGCCGGTGATCGCACCGTTCGGCAACTCGCGCTGGGCGGACACGACGGTTCCAGGAACGAGTTCAAAGAACACCTTGGGGGCGGCTTCGTCCGCGTCGGCCCCGGTCTCGACGAACTGGGCGTCCGGCACGGAGACCGAGACTTCCACGTCGCCGGTGTCAAGAACGTACAGGTCGGCGACGCCCGGCCAGGTTCTCGCCATCTCGACGGCCGCCTCGGCATCGATCACGCCGAATCCGTACTCGTCGCTGTGCAGCACGTCCGCCGAGTTGACCTGCCAGAAGGTTGGGTTCTCGGTGTTCTCGTCGTCCGGGTCGACGTCGCCGAAGCCGAACATGGTCGTCCAGTAGCTCGCCGCCGGGTCAAAGCCGATCGGCACCGAGGTCTGCTGGATGATGTGCTGGATGTCGCGGATGTTCAGGTCCGGGTTGGCTTCGAGCATCAGCGCGAAGATGCCCGACACGATCGGTGCGGCTGCGCTCGTGCCGTTGAAAGAACAGGTCAGCCCGGGCACCATGTCTAGTCCCGGGGGGCAGAAAGGATCTGCTCCGGCGACCAGGGGGTAGGTCGTCGTGATATTCCGGCCGTTCGGGAAACCGACGTACCCTTCGCCGGGCGTGGGCATCTGCGGATGCACGCTGCCACCCGAGTAGCCGCCCGCGAGCACCGCAGTGCCGGTGGTTGAGTACGCCGCTCGCTCGTTTGTGTCACCAACCGCCGCGATCGCGAAGGTGAACGGGTGGGTCGCCTGTTCCGAGTACTCTGTTCGATCGCCCATCATGCCCGAGTAGCGCCAGCCCTCGGCGTCCGCGCCGGTCAGGTCAAAGTCCGCGAACGGATCGTCCGGGGTGATGGTGCCCATCCAGTCCAGCAGGCCGTGCTGCGGGAGGCTCACTGCGTTGCCCGCGGAAAACCGCTCCCACCCCTGGAAGTGGCTGCCGTTCCCGGCCGCCATCACCAGAATCCGCCCGTTGCGGTTGCGACCAAGAGTCAGCGCACGCTCAAGGCCCAGGCGCTGTACGCGGCCCAACTGAGACGTCGTCACACCGGGGAAGACCACGTCAAAGTCGTCGTCCCCGTCGCCAGCGGGGAACCGACCGTTCTCCCACCCCGGGAAAATCTCGTTGTCCGGTCCCCACGAGTTGTTGATGATGTCGATGCCCTGCAGCGCGTGGCTCCAGGCCTCGGCCGTCTCCAGTGCGCTCCCGTTCCGCAGCGCGGCCAACTGCGCGCCGTACGCGACACCGCGTCCGTACTCGCCGTTGTTGGCCACCGCCCCGATCAGACCGGCAACCGCCACCTCGTGCGTCACGTCCAACTGGAACGGATCGGTCAGTTGCGAGAGTTCCTGATTGAAGTTCCCGAACAGGTCAGGATGCACCGTGTCCGAGAAGTCATAGTCCGGATCCTCAAGCGATTCCGGGTTGTACGGCGAGGTGAAGTTTCCCCGACGGGCCTCCAGCACGCCCACGACAACCCCGGCACCGGTGATCCCGGCATCATGAACCTCCTGGATACCGTGGTCGATCAGAGGCGCAGCGTTGTTGTTGATGTGCCACTGGGCGTACAACGCCGGATCCCCGCCGCCCAAGGGCTTGCGGGCCATCTCCATCTCGACCGACGCGTCGATCACCCCGGGCTTGGACCCGAGCAGCGTCGCCACGCGCGACGCGTTGCGGACCGACCGGGCGTTGAGCGTGAACACGCCGGGCAACTGGTCGGACTCGACCAGCATCTGCCCGTTCAGCCAAGGGAACTCGCCGCGGATCGATTCCACGGCGGCCTGGGCCAACTCGCGCGTTTCGGCGATCAGGACCACCTCGCCGTACGCCACGTGGCGCGGGGCCAGGGAGGCCATCACACCCGGGTACCCCCTCGTGGGGAACACGTCCGACTTGTAGGCGTCCGGCGCGACCACGCGCACGTGCGTGACGCCGCCCTTGCCCGCCGCGAGCGCCATGCGTTCACCGGCGGCGATCTCCCCGACGCCAGCGGACTCCTTGGAGCCCTTGACCGAAACCGCCGCCGGGTTCGCCCAGGCGGCCGCGGACAGGCCGCTGACCGCCGCGATCACGCACGCCAGCGCGCGGCGGTCCGACACCTTCGTCCTGGCGGCGTCGCGAGAGTTGTTCTGCATCGATGCACTCCTGATCGGGTTCCAACAGCATCCCGAGGATGCTCGGATGGGCAAAGAGGTCGTGGAAACGGGCGATTCGGGCGCCGTGGTCACCATCTTAGCGGGACCGGCGGCGCCGCGTTGGCCGCCTCAAGGTCCAAGAAATACGCAGGCAAGCCCCGGAGGTTGCCGCCCAGCCGCCGGATCCCGGCGACCGAGGCCACTTTTCCGAGCCGGCCCCAGCCGGTGAGTCAATCCCCCCCCGCCCCCCCCGGCTCCGTCATCGACCGCGGGTCCAGCAGCGCCGCCAGGCGTTCCGCCGGCACGAGCCCCTGCTCCAGGGCCAGTTCCCGCACCGTCTTGCCCTGCTCGTAGGCCTGGTAGGCCAGTTTCGCCGACGCGTCGTAGCCGATCTCCGGAACCAGGCTCGTGCACATCGCCAAGGACCCTTCGATCAGGGCGGCGCACCGGGCCTCGTCGGGCTCCAAACCCTTGAGCAGGTTGGAGTTGAAGGTCTCGCACGCGCCGGCCAGCAGGTTGATCGAGTCGATCAGGTTGGCCGCCATCATCGGCATCGCCACGTTCAGGTCGATCAGCGAGCCCACCCCGCCCAGCCCGCCGGCCGTCACCGCCGCGTCGTTGCCGATCACCTGGCAGGCCACCATCACGACCGCCTCGGCGATCACCGGGTTGACCTTGCCGGGCATGATGCTCGACCCGGGCTGCACCGCCGGCACTTTCAACTCCCCGATGCCGCACCGCGGCCCGGACCCCAGCCACCGCACGTCGTTGGCGATCTTCGTCAGGCTCACCGCGACCGTCCGCAGCAGGCCGGACACCTCCACGTACCCGTCCTTGGCGTGCTGGGCCTCGAAGTGGTTCGACGCCTCGCGGAAGTGGATGCCCGTCGCCTTGCTCAGTTCCTCGCACACCAGCCCGGCGAAACGCGGGTGGGTGTTGATCCCCGTTCCCACGGCCGTCCCGCCGATGGCCAGTTCGCCCAGGGTGGCCATCGCCCGCTGCAGGCGTTCCTCGGCGTGGCGCATCTGGGCGGCGTACCCGGAAAACTCCTGGCCCAGCCGGATCGGCGTCGCGTCCTGCAGGTGGGTCCGACCGATCTTGATGACCGAGTCCCACGCCGCCGCCTTGGCCTCCAGTTCCTCGGCCATCGCCCGCACCGCCGGGGCCAGGCGGGCCTGGATCGCCACCGCAGCCGCCACGTGCATGGCGGTGGGGAAGGTGTCGTTGCTCGACTGGCCCATGTTGACGTGGTCGTTGGGGTGCACCGCCGCGTCCTTGGCCAGGTACGACGCGTTCTTGCTCGACCCGATCGGGTCGCCGTTGGCCAGGCACACCAGGTTGGCCACCACCTCGTTGACGTTCATGTTCGTGCTGGTGCCCGACCCGGTCTGGAACACGTCCACCGGGAAGTGCCGGGCCAGCCCGCCACGCCCCTCCAGCCCCCCCAGGATCTCTTCGCAGGCCGCGCAGATCGCCCGGGCCTTGGCCTCGGGCAGTTTGCCCAGCGACAAGTTGGCCAGCGCCGCCGCCGACTTGAGCATCGCGTACGCCCGGATCAGTTCCGCGGGCACGGGACGCCCGGAGATGGGGAAGTTCAGGACCGCCCGCTGCGTGGACGCCCCGTACAGCACGTCGGCCGGCACGCCCATCTCGCCCATCGAGTCCTTCTCAACCCGGGTCTGACCCCCGCCCGCCCCAGTCGCCGCAGCCGCCTGAACCATCCGTGACGCTCCTTCCGTGGGTGAAGTGCCATGCTACGCGCCGATCCGGGCAACAGGCCCGCGCCCGGGCCCGTACCCTCCCGCAGGCACACGCCGCCGACCGGAGACACCCGATGCGCCGCACGCTCAGCGCCACCGTCGCCCTGTTCTGCCTGACCGCCCTTCCGGCCGCCGCGCAGCCGCAGCCGAAAAACGGCGACGGGCCCGCGCTGGAATCCAACCGGTACATGGAGTACTCCAACCCCAAGTCCTGGCTGGTCGAGGGCCTGTACTTCATCTACCCCGACGGCCGCCGCGTGCGCAACTACACCGACTTCCAGGGCTGGCGCTACGAGGACCTGCGCATCGTCATGCCCTACGTCGCCGAGAGCGCCACCGCCTGGGCCGTCGAGCACGACCCGGCCTTCCCCCTGGGGTCCGTCGC
This sequence comes from uncultured Phycisphaeraceae bacterium, assembly GCA_964522095.1. Lineage (GTDB taxonomy): Bacteria > Planctomycetota > Phycisphaerae > Phycisphaerales > UBA1924 > UBA6054. The sequence continues at coordinate 8,556 of CAZFSO010000013.1, read as the reverse complement.
GGTCGAGCGGCGCGAGCACAAGGCCGCGATGGAGGCCACGCCCGCACGCGTCCCCGGCACCCACGCCCCCTACATGATCTACGACGCCTCCGAGCCCCTGGAGGTCAACCAGCTCCAGTTCACCTTCGTCAACGCCCTGACCTGCGTCGAGACCCGGTTCGACGAGAAGGCCGCCTGGGACCTGCCCTGGCCGGACCAGTGGCCCGAAACCGCGGCCCCGTGGCTCGAACGCGACGCGGTCTTCGACGTCGACGACCCCCAGCACGGCGACGCCGTCACCGCGCTGCTCGAAGAATGGACCGGCGGCGCCGACCCGAAATCCGTCCCCCCCGTCCAACTCGCCAAGTTCCTCACCGGCAGCGTGCTCGGCCACGTCCGGGCCAACGCCAACGCGTCCGAGCCCCTGGCGGGCCGCCCGCCGCGCATCATCCGGGCCGGGTCGAGCGTCGTCCAGACCCAGGCGATCATCGACGCCACCAGCGGCCTGACCGGCCTGAACAGCCTCGCCGGCATGATCGGCGGGTTCCACGTTCAGAACGCCGCCGCCACCGCCGCCACCGGGACCGGCTCGTTCCACGACTACAGCGTGCTCCTCACCGCCGTGCTCCGCCGGGCCGGCATCCCCGCGCGCACCGTCGTCGGCATCGACAAGCGCGAGTCCGGCGCGCACAAGAAGTACAAGAGTTGGGTCGAGTTCGCCCTCGTCGCACCCGACCTCGACCGGGTCGTCTGGGTGCCCGTCGACGTCTGGGAACTCCGAGGCAGCGGCCGCAACGCCCGCAACTGGCAGCAGCCCTGGAAGCACTTCGGCACCAGCGACCGCCTGCGCGACACCGTCCCCGTCGCCTTCCACTTCCACCCGCCCGCCGACTACGCCTCGTACGACTTCCCCGCCCTCTACGGCATCCGCGCCCCGGGCGCGCTGCCCGACCTGGGCGTCCAGGGCCTGGTCTTCAACGTCAACTCCCTGCCCAACCGCGGCGGCCAGTGACCCCCCCCAGCCCCTCACCCCTCCAGCGAGTTGCCGAACCGCGCCTCCTGGATCGGCGTGACGACCTCCAGGACCGCCCGCAGCACCGCGCCCGGCGAGCCGACCGCGTCCACCTCGCGCACCAGCCCGCGGTCGAAGCGGTCCAGGACCGGCCGGGTCTCGCGGTCGTAGACCTCCAGCCGGTTCCGCACGACCTCCTCCTTGGCGTCGTCCGGCCGCTTCTCCTTCAGCGCCCGGCCCCGCAGGCGGGCGACCATCTTCTCACGGTCGCGGGCCACCAGGTGCACCACGCACGCCACGTCCACGTGGTCGCGCACCAGGTCGACCTGCCGGACCGTCCGCGGCAGCCCGTCGAGCACCATCAACTGCTGGTGGGGTCGGTACTGGTTGAGCACCGTCAGCGCCTGCGTGTACCGGCTCCACACGTCCACCGTGATCTCGTCGGGCACCAACTCGCCGCGCGAGGAATACTCGTAGAACACCCGCCCGAGTTCGCTCTGCTTGTCCATCGCCCGGAACATGTCGCCGGTGGACAGGTGGAAGTAGCCGGGGACGCGACCCAGCAGGCCGCCCTGCGTCCCCTTGCCCGCGCCCGGCGCTCCGAACAGCAGCACCGCCTGGTATCGATCGCCCATCGCTGGCTCCCGAGCGTTGCCCCGGACCGTCCCACGCGGCCCCGGGGGCAGTGAGGATAGGTCGCCACGCCCCGCCGCGCCCACCGCCGATCGGCCGGGCCAGAACGAAAAAGGGGCGTGGCCCTTGCAGACCACGCCCCGATCGTTCACGATCCTCGTCAAGCGATCAGGCGCCCGAGGCGATCACTTCCTTCTGCAGGTTGGACGGCATCGCGCGGTACTCGTGGAACTCCATCGAGTTGGCCGCACGACCCTGGCTGAGCCCGCGGAGCACCGTGGTGTAGCCGAACAACTCGCTCAGCGGCACCTCGGCCGTGATCTCCTTGATCATGCCCTTGTCCTCCTGGTGGAGGATCATCCCGCGACGGCTCGACAGGTCGCCCGTCACGTTGCCCATGTACTCCTCGGGCGTCGTGACGACCACCTTCATGATCGGCTCGAGCAGCACGCTGCCCGCCTTGGCCACCGCCTCGCGCAGCGCCAGACGACCGGCCTGCTCGAAGGCCACCTGCGAGGAGTCGACCGGGTGGTACGAGCCGTCGACCAGCTCGACCTTGACGTTGATCAGGGGGTATCCCGCCGTCACGCCGCCCAGCGCCGTCTGACGCACGCCGTACTCGATCGAGGGGATGTACTCCTTGGGCACCGAGCCGCCCACGATCTTGTTCTCGAAGGCCACGTTGTCCTTGAAGTTCAACTTCGCGGCCTCCGCCTCCTCCTTCGTGAACGGCATGATGTTGATCGTGCAGTCGCCGAACTGCCCGCGGCCGCCCGTCTGCTTGACGAACTTCCCGCGGATGTTGTTGGCGGTGCCGGAGATCGCCTCGCGGTACGACACGCGGGGACGCCCGACCTCCACGCCGATCTTCATGTCGCGCACGAGCTTGTTCTTGATGATCTCAAGGTGCAACTCGCCCATGCCCGAGATGATGGTCTGGCCCGTCTCCTCGTTGTACTCCGAACGGAACGACGGGTCCTCGCGCCGGATCGTCACCAGCGCCTCGGAGAGCTTGCGCTTGTCGTCGGCCGTCTTCGGCTCGATCGACATCGAGATCACCGGCTCGGGGAAGGTCATCCGCTCAAGGATCACCGGGTGGTCCGGGTCGCACAGCGTGTCGCCCGTGATCGAGTCCTTGATGCCCACAACCGCCACGATGTTGCCCGCGCCCACCTCGTCCAGCGGCTTGCGGTCCTTCGCGTGCATCTCGAAGATGCGCGACGCGATCTCGCGCTTGTTGTTGCCGGGGTTCAGCGTCCGCGTGCCCTTGACCAGCTTGCCCGAGTAGATCCGCAGGTACGTCAGGTCGCCGTGCGTGTCGCTGACCACCTTGAACACCAGCGCGCTGAACGGCGCGGTGTCGTCGTGCGGGCGACGCATCTTGTTCTCGGGGTCCTTGGGGTGCACGCCCTCGACCTCGGGGACCTCCTGCGGGTTGGGCAGGTAGTCGATCACGCCGTCGAGCAGCCGCTGCACGCCGATGTTCTTCAGGGCCGACCCGCAGAACACCGGGTAGCACGCCCGGGCGATCGTGCCCTTGCGCAAAGCCTTCTTGATCCCCTCGACCGAGACGCTGTTCTCGTCCTCGAGATACGACTCCATCAACTCGTCGTCCAGGGTCACCGCGCCCTCGATCAGGTCGTGACGCCACTTGAGCACCCGCTCCATCTCCTCCTCGGGGATCTCCATCTCGGTCACGATCGCGCCCGAACTGTCCGGCTCGAAGTGGTACGCCTTCATCGCCAGCAGGTCGATGATGCCCTTGAGCGTGTCGCCCTGGCCCCACGGGATCTGCACCGCGATCGCGTTGGCGCCCAGACGCTTCTTGATCGACGCGAACGAGTAGTCAAAGTCCGCGCCCATCTTGTCCATCTTGTTGACGTAGCAGATCCGGGGCACGCGGTACCGGTCCGCCTGACGCCACACCGTCTCGGACTGCGCCTCCACGCCCTCCTTGCCGTCGAACACCGCGATCGCCCCGTCCAGCACGCGCAGCGAACGCTCGACCTCGATCGTGAAGTCCACGTGCCCGGGCGTGTCGATCAGGTTGATCTTGTACTCGCGACCCTTGTGGATCCACGGGCAGGTCGTCGCCGCCGACTGGATCGTGATCCCGCGCTCCTGCTCTTCCTGCAGGAAGTCCATCGTCGCCGTGCCCTCGTGCACCTCGCCCAGCTTGTAGTTCTGGCCCGTGAAGAACAGGATGCGCTCGGAGCAGGTCGTCTTGCCCGCGTCGATGTGGGCGCAGATCCCGATGTTGCGGATGAATGACAGGTCGGTGGCCATCGCCGTGTTCCTCTCGTCGGTCGTTCCCGCCTTCACCCGGCGGGCCAGTTCGTCAACCCGGGCTTGTCCCCGGCCCGGCAACCCGCCGGGTATATCGCTCGCCGGCCCGGATTCACGACCGGGCACGGTCTCCGCTCGTCTCTCATGTGCTTGCTGCTCGTCCCGCCCGCGCGGGTCAGACCCCGTCCCGGACCCTCAGGGTCAACGGGGCCGTCTCGGGTTCCGCATCGCCAGTGTCGTCCACCCGGCCTGCTCCAATCCACCACCGGGCCAACACCCGGCCTCACGCGAGCGCCGGAACATCTCCGGCCACACATCCTAGCGCCGTAAATCCCCGCCTTTCAAGCCGGTATCTACGGTTCTTCCACCCCCGCCCCCGCACCGCCCCCCCGCGCGATCGCCTCCAAGGCCGCCCGACGCGACGACGCCAGCCGCCGCCTGGGGTCCGTCCGCAGCGCGTCGTCCCGCGCGATCGCCCGCCCCGCCCACGCCGCCGCTTCCTCCCAACGCCCCGCCCGATCCAGGGCCTCGGCGATCCGCGCCGCCGACCCCGGCGCGTGCGGCGTCAGCCGGTCCGCCTCCGCCCACGCCCCCGCCGCCGACACCAGCCAATCCCCCGCCCGCCCCGGCTCAAACCCGGCCCCCTGCTCGCGCACCGTCCCCAGCCAGCCCCACGCCCCGGGATCCTCAGGAGCCAGCGCCGCCCCCCGCTCGGCCGACGCCAAGGCCTCCGCCCACGCCGCCCGAGCCCCGGCCGGGTCTCGGCGCTGATCCCGCCGCGCGATCGTCACCAGAACCCGCCCCAATGCCGCCCGCGTGCCCTGATGGGTTTCCCGAGCCGCCAGGGCCGCCCGCAGGCCCGACGCCGCATCCTCCTGCGCCCGCATGGCCACCGCGTCCAACGCCGCCCGCACCCGCTCCGGCGACGCCGCGACGCCCCCGCCCAGCCACCCCGAGACCCGCTCGGCCACCGCGGCCACGCGCCCCCGATCCCCCGACGCCTCCGCGCCGTCCAGATCCAGCCGCGCCCCCGCGATCAGCCGGGGCCACGCCGCCGCCCGGTCCAGCCCGCGCTCCCACGCGAACACCGCCGGCGCCCGCGCCCCCAGCACCCCCGCAACCACCACCAGCGATCCCGCCCCAACCCAGGTCCCAACCCGCCCCCCGAGCCCCGCCCCGCCCCCCCGCGCCGGCCGACCCGCCCGCACCGCGCCGATCCCCAGCCCCACCAGCACCCCCCACGCCGGCGCCGAGACCGTCCACACCGGCGTCATGTCCAACTGCCCGTGCACGAGCGCCACCGCCCCCAGGCACACCGCCGCCGCCTCCACCGCGCCGGTCCCCCGTCCCGCGCCCGCCCGGCCCGACACGCACACCGCGGCCGCCACGCCCGCCCACCCCGCCGCCCCGATCACCAGCGCCGCCGCGCCCTCCGGCGTCACCGCCGCCCGCCCGGCCATCGCCGACAGCACCACCGCCGCCCCGACCACACCCAGCCCGGCGCGCACGCTGAACCGCACCCCCGGGTCCGACGCACCGCCGCCGTCGCCATCCCCCTCGCCGCGCCCCAGCCATCCCGCCGCGAGCACCCCGACCCACGCCGCCCCGCCCAGCCCGAGCACGCCCACCCAGTCGAACCCCACGCTGTGCGGGCTGGTCACCTCCTCCGGCGCCTCCGGCGGCTTCAGTCGCGTGTACGCGTCCTGGAACCGCCCCGGCCCCACGCCCACCACCGGGCGCTCCGCCCACACCGACACCGTCCCGCGCATGTACTGCGACCGGAACAGCAAACTCAGTTCCCCGATCCGCTCACCCACCACCCCCCGCGCCACCACCGCCAGCACCACGAACGCCGCCGCGCCGAGCACCGCCCGCCCGACCCACGCCGGCCTCCGGGCCCAGCACACCGCCACGACCAGCCCCGCCAGCGCCGCCGCCCCGATCCCGCCCTTCGACCCCGTCGCGAGCAGCACCCACCCCGACGCCGCCGCCCCGGCCACGAAGAGCAGCCGCGCCGCCCGCGACCCGCGCGCCGTCAGCGCCACCGCGATCAACCCGACCGCCGACGCCCCCGCGAAGGTCGCCAGCACGTTCGTCAGCCCGAACCACGCCGTCGGGTCCGAGTGCGACAGCCGCTCCTCGTACATCGCGGCCTCCGGCCCGTCGGGGTCCCACCCCCGCGCCTCGAAGAACGCCCCGCGCGTCGTCTCGAAGGCCGCCAGCGTGCGCGGGTGCTCGACGAACGCCTCCTGCGCCCCGACCACCGCCAGCATCACCCCGAACCCCAGCCCCAGGCCCACCATCACCCGCCGCGCCCCCGCCAGCGACGACCCGGCCCACGCCCCGACCAGGCACGCCATCCCCGCCGCCAGGTCAGACCCGCCCGCGACCGTCTCCGTGTCCGTCACCGCGTGCCACGCCACCGCGCCCATCCCGGCCGCCAGCAGCCCCGCCCCGACCCGGCCCGGCCCGGCCCGCGTGCAGACCACCACGCCAGCAGCCGCCAGCACCATCGCCAGGTTCAGCAGCAGCGCCCACGCCGGCGTGATCCCCACCAAGGGCGGCGCGAACGTGAACGGGTCCGAATCCCACCACGGGAACGGCTCGGCCGAGCACACCGCCCGCCCGAACGCCGCCGCCAGCAGCGCCAGCAGGCACGCCCAGCCCCCCGCAAACCGCCCGCGCGACAAGCCCTCAGCCATCGCCCAGCCCCGTCCCCACGGCCCCGTTCCGCGTCGCCCGCTCCACCCGGTGCTCGAACAGCCCCAGCACCCCCAGCAGCAGCCCGACCTGCGCCGCGATCGCGAACGCCTGCCACGGCGCCGCCCGCGTCAGCAGCAGCCCCGAGATCCCCGTCGCCCCCGTCAGCCCCACGATCACCGCAACCGCCGACCGCCCCGACAGCCCCATCGACACCAGCCGGTGCGAGAAGTGCCGCAGGTCCCCGACCATCGGCGAACGCCCCTCGCTCAGCCGGATCGCCGTCACGCTCGCCATGTCGTACAGCGGCACCGCCATCACCACCACCGGCATCAGCACCGCGTACCACGCCCCGCCCGCCCCATCCCCCGCGTCCACGTAGGTCGTCCGCGTCGTCGTGAACGCCAGCAGGTAGCCGATCACCAGCGAGCCCCCGTCGCCCATGAACATCCGCGCCGGCGGCCGGTTCCACACCAGAAACCCCCCGCACGCCCCGACCAGCAACGCCAGCACCCCCGCCACGAACCACTGCCCGCCGATCAACGCCGCCGCCAGGAACATCGCCCCCGCCGTCGCCGCCACGCCCGCGCACAGCCCGTCCATGTTGTCCATGAAGTTCATCGCGTTCGTCACCGCGAGGAACCACACCACCGTCACCAGCACGCTCAGCCACGCCCCGCCCGCGTGCCCGTCCAGCACCGTCAGCAGCCGCGTGTCGAACACCGTCGCCAGCAGCAGCGGGGGGGCCGCCATGCACGCGAGTTTCACCAGAGGCCCCAGCGGGCGACGGTCATCAATCAACCCCAGCCCGTGCAGCCACAGCCCGCCCCCGACCATCGCCCACCCCAGCCCCCGCACCGACCGCAACCCCTCCAGGTGCGCCCCCGCCGCCGACGCCCAGCCCGGCAGCCGCCCCGCGCCCATCTCCAGCCACACCAGCCCCGCCACCAGCGGCCCGAACACCGCCAGCGCGATGCCGATCCCCCCCGTGTTCGGCACCGCCCGCCGCGCCGCCTTGACCTGTCCGGGCACCCCATCGGTGTCCAGCGCCCCCGCGCGCACGCTCCACCCGCGCACCAGCCCGCACGCGGGCCACGCGATCAGGAACGCAACCGCCACCAGGATCAGCACCAGGACCGACACGCCCGCCAGTCTATCGACGCCCGATCCGCCGCGCCAGCACCCCGATCACCCACGCCAGCGCCGGGTACGCGACCACCACCACCCCCTGCGCCGCCGCGCCGATCAGCACCAGCCACACCACCCGCAGCGGCCACGCCCCCAGCCGGTCGATCAGCGTCGGGTTGCTCGGCGTGCCCCGCCCCACGAACCCGTAGTTCGAATCAAACACCAGGTTGAAGCACACCAGCGCCAGCACCAGCGCCACCCCGATCGCCACCACCCGCGCCCAGTCCCGCCACCGCGGCCGGAAGCCCGTCCCCCCCGCGATCACGCAGCACCCCGCCGCCGCCCACAGATGCCCGCCCCAGAACAGCCAGAACCGAAGGTCCCCCGGCGCCTCGTTCAGCGTCGGCGTGAAGAACGCCTGCGTGCTCAGCCCCAGGCCCCACAGGACCGTGATCGCCAGCAGCGTCCGCCGACGCGTCCACACCGCGAACGGCAGGATCAGGTTCACCAGGTCGCACACGTGCAGCGGCAGGCTCGTGCCCAACTCGAAGTTCGCCGGCATCAGCCACCACGCGTTCGCCAGCAGGCTCCACCCCAGCACCACCCCCGCGAACCCGTCGGCGAAGACGCGCCCCCCGCGCCCGCGCTCGACCCGCGCCGCCACCCCGCACGCCAGACACGCCGCAGCGACAAGCGCCGCCACCACCGCGTGCGTCGGCGTGAACGGCTCGAAGGGTGTCGAGAACCACCCCGCGCCGCCGGGCCGGCCCGCCCCCCCCCCCCCCCCCCCCCCCCCCCCCCCCCCCCCCCCCCCCCCC
>CAZFSO010000012.1:40959-42565 GCA_964522095.1 uncultured Phycisphaeraceae bacterium | reverse complement strand
GCTTTCGTAAAGCTCAGGTCGCTGGTTCGAGTCCAGTAGGTGGCTTTTTCGGATGACCGGCGTCCTGGGGCGGGGCGGCCGCGGCTCGGTAGAGCGCGAAGCAGGCGGCCAGGACGAGCAGCGCCAGCCCGCACAGCAGTGCCAGGCGGTCGATGATCGTGTGGGTGCGCGGTCTCGGCATCGGCGGCTCCTCGCGTCAGATCATGTCGAAGCGTTCCGAGCGGACGTGGGTCCGCGGGACGCCGAGTTCGAGCAGGGCGGCCTCGACAGCGTCCATCATCGGGGCCGGGCCGCAGACCATGAAGTGGTGGGTGCGCAGGATTTCCTGGGTGAGTTCCCGGCGGAGCAGGTCCGCGTCGACGTGCCCGCTGGGGCCGGTCCAACCGTCGGGCGGGTTCTCGGGCACGTGGATGATCCTGAGGGGGACGGCCCGGGCCGCGCGGGCCAGTTCGTCGCGGAAGGGCGCCTTGGCCAGCGTGCCGGTGGCGAAGAACAGCGTCAGGGGGCGCTGGTCCGAGCGCTGCACGGCGGTGCGGACGATGCTCATGGCGGGGGTGATGCCGATGCCGCCGGCGATGAAGACGACGCCCGGCGCCGCGTCGGGCGGGACGAAGCTGCCCGCGGGCCCTTCGACGAAGGCGGTGGTGCCCGCCGGGATGCTCTTGACCGTGCTGGTGAAGTCTCCGAGTTGCTTGATGGTGAACCGGAGTCGGCCGGGCTCGTCGGCGCTGGAGGCGATGGTGAAGGGGTGTTGTCGGAGGCTGAAGGGCGTGTCGTGGAAGGTCAGCCAGACGAACTGTCCCGGCCGGAACAGCAGGCCGGGGTGGTCGTCCGGTTCGAGGGTGACTGTCCAGACGCGCTCGGTCTCCGGTTCGACCGAGACGACGCGCCAGGGGCGGCGGCGCAGCAGCCACGGGCGGACGAGGCGCAGGTGCGTGAGCAGGGCGAGCGGGGCGGCCGCCAGGGCGACCAGCGCGAGCTTTCGGGCCGGGGGGTTGCTGTAGTGGTCGACCATGACCACGTGGGCGATGGCGACGAGCATGACGAACGCCGCGAGGGCGGCGTGGGTCAGGCGCCACCACTCGTAGCGGATCGCCCACCGCGCCCGGCACACCGACAGCCCGATCAGGGCGACCGTCGCCGCGAGCACGCCGGTCAGGGCGAGGGCCCGGGGCGCGTTGACCCTGGGGTCGAAGAAGGCCGCGAAGCGTCGGTCGGCGGCGATGAGGACGATCGGGTGGGCGAAGACGAGGGCGGCGGCGAAGATGCCGCTGGCCCGGTGGAAGCGCAGCAGGGTGTCCTGGCCGACGGACCTGGAGAAGTTGGGGAACCGGGCGGTCAGCACGAACTGCGCGCCCAGCATGCCCAAGGCCAGGAATCCCAGCGCGACGCCGAACTCGACCCAGAAGCCTCGCCCGGAGGGCGCGGGGCCGATCGTCGCGACGAGCAGCGGGGCGGCGCAGAGGACGACAAAGACAATCGGTGGCCAGCGGGCGTTGACGGGGTGCTTGAGCGCTGGCATGCCGTCCTCCGGGGTTCTCGGTCAGCCGCCCCGCTCGGGCTTCTTGTCTTCGTCCTGATCGGCCGGTTCGCTCGGTTCGGCCGG
>CAZFSO010000012.1:39168-40859 GCA_964522095.1 uncultured Phycisphaeraceae bacterium | reverse complement strand
TCGGCCGGTTCGCTCGGTTCGGCCGGCGTGACGCCCGCGTCGACGAGCCAGCGTTCGAGTTCCGGGTTGGTGATCGTCAGCACGGCGACGGTGTTGCCGTCGGCGTCGGTCACGGTCAGCGTGCCGCCGGCGACGGGGGCGTCGTCGGGCCAGAGGTCGCGGCGTTCGGCGCGTTGGTCCGGGGGCGTGGCCGATTCGGCGGCGTCCAGGCGTCGGTCGACCCGCACGAGTTCGCGCAGCAGGCGGTCCCGCACGCGGCGCACGGCCTCGAGTTCGCCCGCCGCCACGTGGCCCGGGTCGTTGGCCGGGATGCCGACCGGCTCGATGCGCCCGGCCCGGGCGTGGTGGCGCAGGACGCGCAGGGCGGCGGCGAGTTGCGGGTCCTTGAGTTGCTCGACCACCGCGTCGGCGTCGGCCCGGTCGGGCGTGTCGCGGTGGGCGATGATCTCCTGCTCGCGCCGGGCGGTGAGCATCTCGGCCGTCTGCTCGTCGGTCAGCGGCAGGTAGAAGCCCGGCGTCGGGTCGACGCCCCAGACGCTCGCGTCGTCGGTGCGCTGGATGACGCGCCCCGACGGCAGGGCGTAGCGCTGCTGGGTCATCTTGAGGATGCCCGCCCCGGAACTGAGCGGGCGCACGGTCTGGACCAGGCCCTTGCCGAAGGTGCGGGTGCCCAGAACGACCGCGCGTCCGTGGTCGCCCAGGGCGCCGGCGACGATCTCGGACGCGCTGGCGCTGTGCTCGTTGACCAGGACGACGACCGGGAACTCGGGCAGCGTGCCCTCCCGCCGGGCGTGCTCGGTGTGCACGGTCCCGGCGCGGGCGTGGGTGGAGACGATCTCGCCCTCGGCGAGGAACATGTCGGCGATGGCGACGGCCTCTTCCATCACGCCGCCGGGGTTGAAGCGCAGGTCGAGGATCAGGCCGCCGAGCGTGCGTCCGGCCTCGTCGGAGGCCTGGTCGATGGCGTCGCGGACCTGCCGTGCGCAGTCCGGGGTGAACTGGCTGAGCCGGACGTAGGCGACGGCGTGGTCCGGGTCGAGCAGGAAGCGCCAAGCGCCCTCACCGGCGTCGGCGCGGGCGAAGCCGCGGACGGGCCGGACGCGGATGGGGCGCCGCGTGATCGTGATGTCGAGGGTCTCGCCGTCGCCCCGGACGACGGAGATGGTCACGTCGGTGCCGGGCTCGCCCATCAGCATGCCGATGCACTCGTCGACGCTGAGGCCCTCGGTGGAGCGCCCGTCGATGGCGACGACGCGGTCGTTGGCCATGACGCCCGCCTTCCAGGCCGGCGAGTCGTCGAGCGGCGAGAGGATGGTGAACCAGCCCTCGCGCAGGCCGACCTCGGCCCCGATGCCGACGTACGCGCCGGTGAGGTTCTTGCTGAACTCGGCGGTGTCCTGGGCGGGGACGAACTCGGTGTAGGGGTCGTTGAGCGATTCGAGCATGCCGTGGATGGCGCCCTCGAGCATGTCGCGGTCGTCGACCTCCTCGACGAATCCCTCCTTGACGAGCAGGCGGACCTCGATGATGGGGTCGAAGAAGGCGTAGGGATCTCGTGCGGCGTTGGTGGCCACCGCGAGGGTCGAGCCCACCACGGCCGCTCCGAGGATGCCGATCAGGCTGCGCGTCGTCCAGCTCATGGCGTACCTCCCGGGCGAAGCCCGTGGGATCGTACGGGCCCGGGCGGTGCG
>CAZFSO010000012.1:2351-39068 GCA_964522095.1 uncultured Phycisphaeraceae bacterium | reverse complement strand
CGGGCGGTGCGATGGCCGGCGCGGTCCGGATCAGGGGGCGGGCGTGACGGCGCGGAAGGTCAGGACGATGCGGTCCTCGGCGACGAGGTGCAGCCACTCGCGCGAGGCGCGGTAGGCCTGGGTCTCCCCGAGCAGGTGGACGACCCGCGATTCCTGCTGCATCACGCCCGCCGGCTCGTTGCAGAACATGCGGGTGGTCGTGACCGGCCCGATGCGCAGGCCGTCCTCGCCACGCCGGACGTACTGGCCGGTCATCCGATTGCAGCCGGCCGAGCCGGTCAGCCAGGTCTCGTTGGGGCGGAACGAGATCCAGACGCGCACGCCGGGCAGGGGGTCCTCGCCCTCGACCGCGGCCAGTTCCCACTCGGTGCCCGCGATCCACGGCCAGTCGTGCTGGGCCTGACGGACGGCCTGGGCGATCGGCTCGGCGCTGGGCAAGGGGAGCGGCTCGGAATCCGGGCCGTTGGTGCAGCCGGCCATGGCGACCGACGCGAGGGCGGCGGCAAGGCGGGCGATGGCGGGCGTGCGGCGTGTGCGGCGCATGGGGCGTTCCTCGGGCCGGCCGATTCCCCCGGCCTTGGGGAGCATATCAGAGGCCTTCGAGCAGTTCGAGCATCGGGCCGAGGTGGCGCTCGTAGTTCTTCCACCGCTGGCGGCTGGTCTTGTAGATCGGGCGGCGGACCTGGGCGACGCTGGCGGTCTGCACGTCCTTGCGGCTCTTGTGGTGCTCCAGGCAGGCGGGGTGGAACGGCACGCCCAGGTGGTCGAGCAACGCGCGGACCCGCGGCTCGGGGTCGGCGGTCAGGTCCTCGTAGACCGACTCGAAGATCGGCGTGTCGAGCGCCTCGGACCAGTGGCGCATCAGCCCGTCGTACGCGCGGTACTGCCGGGCGATGGCCTCCAGGTCCCGGGCGTACCGGATGCCCGGGCTGAACTGCTGGAAGTAGATGGACAGGCAGGTGTCCCGTGCGTCGCGCCGGCAGTGGACGACCCGCACGCCCGGCAGCATGCGCACCGCCAGACCCAGGAAGATGTAGTTCTCGGGCATCTTGTCGACGATGCGGTCGGCGCCCGGGTCCGGGGCGCAGCGGCGCAGCATCCCGACGTACTCGTCGCGGTAGGCGTTGATGACCGCCGGGTCCCGGAGTTTCTCGGCCGGGTTGCGGTGGACCAGGCGCCCGAAGGTGGTGCTCTCGCCCACGCCGGAGACCCTGGGGTGCGCGGCCAGGATCATCTCGGTCAGCGTCGTGCCCGAGCGGGGCATGCCGACGACCATCACCGCCTGATCGGCGGGCTCGTCGGCCAGTGGGATCGAGGCGACGAAGGCGCGCGTCCAGGTCTCGATGTGGGCGGTGAAGTCCATCGCCTGCGACGGGCCCTGCATCGTGTTGCCGGTCCTGAAGTAGCCAAAGGCCGTGTCGTACTCGCCGAGCGCGTCGTGCAGGTGGCCGAGCAGGAACGCGGCCTCGATCCGCCGCGCGACCGGGGCCGTCACGTCGTCGAAGATCGGGCGGGCGGCGTCGATGCCCTCGGCCGCCTCCCGCCGGTGCAGGCACAGGTCGGCGTAGGCGATCGCCAGCAGCGGGTCGGGGTTGGCCGCCCGGGCGCCTTGGAGCAGCCCGACCGCCTCGTCGACGCGGTTGGAGCCTTGGAGCATCCGCGCCTTGACGACGACGGCGCGGGCGTGCGTCGGGTGGGCCTTGAGCGCCTGGTCGATCAGGCGGTGGGCCTCGCGCGTCATGCCCAGCGACCGGCAGACGTTGACGTGCTCGACCAGGACCTCGGGGTCGTGGGGCGCCAGTTGCGCCGCGAAGCGGATGAGGCGCAAGGGCTCGGGCTCGCGGCTCTTGACGGCCAGGTCCTCGTGCCCCTGCAGCGCCACCGCGAGCATGCGGAGCAGGTCCGCGTCCCGCGGCTGCTGCTTGAGCAGGTCGCGGAGCATGGCCACCGCGGTCTCGCGCTCGCCCGCGTTGAGCAGGTCGGCGGCGCGCCGCTTGCCCTCCTGGAACGCGGAGAACACCGGGTTCGGGCCGAGGAATGCGCCGCTCACGCTTGAGGCCCCCGGTGGGGGATCAGGTGAACCGGGCTGCGGCGATGTGGCGTCGGACGCATGGGCATGCGGCATGATAGAAACGGCGGCCGCGGGGCCTGGGGAGGGGGGAAGGGGGGAGGGGGAGTCAGGGCTTGTCGGCTTGCCGCGCCTTGGGGTCGGGGCGCACGCGGACCTGGGTGCGTCCGTCGACGCGGCGGACCTGGTGCAGGCGGGCGGGCCAGAAGTCGTAGCCGTTGATCTGGCGGTGGACGTAGTCGGGCGCGGTGACGACGAGGCTCGTGCCGATGGCGGTGATGGCCGCGCCGTCGCCGCCGAGGCCGGCCCACTGGTCGGGCTCGACGGTCTGCTCGATGAGGCGGGTGATGGCGTCGAGCCGCTCGGCGGGGTCGGGGTCGTCGGTCTGCTGGGTGCCGCCGGAGAACGGGCTGCCGCCGCCGCCTCCCTGGGACTGCATGGCGCTGGACAGGTCGAACTCGGGCGCGTCGTCGAAGCGGGGGACGAGGAAGAGCAGGTCGGCCACGTCGTAGAGTTCGACGGTCTGGGTCCGGTTGAGGACGGACTTGGGGCCGAACTCGATCGAGCCGGACTCGGTGAACTGCCAGGTGTAGCCGCTGGCGGGGCGCTCGGCGCGCTCGACGCGGGCGAGGACGCGCTCCAGGAGGGTCAGGGCCGGCTGGTCGGTGGCCTTGATGGTGACGGGAGTGTCCGGGTCGATGCCTTCCAGGGTGGTCTGATCGAGGTAGACCGGTTCGAGGTCGGCCCCGGTCACGCGGGCGATGAAGTCGAACACGTCGGACACCGGCTGATCGCGGACGTCGATGCTGACCGGGCGGGAGAGGGCGCGGAGCACGGCGGCCTTGTCGCGGTTGAGGTCGTCGTCGGCCGCGCGGGCGCTCGAAGCCAGGGCGGCGGCGCCCGGAAGAGCGGCGCCGGCGCACGCGGCGAGCAGCGAAAGAGCCAGGATCGGGCGTCTCATGGATTCTCCCCAGAGTCCGCGGCGTGCGGCGTCATGGTGCTGTACGCCCGGCCCGGCCGGTGGTTCCCCCCAAGCACGCCCGGGTGCGCGGAGGGAGGGTCATCGGCGCCAGCCGGAGCGGGCGGTCTCGGGTTCGAGGCGTTCGCCTTCGGGCGTGTAGGCGATCAGGGCGGGGCTGATCGAGCGCAGGCGGTTGAGTTGGCGGGCGCCCAGGCGGGTGCGCAGGATGGCCCGGTCGCCCTCGTACTTGCGGTCGAGCACCTCGCAGCGGCGCTCGATGGCGTCGACGACGCGGGCGTCGGCCATGGGGACGGACAGGTCCAGTTCGCGGATCGGCCCGACAACGAAGGCCCGGACTTTCTCGGCCAGTTCGGCGTGCCCGATGGGCTCGGGGTTGGCCGGGGTGGGGGGCAGGGCGCAGAGCGGGATCGAGCCCGGGATGCGGGCCTGCCAGTAGAGCAGGTCGCGGTTGTCCTGCAGGCGGTCGGCCTTGTTGAGGACGGTGACGATCTCGGGGCGCTCGTAGGGGGGGGCGTCCTTGTCGCGGGCCTCGCGCTGCTCGACGTCCTCGAAGAGTTCGTCGAGGGTGCGCATGACGGTGTCGTGGTGCATCTCGACGCTGGGGTCGGAGACGTCGAGCACGACGATGAGCAGGTCGGCGTGGGTGGCCTCCTCGAGGGTGGCGCGGAACGAGGCGACGAGGTGGTGGGGCAGTTCGCGGACGAATCCGACGGTGTCGGAGAGCATGCAGCCGACGCCGCCGCCGAGGTCCCAGCGCCGGGTGCGGGTGGAGAGGGTGGCGAAGACGCGGTCGTCGGCGTAGGCGCCGCCCTCGGTGAAGGTGTTGAACAGGGTGCTCTTGCCGGCGTTGGTGTAGCCGACGAGGCCGACGGTGTCGTTGTCGACGTTGCGCTGGCGGACGGCGCGGCGCTTGCGTTCCTGGATGTCGGCGAGTTCGCGCTGGAGCATGATCTTGCGTCGCTGGACGAGGCGGCGGTCGATCTCGAGTTGCTGCTCGCCGGGGCCGCGGGTGCCCACGCCGCCGCTGGCGGCGCCGGCGCTGATGCGTTCGAGGTGGCTCCACATGGCGCGGAGTCGCGGGTAGGTGTACTCGAGCTGGGCCAGTTCCACCTGGATCTGGGCCTCGTGCGTGGTGGCGCGCCCGGCGAAGATGTCCAGGATCAGTTCGGAGCGGTCGAGGATCTTGCGTCCGACGATCTTCTCGATCGTGGCGATCTGCTTGGGGCTCAGTTCGTGGTCGAAGATGACGGTGCTGGCGTCCAGCGCGTCGCAGAGGTTCTTGAGTTCCTCGACCTTGCCCTTGCCCATGTAGGTGCCCGGCTCGGGCCGGTCGCGTCGCTGCTCGATCTCGCCGACGACGGCCGCGCCGGCCTGCTCGGCCAGTTCGCGGAGTTCGCCGAAGGGGTCGCGCGGGTCAAACACCGAGTCGGGCAGGCGCAGGGCGGCCAGCACGGTGCGTTCGGCGCGGACCTGGATGTTCTGGCGTTCGGTTGGGGATGGCATCGTGTGCGGGATGCTAGGGAAGACCGCCGGTCCGGTTTCAGGGGGGTGAAGAAAGGCGGGGCTGGGGGTCAGTCGCCGTGGCGGGCGCGGAGTTTGGTGCTCAGCCGGGCCATGAGGTGGGCGCGTTCGAAGGCGTCGACCCAGTCCTGGCGCGTGGCGGCGACCTCGTCGTCCGGCACGGGGGCGCCCGGCAGGGGGCAACTCGGCCCGAGTTGCCGGGCGGCCAGGGCGCGGTAGCGCGACAGGGTGCGGTCGCCCACGACGGCCAGCACGTCGAAGTCCTCGTTGAGGATCAGGACGACCGGCACGCGGCGCCC
The DNA here is from genome assembly GCA_964522095.1 of uncultured Phycisphaeraceae bacterium. Lineage (GTDB taxonomy): Bacteria > Planctomycetota > Phycisphaerae > Phycisphaerales > UBA1924 > UBA6054. Next base: position 34,198 of record CAZFSO010000012.1, on the reverse strand, counting down.
GCCGCAGAGCGTGAGCCGGTCGGCCAGGTCGGCGTGCTCGTCGCGGTCGAGGTAGCGGACGTCGACGAGGGGCGCGGCCAGGTTGATCGCGTCGAGGAAGGGCAGTTGCTGGGCGCAGTCGCCGCACCACACGCCCGACACGGCGATGACCGGCAGGCGCCGGGTGAAGGCGCCGACCAGGCCCGCCTGCGCGCCGGTCAGGTCGGCGCGGGCCCGGAAGTCGGTCCACGCGGCCCGGTGCTGGGGCGTGCCGGTGGCGACGTACTCGTCGTACGCGAGGCCGGCTTCGTGCTTTTCCTGGAGCAATCGGGTGTCGAACATGCGGTCCTCGGGGGTCGGGGCTGCGTACCGTTGGGGATGGACGGGGCCCAGTCGATCAGGATCAACTTCGGCCGTCCGGTCGCGATATTCCCCCTGGCGACCGTTTTATTGCCCCAGCAGCCGATGCCGCTGCACGTGTTCGAGCCGCGATACCGCCAGATGGTGGACAGCGCGCTGGATTCGTCCGGGCAGATCGCCATCGCGACGCTCGACCCGAAGCGACCCGCCGACGCGCACGGGCGGCCCGCGGTGCGCCCGGTGATCTGCATCGGGCAGATCGTCACGCACGAGCGCCTGCCCGACGGGCGGTTCAACCTGGTGCTGCACGGGCTGTGCCGGGCCAAGATCGTCGAGGAACTCCCGCCCGAGCCCGGCGTGGCCTACCGGCTGGTGATGTCCGAGCCGTTCGGGGACGAGGGCTCCGAGGTGTTCAGCGCCAGCGAGACGATGGAGCGGCTGCGCGTGTGGGTCGACGACGCGCTCGACAAGGGCCCCCTGGCCCGCCTGCGCATCGCCGAGCAGGTGCTGCACTACGTCCGCAACGAGCAGATCCCCACGCCGGTGCTGCTCGACGTGGTGGGCTTCACGCTGCTCAGCGGGCGCGAGTCGCGGTACGAGATGCTCGCCGAGGGCGACGCAGAGACGCGCACCCGCCTGCTCGGCCGCGAACTCGATCGGCTCTCCCGGACGATCCGCGCCGCCGAGAGCCAGCACCCCGAGACCTGGCCCAAGGGCATGAGCTGGAACTAGCGGCCCAGCCGCTCCAGGGTGTCGGCGGCGTCCCACAGGATGCACGCGCTGCGCCGGTCGGCCCGCCCGAGGTGAACCTGGCAGTTGTGCACCATCGTCTGGGCGTGCAGCAGCGCTTCGGGGGCGATCTGGGGGTCCTCCGCCGCGAGGACGAGGAACACGTGGGCCGCCCAGGGGTGGTTGGTGGCGTTGTCGGGCTGGAGTTCGGCCACCTGCCACCGGGCGGCGGCCAGGGCGCGGCGCGTCAGCGCCGGGTCGGCGCGGTCCAGCGCGATCCGGAACAGGGCGTGCGTGGCCGCCAGTTCGACCTCCGTCCGCCATTCGATCGCCGCGTCGGCCTGGGCGGGGTCCAAGGGGCCTTCGGCGTCGGGGTCGGGCAGGGTGATCCCCGGGTCATGGAGGGCCCACCACAGCCGGTCGTCCAGGTCGGCGGTCGCGGGCGCGACGTCGGGCGGGCCCAGGCCAAGCAGTGCGTGCAGGAACGGCCGGTCGAGCCGGCGCCGGTTGCCGTGCTCGTCGGCGAAGCCCGCCGCGAAGCGTCGGCGTGCGTCGGCGTCGGCGTGCGGATCGAGAACGGGGGTTCCCTGCAGGGCGGGCCGAGCCACGGCTCGGAACCGGGCGATCCATTCGTCATACAGCGGTCGGGTCACGCCGGATCCTACCGGGTGATCGACTACGCTTGCCCGCGTGCGCGTGCTCGATCGACCCGATCCCGACCTGACGACCGGCTGCGTGCTCGTGCCCACGATGGGCGCCCTGCACGAGGGCCACGCCGCGCTGGTGCGCGCCGCGCGAACTGCGGCGGACGAGCGCGGGGCCCGCGTCGTCGTCACGGTCTTCGTCAACCCCACGCAGTTCAACGACCCGGCGGACTTTGACCGCTACCCCCGCGATCTGGACGAGGATCTGAGAACCTGCGCCGATGCCGGTGCGGACGCGGTGTTCGCCCCCGGCCCCGCGGTCGTGTACCCCCCCGGCGTGACGATCCCGACGCCCGACCTGCCCGAGGTCGCCACCCGCCCGGGCCTGGAGGACGCGCACCGGCCGGGCCACTTTGCCGGGGTGTGCCAGGTCGTGTCGAGGCTGTTCGACCTGACCGGGCCATCCGTGGCCGTCTTCGGCGAGAAGGACTGGCAACAACTCCAGGTGGTCCGGGCGATGACGGCGGCCCAGTCCCGGCCGGTCGAGGTGCTCGCCGTCCCGACGGTGCGCGAGCCGGACGGGCTGGCGATGAGCAGCCGCAACCGGCTGCTCGACCCGGGCGCCCGGGCGCAGGCGGCGACGATCGCCGAGGCCCTGGGTCTGGCATGCAACGAATCCAACCCGGAGGCGGCGGCCCGGCGTCTGGCGGGCGCGTTGCGGGCGGGGGGGATCGCCCCGGAGTACGCGGTGGTCCGGGACGCCGAGACGCTGCTGGAGCCGCGGGGGCGCGCGTGCCGGGCGCTGGTGGCGGCCCGCGTGGGCGGCGTGCGTCTGATCGACAACGCGCCGTGGGCGTCAACCTAGACTGGCGGGATGAGCAGCACCACCCTGACCCCGACGCCCCTCCGCTCCTTCCACCTCGACCACCAGGCCCAGATGGTCGACTTCGCCGGCTGGGAGATGCCGCTGAAGTACGCCACCGGCGTGCGCGAGGAGCACGAGCAGTGCCGCCGGTCCGGCGCGCTGTTCGACGTGTCGCACATGGGCCGGGTGGCGGTGTCGGGCCTGCACGCGCGGCGTCTGCTCGAGCGGGTGTGCGCGCGGCGCATCGGCGACATGCAGGACGGGCAGTGCCGCTACACCCTGATGTGCAACGAGCGGGGCGGCGTGCGCGACGACGTGATCGTGATGCGGATGGAGGCCGACGACTACCTGGTGGTCGTCAACGCCTCGAACCGGGCCAAGATCCTCGACCACATGCGGGGCGTGGTCGCCGAGCGGTCGTTCAACGTGAAGATCGACGACCGGACGGAGAAGACCGCGATGGTGGCCCTCCAGGGGCCGAAGGTGATGGACCTGATCGCCGGGGTGTCCAAGGAGATCCCAACGCTCAAGCGCTTCCGGTTCACCGTCAAGAACCTGATGATCCTGAAACTGACCGTCAGCCGCACGGGCTACACCGGCGAGGACGGGGTCGAGGTGATCCTGCCGGCCTCGGCGGTGGGCATGGCGATGAAACTGCTGCTCAAGGACGTGGACCAGTCCAAGGCCGACGCCGTGCTCCGCCCGGCCGGCCTGGCGGCCCGCGACTCGCTGCGCCTGGAGGCCGGCATGCCGCTCTACGGCCACGAACTCGGCGAGGAGATCAACGCCCTCTCGTGCGGCGTGGACTTCGCCATCTCCCTCGACAAAACCCCCGAGCGCGACGGGGAGACCTTCATCGGTCAGGAAGCGCTCGCCCGCACCCGCGACGCCGGCGGCCCTGAGCGGCGACTGGTCGGCATCGAGATCGGGGGCAAGCGCACGGCGCGGCAGGGCATGCCGATCCTGGTGGGGGGCGAGCCGAGCGGTGCGGTCTCGTCGGGCTGCCTGAGCCCGACCCTGGAGAAGTCCATCGCGATGGGATTCGTGCTGGCCGAGCACGCCGCGGTCGGGACCGAGGTCGCGGTGGACGCTGGCCGGGCCACGCTGCCCGGCCGGGTGGTGCCGATGCCTTTCTACAAGGCCCCGAAGGCCTGACAGGCCCGGCTACGGCAGTTCGATCCACTCGCCGCTGGTGTGCCGGACGATCTGCCCCGTGGACTCGTAGATCACCTGCTCGGCGACGTTCGTGCAGTAGTCGGCCATCGTGACCGCCCGGGCCGCGATCGAGTTGAGGTCGAAGGCCACGGCGACGCTCATGCGCCCCTCGGCGACGCGCTCCTGCGCGTCGCGGGTGATGAGTTCCTTGAACTGCAGCACCGCCCCCTCGCTGGCCAGCACGGCCCGGGCCATGACGGGGTCGGTGTCGGCGAACGCGCGGACGGTGTCGCGCAGGATGCCAAGCACCGAGTTGGTCATCACGAGCAGGGTCTTGGGGAACGGGGTGGTGCGCTCGCCCAGGCGGATGACCCGCTCGGAGACCTCGGTCGCCGCGTCGGCGATGCGTTCCAGTTCGTTGTTGACCTTCACCGCGGTCAGGAGCGAGCGGATGGGACCGGCGCCCACGTCGCAGGCGTCGTTGGCGGTGCGCACCAGCAGGTCGACGCACTTGCGCTCGATCTCCACGTCGGCCCGGTCGACCTCGTCGTCCTGCGCGAGGATGGCCTCGGCGTTGGAGGTGTCACGCCGGTACACCGCGTCGAAGGCCGCGGAGGCCATCAGGGTCACGCGGGCGCCCTGCTCGGTCAGGTCGGCGCGGATCGACGCGAGTTCATCGAGAAACTGCTGGGCGTTGGTGGGCATGTCCGTCGGGGAACCTCTCGCGTCCGGGGCGCGGTGGGGAGGGAAGGTCCGAATCCGCTGTTCCGGCACGGCTGGGGCCGGTTGGTGAAGCCTATCCTCGCGCCGGCGACCGCGCCGAACACCCGCCCGCAGCCCGGAGAACCCACATGGCCTTCGACATCGACCTGATCCACGCACGCCAGATCCTCGATTCACGCGGCAACCCCACGGTCGAGGTCGAGGTCGTCCTCAACTCCGGCGCCGTCGGCCGGGCCGCGGTGCCCTCCGGGGCCTCCACGGGCGAGCACGAGGCGGTGGAACTGCGCGACGGCGGGGACGCGTGGATGGGCAAGGGGGTCACCCAGGCGGTCGACCACGTCAACGGGCGGATCGCGCCGGAGATCGAGGGCCTGGACGCCCGCGACCAGGAAGGCATCGACGCCGCCATGATCGACCTCGACGAGACCCCCAACAAGGGCGGTCTCGGGGCCAACGCGGTCCTCGGGGTGTCGATGGCGGTCGCCAAGGCGGCGGCCGAGACCAGCGGCCTGCCGCTGTACCGCTACCTGGGCGGGACCGGCGCCAAGACCCTGCCCGTGCCCATGCTCAACATCCTCAACGGGGGCAAGCACGCCGACAACACCGTCGACTTCCAGGAGTTCATGATCCAGCCCTGGGGCTTTGACGACTTCGGCGAGGCGCTCCGGGCGGGCACGGAGATCTACCACCACCTCAAGAGCGTCCTGAAGAAGCGGGGCGTGTCGACGGCGGTGGGGGACGAGGGCGGCTTCGCGCCGGACCTGAAGGACAACGAGGACGCGCTGAAGGTGATCGAGGAGGCGGTCGACAGGGCCGGCTACCGCTGGGGCGAGCAGATCTTCGTCGCCCTGGACCCCGCGACCAGCGAACTCTGGAACGAGGCCGAGAAGGACGGCAAGAAGGGCTACAAGTTCTTCAGTTCGACCGGCGAGACGATCTCCAGCGACGACCTGATCGGCATCTGGGCCGACTGGTGCGAGCGGTACCCCATCCGCTCGATCGAGGACGGGCTGGCCGAGAACGACTGGGACGGCTGGGCCAAACTGACCGCCCGGCTCGGCGACAAGGTCCAGTTGGTCGGCGACGACCTGTTCGTGACGAACAAGTCGTTCGTCGAGAAGGGCGTCGAGCGGCGGTGCGGCAACGCCGTGCTGGTCAAGGTCAACCAGATCGGCACGCTGTCCGAGACCTTCGACACGGTCAACTACGCCCACCGCAACCGCTACGCCTGCGTCCTCAGCCACCGGTCGGGCGAGACCGAGGACTCGACCATCGCCGACATCGCGGTGGCGACCAACTGCGGCCAGATCAAGACCGGCGCCCCCTGCCGCAGCGACCGCAACGCCAAGTACAACCAGTTGCTGCGCATCGCCGAGGAACTGGGGGCGCAGGGGGTGTACGGGTCGAACACGTGGTGGCGGGGCTGAGGGCGCCGAAAAAGAGATGCCAATGACCGACACCGAAGCACAAAGAAGACTTGAGCGGGTGATCGAGGAGACGCAGGAGCGCTGGCAGGACCGCGACCCCCCGATCGAGCGGATCACCGCGGAACTCGGTGAGGACCAGGAGGGCCAGCCGTCGGCATTCTTCGTGGTGGTGATGCCGGCGCGGACGGACGACTCGGATTGGACGCCGCAGCGGCTCGATCCCATCGCCTCGCTGATCAAGGAGTCGTCGCGCGCCCGTGATCTCGGGCGATGGGTGTACGTCGAGTTCGCCCGGTCCGGTGACGACGCGGACCCGGTCGAGGAGGCGGGCGACGATGCCGCTGGTTGATGACTTGCTTGTTCAGGCGACGACGCTCACGAGCGCGGACCAGCGACGCCCGAAGCAGGCGAACCTGAGACGGGCTGTGTCCGCCGCTTATTACGCCCTGTTTCACGAAGTCACCGACCAGATCGTCGGAAGGATCATGACGGGCGCGGATGCCCGGTCGCTTGTGGGTCGCCGCGTGCGGCGGCTGGTCGAGCACCGGAACATCAAGGACGCGGCCGGGTGGTTCGCGAAGTCGTCGCCCGGAGGGATCCCCGCGGGGATCAAGGCGCTGCGGGAGGCGGGCGCGGTGACCCCGACCGGTCTGGTGACGGTGTGTGACGCGTTTGTGGAGTTGCACAGGGCGCGGTTCCGCGCTGACTATGACCTTTCCCGCCCGTTCACAAGACTGGAGACGACGCGTCTTGTGACGACCGCCGAGATTGCGGTCGCCAAACTCCGCGCACTCGGCGGGTCGGCTGACCGCGACATATTCCTGTACGCCAGTCTTTTCGGCAAGGACTTCGGGCGCCCGGGCTGACAGCAAGTGGAAGAGGCTGCGATGGACCGACGATTGAGCGTGGCAAGCGAGCGTCTCCTCCACGCCGGCCGTTCCTACGACTTCGTCGAACTCACGGTCGAACACCCCGACGGGGTCCGGCGGACCAAGCCCATCGTCCGCCACCGCGGAGCCGCGTGCGTCGTGCCGCTGCTCGACGGGCCCGACGGGCCCGAGGTCGTCATGGTCCGCAACGACCGGGTCACGATCGGCGGCTTCCTGCTGGAACTGCCGGCCGGGGGCATCGATGCCGGCGAGGACCCCGCAATCGCCGCGGCCCGCGAGTTGGAGGAGGAGACGGGCTACCGGGCCGCAACCGTCGAGCCGCTGGCCCGGTTCTACACCACGCCGGGCCTGACCGACGAACTCATGCACGCGTTCGTCGCCCGGGGGCTGACCTGGGTCGGCCAGCGTCTGGAGGCGTACGAGGTCCTGACCGTCCACCGGTTCCCGGTGGGGGAGTTGCTCGCGATGATCGACCGTGGCGAACTGACCGACGCCAAGACGGTGTGCGCCCTGCTGATCGCCGAGCGCCGGGGCCTGCTGGGCCCGCGGTCGGGCTAGCGTTGCCCGATGGCCCGCGACCCTTGGACAGACGGGATGGTGGGGGCCGGCGGGCGGTTCGGCGCGCTCGGACGCGTCCTGGGCGATGGCGAGAACCCGCTGCGCTGGGGCGTCCCGCTCGGCCGGGCGATGGGCGTGCGGGTCCGGCTGCACTGGGTCTTCGTGCTCTACGCGCTCGCGCAGGTCATCTTCACGCTGCCCAGGCACCAGGCGGGCGTGGTGTTCGTGCTGCCGTTCCTGGCGGCGCTGTTCGTCGCTGTGCTGCTGCACGAGGCCGGCCACTGCGTCGCGTGCCGGCGCACGGGCGGCCAGGCCGACGAAATCGTCCTGTGGCCCCTGGGCGGCCTGGCGGCCTGCCGGACCCCGCACGGGTGGCGCCAGGAGTTGTCGACCGCGATCGCCGGGCCCATGGTCAACGCGGCGCTTGCCGTCCTGCTCGGCGGCGCACTGGTAGCCGTCACAAGCGACTGGTCGTCGGCCGCGCCCTATCTGCTGGACCCGGCACGGTCGATCCCGGCCCTTGAGGCCGCGTACGGCTCGCTGCCGTGGTGGCTGATCGCCCTGTGGTCGCTGCACCTGGCCAACCTCGTGGTGCTGGGCTTCAACCTGCTGCCCGCGCCGCCGCTGGACGGGGCCCGCGTCCTGCAGGCCCTGGTCTGGCGGAGGGCGGGGTACCACAGGTCGCTGTGGGTCAGCGCCCACGCCGGGCTGGTGACCGCCGGGCTGCTCGTCGCGGCCGGCCTGGTGTTCGCCGACGGCAAGGTCCTTCTGGTGGTGGGGGCATTCACGGCGGTGGTGGCCTGGATGGAGCGCCGCCGCGTGCAGTTCCTCGCCGGGTCGGACCCGACGGTCGATGCGCCCGCCCCCCAAAGCAGCCCGCCCCCCGAGCCGGCAACCGAACCCGACCCGACGGCCGACGACCTGGACGAGGTCGACCGCATCCTGGAAAAGATCTCCCGCTCGGGCATGGCGGGCCTGACGGCGCGCGAACGCCGCGTGCTCAAGCGGGCGACCGAGCGGATCCGAGAATCGAAAGGGCCCGGGGCCACAACCGAGCAATGATGTCAGAACGGCCCGCGGGCTGAAGGAGCGGCATGGGGATCTACGACCGAGACTACCAGCGTGCGGACACCGGGCGCGGCTGGGCCGGCAACACCGGCGGGCCGGGCGCCATGATGCGCCGGCGCGGCCCGTGGACCGTCAACACCTGGCTGATCGTCAGCAACATCGCGATCCACGTGCTCGCGGTGACCGTCTTCGCACGCCCCCGGTTGCCGACCGGGACGCTGCTTCACCACTACGGCCACTGGTCGACCGCCAAGGGGTTCTTCGAGATCATCCAGAGCATCGACCCCTCGGGCCAGGTGGTCTCCACCCTCCAACTCAACCTCCAGGTCTGGCGCCTGCTGACCTTCCAGTTCCTCCACTCGCCCGACAACCTGCTGCACATCTTCTTCAACATGTTCGGGCTGTTCATCTTCGGCCCGATGGTCGAGGAGACGCTCGGAGGACGCAAGTACCTGGCCTTCTACCTCGTCTGCGGCATCATGGGCGGGGTGCTCTACGTCCTGCTCAACCTCCTCGGCATGGCCGGCGTGCCGCTTCCGGGCGTCCTGATGAGCCACCCGAGCACGCCTTTGGTCGGGGCCTCGGCCGGCGTGTTCGGCGTGATCATGGCCTGCGCCTACATCGCGCCAAACACCGTGGTCCAACTGCTCTTCCCGCCCATCCCCATCCGCATGAAGTGGCTGGCTTACGGCTACGTCGGCCTGTCGCTGTTCAACCTGCTGACCAGCGGGCACAACGCCGGTGGCGACGCCGCCCACATCGGCGGGGCCATCGCGGGCTACTTCTTCATCCGCAACTCCGACCACCTGCTCGATTTCTTCGACGTCCTGGGCAACTCCAAGAAGCCCAAGCCCGGACGCACGCCCGGCCGGGCGGGCCCGAGGGCGCCATCGGACGAGGAGATCGACCGCATCCTGGACAAGGTGCGCATCAAGGGCATCCAGTCGCTCTCGCGCCGCGAGAAGCGGGTCCTGGAGAAGGCGAGCCGCCAGGGACGGGGCGGATAGCGGGCCCACCTAGGCTTCGTCCCATGCCCGCCCCGCTGCGTTTTACCATCGACGCCCGGTCCGGCCTTGCCCGCGCGGGCACGGTGCACACGCCGCACGGCTCGTTCGAGACCCCGGCCTTCATGCCCGTAGGCACCCGCGCCAGCGTCAAGGGCGTGCCGCCCCACATGGTCCGCCAGACCGGCGCCCAGATCCTCCTCAACAACACCTACCACCTGATGCTCCGGCCCGGCTCGGAACTGATCCAGCGCATGGGCGGCGTGCACCGGTTCATGAACTGGGACGGGCCCATCCTGACCGATTCTGGGGGGTACCAGGCCTACTCGATGGCCGACATCAACGCCGTGGACGACGACGGCGTGTCGTTCCGCTCGATCGTGGACGGCTCGACCATCCGCATGACCCCGGAGAGCGCCACCCGCATCCAGAACGAACTCGGCCCGGACATCATGATGGCGTTCGACGACTGCCCGCCCTCGGTCGACCCCGGCTCGGCCCCGGTCAACCAGACTCGCCTGCGCCAGGCAGCCCGGCGCGACGCGTCCCGCCGGGCCGGGTACGACCACGCCGCCCGCCTGGACGTGGCCAACGAGCGGACGGTCCGGTGGCTGGAGCGCTGCAAGGCCGCCCACGCCCGGCCGGACGAGCAGGCCCTGTTCGGCATCATCCAGGGCGGGACGGACCTGGCCCGTCGCGACTGGTGCGTCGAGCGGATCTGCGGGATCGACCTGCCGGGCTACGCGATCGGGGGGGTCGCCGTGGGGGAATCGCCAGCGGACATCGCCCGCGTTGTCCGCCACACCGCACCGAAAATGCCCGACGACAAGCCCCGGTACCTGATGGGCGTGGGCTACGAGCGCGACATCGCGGCCGCCGTCCTGGCGGGCGTGGACATGTTCGACTGCGTGCTGCCGACGCGCAACGGGCGCAACGCCAACGCCTTCACCGCCGAGCCGGGCGAGAGCGGGCAGATCCGGCTCAAGAACGCCCGCTTCGCCGAGGACCCCCGCCCCCTCGAGCCCGGCTGCGACTGCCCGGCCTGCGACCCCGCGGCCAACGCGTGGGCGACCTTCGAGGGTCAACCGTTCAGCCGGGCCTACATCCGCCACCTCTTCGCCGCCGAGGAGATGCTCGGGCCGATCCTGGTCACGCTGCACAACCTGCGGTTCTTCCAGCGTCTGACCGCCGACCTGCGCCGGGCCATCCGGGCCGACGACTGGGCGGGGTTCGTCGCGCGACGGCCGCACCTGCGCGACCTTGTCGAGGACGCCCGGTCCCGCCCCGCCGAGCCGGTCGGGGGCGTATCCGGGGGGGCGAACCCGGGCTGATCCGGTTCGCTCGCCGGGGCGAGAAGCGCGAGCCCCGGTTCCCAAAGAGCACGCACCGGCACGCCCCGGGCGTCCTACCATGCCGACCCGGTCTTACCGAGCCGGCGACGGAGCACCGAATGACCGAGATCAACGCGGCACGCATCGCCGCATGGCCCACGCTGGCCATGCAGGACGGACCTGTACAGGGTGTTCTGGGGGCCGACGGGGCCCAGCCGGGCGCCGGCCCGAACGCCGCGCCGGGCGCCGCCCAGCAGCCGGGGGGGCTCGGCTGGTTCCTCCCCATCATGATGATGATGGTCGCCTTCCTGTTCATCAGCACGATGATGGGCGGGCGCAAGGAGAAGAAGCGCCGCGCCGAGATGCTCGCCGGCCTGAAGAAGCGCGACCGCGTCCAGACCGCCGGCGGGGTGATCGGCACCATCGTCGAGATCAAGGGCGACGAGTGCCTGCTCGAGTCCGACCGGTCCAGCAACACGCGCCTCTGGGTGGCCCGCTCGGCGGTGTCGGGCGTGCTTCGCGCGGGCCCCGAGGGCGCGGACCAACCGACCGACAAGACCCAAGAGGCAGCGAGCGCCTGACGCGCCGGCCCGAACCGAGGTTCTCCATCCATGCGCCATCTTGTGCGGAACATCTTCATCGCGCTGGCCCTGATCGTTCTGGCCGTCAGCGCCGCCACCCCGCCGAGCAAGAAGATCCGGCTGGGCAAGGACCTCCAGGGCGGGTCCTCGCTGATCTACACCGTCCAGATGGACCGCACGGAGGACCCCGACGAGGTCATCCCGCAGATCATCGACGTGCTGATGCGGCGCATCGACCCGAACGGCCTGTTCGAGATCAGCATCGTCCGCCAGGGCCAGGACCGCATCGAGATCACGATGCCCCTGCCCGGCGAGCGCGTCAAGGCGCTCCGCGACGAACTCGAGGCCGAACTGGCCAACTTCCAGGTCGCGTCGGTCGAGCCGGCGGAGTTCGAGCGCCTGATGCGCATGGAGGCCGGCGAGCGTCGCGACGCGATCGAGCGCGTCTCCGGGGACAACCCCGGCCTACGCGAGGAGTTGCTGGCAGCCGAGCGGGCCTACGAGCGCGCCCTGCGGTTCCGCGCCGAGTTGCAGGCCGCCGAGCGAAACGGGGCGCCCGACGAGGTGCTCGACCAGTTGGCCGACCAGGCCGCCGAGGCGGAGATCGCCTACGCGGTGGCCCGTGACAACGTGCAGGCCGCCGCCATCGGGCCCGAAGAGGTCCGCCGGGCCCTGGAACTGCCCGACGAGGTCCGTCGCATCCGCGACGCCAGCACGGGGGAGGTCGTCACCGTGGAGAGCGCCCGCACGCGGGCGCTCGACCGCATCCGCGCCGAGCACCCGGAGGTCTCCGACCAGCTCGACCGGGTGCTGGCGGCCTTCGAGCGGTACGCCTCCGAGCGCAGCGCGCTCGACGACACCTCCGACCTCAAGCGCCTCGTGCAGGCCTCGGGCCAACTGAGTTTCCGCATCACCGTCGACCCCCAGGGCAGCGGCGGGGCCGCGACACACCCCGAGGAGGAGCGCCTCCGCGAGGACCTGCGCGCCCGCGGGCCCCGCGTCGCCCGCGCCAGCGACGCCCGCTGGTACAAGATCAACCGCCTGGACAACTGGTACGGCACCGTCCAGGAGTACGAGGCGTTGACCACCGACCCGGCCGGGTTCTTCCTCGGCCGCGGCTACGTCGTCGAGGAGTACGCCGGCGACCTCTACATGCTCTGCTTCGACTCGCGGGGCATGCGCATGACCGGCGACGACGGGCGCTGGCGGATCTCGCGCGCCTTCCAGACGCAGGACCAGCTCGGCCGCCCGGCCATCGGCTTCGAGATGGACCCCGTCGGCGCGGCCCGGCTGGGCGAACTGACCGGCGACAACATCGGCAACCAGATGGCCGTCATGCTCGACGACGAGGTCTACACCGCGCCCAACCTGCGCGGGCGCATCTCCAACCGCGGCGTGATCGAGGGCGAGTTCACCCCCGAGGAGATCAGTTACATCGTCCGCGTCATGACCGCGGGCTCCCTGCAGGCCAAACTCAGCCCCGAGCCGATCTCCGAGTCGACCATCGCCCCCGAACTCGGCCAGGACAACCTCGACAAGGGCCTGGTCGCCGGCCTGATCGCCCTCGGGCTCGTGGGCGCGTTCATGATCGTCTACTACTTCGGCTTCGGCGTGGTGGCGGTCGTGTGCCTCGTGATCAACGCGGCGCTGATCGTGGGGGCGCTGGCCCTCTCCCGCGCCTCGCTCACCCTGCCCGGCATCGCCGGCATCATCCTGACCTTCGGCATGGCGGTCGACGCCAACGTGCTGATCTTCGAGCGCATCCGCGAGGAGATGCGCAGGGGCCTGGACCTGCGCACCAGCGTCCGCCTGGGCTACGAGAAGGCCCTCAGCGCGATCGTCGACGGCAACGTCACAAACCTGATCGTCTGCTTCGTGCTGGCCAACATCGGCACGCAGGAGATCCGCGGCTTCGCCATCACCCTGGGCATCGGCGTCGCGTGCACCATGGTCTCGGCGCTGTTCTTCAGCCGCATCATCATGTCGGTGCTCATCGACCGCGTGAAGATCCGCCGCATGAGCATGCTCGCGCTGGCCTTCCCGTTCATCGACCGGCTGCTCGAGCCCAGGATCGACTGGATCCGCCTGCGCGGGCTGTTCTTCATCATCTCGGCCGTGTTCGTCGCGCTGGGCGTCGGCATGGTGATCTCACGCGGCTCCGAGATGCTCGACACCGAGTTCCGCGGCGGCACCCAGGTGACCATGTCCTTCCGCGACGGCGTCGAGCCCGCCTCCCGCACCGAGATCGAGCAGGTCGTCCGCCAGATCGGCGAGAGCCAGCCCGACGGATCGCCCATCGCGCAGTTCCGCTCCGCCGAGATCATCGCCGTCAACCCCGTCGAGGGCGGGCTCTACTCGGACACCTTTGTCATCAAGACCCTGGACACCGACCGCCAGGAGATCACCCGGGCCATCACCGGTGCCTTCGAGGACCGCCTCGACGCACCGCCGCCCGTCAGTTTCGATGCCGCCGAGGTCCAGGAGGCCCAGGCCGCCCCGGTCTACCCGATCCACAGCAACTCGCTGGGCGACAGCGTCGGCCGGCCCGAACTGCGCGACGACGTGACCGAGTTCGTCGGCGGCGCGGCCCTCCTCATCGAGAACATCGACCCCACGCAGACCGTCGACCAGATCCGCGACCGCCTCAACCTCATGCGCGGCAAGCCCGACTTCGCCGACGCGCTCGGACGCCAGGTCGAGGTCCGCGTGCTCGAGGGCGCCAACGACGCCGTCCGGTCCGCGGTCGTCCTGGTCCTGGACCCAGGGCTGCTGTACCTGGACAACCCCGAGGCTTGGCAGAGCGAGATCGCCCAGCGCGAGTGGGACCTCGTCCGTGAGGCCCTGACCACCACCACCGACGCGATCTCGGTGCAGAACTTCTCCGCCGCCATCGCGGCCGACTTCCGCCAGAAGGCCGTGGTCGCCGTCGCGCTCTCGATGCTGCTGATCCTCATCTACATCTGGGTGCGGTTCGGCGCGCTGCGCTACTCGGTCGTCATCGTCATCACGCAGTTGCACGACGTGCTGATCGCCCTGGGCCTGATCGCGCTGGCCGAGATCATCTACGACCACCACATCGCAGAGGGCCTCGCCCGCGCGCTGCTCATCGAGCCGTTCAAGATCGACCTGACGCTCGTCGCCGCGCTGCTCACCATCGTCGGATACTCGCTCAACGACACCATCGTCATCATGGACCGCATCCGCGAGAACCGCGGCAAGCTGTCGTACGTCTCCCGCGACGTCATCAACAAGTCGATCAACGAGACGATCAGCCGGACGACCATCACCTCGCTGACCACGCTCATGGCGGTGCTGGTGCTCTACGTCTTCGGCGGGTCGGGCGTGCGTGCGTTCAGTTACACGCTGCTCATCGGCGTGCTGTTCGGCACCTATTCGTCGATCGCGGTCGCCGCCCCGCTCGTGTGGAGCCGCAAGGAGGACAAGTCCGCCCAGTTCGAGCCGGTCCGGGCGCCGGCCTGACGCCCCGGCCGGGCGACGGTAGAATCGCGCCATGGGGGCGATGGACGAACGCTCGTCGCGGATCTTCGTGGGCATCTGCCTGCTGGTGCTGCTGTGGATCGGCACCTACTGGATCTACGACCCGGGCCCGTCCCCCCAGGCCGCGACGATCAGTTTCGACCAGCCAGAGCAGCCGGACCGGGCCGCGCCCGAGCAGACCCGGACCGCCGGCCCGATCGTCCCGCCCCCCCCGGCCCCCTCGGCCGACCCCGGGCCCGACGCCCGCGCGCCGGTGACCGCCGACCCGGGCCCGACCCGGGCAGACCCTCCGCCGGCCCGGCCGGGGACCAGGGTCGTCCCCCCCGAGTTCCGCGAGCACACCGTGGCCGAGGGCGAGACCTTCGAGACCATCGCCCGGGCCTACTTCGGCGACGCGTCGTTCGGCCCGGTGGTCGCCCGGGCCAACCCCCTCAAGGACCCGCGCCGCCTGCGCGCGGGCGAGGTCGTCCGCGTGCCCCTGGACCCCGGCAACGTGCAGGGCGTGGTCGTCCGCGAGGACGGCGCGCCCGAGCCGCCGCCCCAGCCCGACCCGGTCGTCGAGTACGTCGTCAAGCCCGGCGACTCGCTCAGCCGCATCGCCCAGTCCTACTACGGCTCGGTGCGACACGCCGACTTCATCTTCCGGGCCAACGCCGACACGCTCGCCAGCCCCGACCGGCTCCGCGTCGGCCAGACGCTGCGCCTGCCCCCGCTGCCCGCGGGCGACTGACCGTATCATCGCCCATGCCCAGCCAGACGCCGGTGTACATCGTCACGGGAGGCGCCGGGTTCATCGGCGCCAACCTCGTCGCCGAACTGATGCGCCGCCACCCGACGGCCCACGTCTACGTGGTCGACGACTTCCGCACGGGGTCCTACGCCAACATCGTCGAGGCGTGCGAGCGAGCGGGCGTCGGGCCGTTCCGCGGCACAGTCATGCCCGACGGCGTGGGCGACCTGAACTGGCAGCCCGCGGTCGAGGGCCTCCAGCCCCGCGCCGTGTTCCACCTGGCGGCCATCACGGACACGCTCGAGTTCGACGAGAAGAAGATGCTCGCCGCCAACGCCGAGCCGTTCGCCGACATCCTCGACGCCTGCGCCGGCGCCGGCACGCCCCTGGTCTACGCCTCCAGCGGCGCGACCTACGGCACGCCCCCCCAGAGCGAGACCCGCACCCCGTTCCCAGAGTCCGCCGCGGGCGTCCCCCAGAACGTCTACGGCTTCAGCAAGTGGCTGATGGACGCCGAACTGGCGCGCCACTTCGAGCGATGCAAGCGCGAGAACGAGCGCCGGCCCCACGTCGTCGGCCTGCGCTACTTCAACGTGTTCGGCCCCGGCGAGTCGCGCAAGGGCAAGATGGCGTCGATGGTCTGGCACCTGACCAACCAGATCCTCGACGGCGGACGCCCGCGCCTGTTCCGCCAGGGCGAGCACGAACGCGACCAGGTGTTCGTCGACGACGTCGTCGCCTGCACGCTGGCCGCCGCCGAGCCCGGGGTGACCCCGGGCGTGTACAACTGCGGCTCCGGCCGGACGACCTCGTTCAACCAGATCGTCGAGGCGATCAACGAGGCCCTGGGCACCGGCGTCGAGCCCGAGTACTTCGACATGCCCGAGGAGATGGTCGCCACCTACCAGCACTACACCTGCGCCGACATGTCGGCCGCGGCCCGGGCCCTGAACCACCGGCCCAACTGGTCGCCCATGGACGCCATGATGAAGTACGCCCGCCACATCGTCGCCGAGCGCCAGCGCCTCGGGCGGCCCATCCGCGTGTCCGGCGCGGCCGGCGGGGTGCTGGCGTGACGATCAAGCGCGTGCTCGTCACCGGCGGGGCGGGGTTCCTGGGTTCGCACCTGTGCGAGCGCCTCATCGCCCAGGGTCACGACGTCATCTGCCTGGACAACTTCTTCACCAGCCAGAAGACCAACGTCCAGCACCTCCTCGACCACCACAACTTCGAACTCGTCCGCCACGACGTGACCCACCCCGTCTGGCTGGAGGTCGACGAGATCTACAACCTCGCCTGCCCCGCCGCGCCCGGGCACTACCAGTACAACCCCATCAAGACCATGAAGACCTCGGTCATGGGCGCCATCAACACCCTGGGCATGGCCAAGCGCTGCAAGGCCCGCATCCTCCAGGCCTCCACCAGCGAGGTCTACGGCGACCCCGAGGTCCACCCCCAGCCCGAGTCCTACCGCGGCAGCGTCAACCCCATCGGCCCCCGCGCCTGCTACGACGAGGGCAAGCGGGCCGCCGAGACGCTCTTCATGGACTACCACCGCAAGCACGGCCTCGACGTCCGCATCGCCCGCATCTTCAACACCTACGGCCCGCGCATGCACCCCTTCGACGGCCGCGTCGTGTCCAACTTCATCCGGCAGGCGCTGGCGAACCAGGACATCACCATCTTCGGCGACGGCTCGCAGACCCGCTCGTTCTGCTACCGCGACGACCTGGTCGAGGGGCTCCTCCGCCTGATGAACGCCGAGGGCGAGGGCGTCCACCTGCCCATGAACCTGGGCAACCCCGGCGAGTTCACCATCCGCCAACTGGCCGAGATCACCATCGAGATGACCGGCTCGTCCAGCAAACTCGTCTTCGAGCCCCTGCCCGAGGACGACCCCACCCAGCGCCAGCCCAGCATCGCCCGGGCCAAGCGCCTGCTCGACTGGGAGCCCACGGTGCCCCTCCGCGAGGGCCTCCGCGCGACGATCGACTACTTCCGCTCGATCAACCTGAGCGACTTCCGGGCCCCGACGCCCAACTTCTGAACCGCCAAGTCCCGCCACCGCGCAGGCCGTGCCGGGAGGAAACGCTCAATTGCGGCGCCGCCGCCCAGGCGAACCCCCCAAGGCCCCCCGGATTGATGTTTGCCGGCTTCGAGGTCCGATAGACTCTGGGTCATGCTCGTCCCGACCCTGCCCGAAGCCCGGTACCTCATCCTTGACGACGCCGACCTGGCGTCGCTGGTCAGCGTCGCGCTGGCGGGCGAGCGGTGGGGCGGGCAGGGCCCCGCGCCCGTGGTCGTGCCCGCCTGGTGGCGCCCCGGCGCCGACGACGCCATGCCGCTGGTCCACAAGGCCGTCGCCCGCCACGCGGGCGTCTACGGCGCCCGCGCCCTGGGCGAGGAACTGGTCGTCGAGCCCGGGCCGGACGGGGCCTTCGCCGAACTCTCCGACCTGCTCCTGGCCGCGGCCCGCCTGGCCCGCAACCTGGGCTGCGACTCGGTGCTCTTCCCGGTCCGCGCCGCCGACCTGTCGCCCGAGGGCGACTGCCCGGTGGGGCTGGTCGCCCGAGAGGTCGACCGGGCCGCCCTGGTCTCACGTCTGGCGTCCCTCGACCTGCCGGAGACCCCGGCGTGCCAGATCGTCACGCCCCTGGTGGACTTCGACGACGAGCAACTGATCGACCTGGCCCGCGACCTGTCCGTGCCCAGCGAGTCATGCTGGTGGGCCGCGGACGCCGACGACTCCGGCGTGCGAGCGGCCGCCGCCCGCTGGCGGGAACTGGCCGCGATGCCCGCGGGCCCCGCGCCCGCCCCGCGCCTGACGCGGACCGCCTGATCCGCCCGCCCGATCCGCCCGCCGAACGGGCCGCACGGCGCGCCCCGCGGCGTACGATCCGCGACCATGACTTCCACGAAATCGTCTCTGTCGACGCCGCGCACGGGCGAGGTCCACCTGTGGTCCCGCACGCTGATCCCCACCACCCGCGAAGCGCCGTCGGACGCCGAGACGCCCAGCCACGTCTTCCTGGTCCGGGCCGGCTACATCCGTCGCGTCGGCGCGGGCGTGTACAACTACCTGCCGCTCGCCTGGCGCTCGCTGCGCAAGATCTCGCAGATCGTCCGCGAGGAGATGGACGCCGCCGGCGCGTCCGAACTGCTCATGCCCACGCTCGAGCCGATCGAACTCTTCGCCGAGACCAGGCGTGACGTGGACTACGGCGACCTGCTGTTCAAGGTCGAGGACCGCCACGGGCGCGTCGCGGCCCTCGGCCCGACGCACGAGGAAGTCATCACCGACCTGATGCGCAGCGTGCTGACCAGTTACAAGCAGTTCCCCCTGAACCTCTACCAGATCCAGACCAAGTTCCGAGACGAGGCACGCCCCCGCGCCGGCCTGCTGCGCGGCCGCGAGTTCATCATGAAGGACGCCTACTCCTTCCACCTCGAACTCGACGGCGAGGCCGGCCTCAACGCCACCTACGACCGCATGCACCGGGCATACTCCAACATCTTCCGGCGCTGCGGGCTGGACTTCTCAGCCGTCGAGGCCGAGGCCGGCCCCATCGGGGGCTCCGCCTCCCACGAGTTCATGGTCAACTGCGTCAGCGGCGAGGACACCATCCTCGTCTGCCCCGCCTCCGGCTACGCGGCCAACGTCGAGAAGGCCGAGATCGGCGAGCGCGACTGGACCTGGGACCACGCCGCCACCGCCGAGATCGAACGCCACCACACGCCCGACATGCCGGGCATCGAGGGCGTCGCCCAGCGCCTGGGCGTCACCCCCGCGCAGATGCTCAAGTCCGTGGTCTTCCGCACCCTGGGCAAGAAGCCCCGCTGGGTCGTGGCCGTCGTGCGCGGCGACCACGAGGTCAACGAGGGCAAGGTGCGCGACGCCGTCGGCGCGGGC
This sequence comes from uncultured Phycisphaeraceae bacterium, assembly GCA_964522095.1. GTDB lineage: Bacteria > Planctomycetota > Phycisphaerae > Phycisphaerales > UBA1924 > UBA6054. The sequence goes on along the minus strand of CAZFSO010000012.1, from coordinate 14,746 downwards.
GTCGAACTCGCGCCGGAGGCCGAGGCCCGGGCCGCGGGCTTCGTGATCGGCTACGTCTCGCCACGGGTGGTCAGCACCATCGACCTGACGCTCGTCGTCGACCCCGACGCCGTCAACGGCTCGGACTGGGCCACCGGCTCGGACGAGAAGGACCACCACGACACGGGCTTCAACTGGCGGCGCGACCTGGGGGTGGCCATCGACGCGGGCAAGGTCAAGGTCGCCTCGATCCGCAACGCCCAGGCGGGCGATCCCTCGCCCCGCGAGGCCGGCGCCCAACTCGAGACCCGGCGCGGCATCGAGGTCGGCCACATCTTCAAACTCGGCGCCAAGTACTCCGACGCCATGGGCCTCTCCGTGCTCGACAAGGCCCAGCAGAAACGGTCGGTCCTCATGGGCTGCTACGGCATCGGCGTCTCCCGCACGCTCGCCGCCTGCGTCGAGATGTCGCACGACGACGCCGGCATCGTCATGCCCGCGGCCATCGCGCCCTACCACGTCCAGATCGTCACCATCAAGCCCGACGAGGCCGGCGTGCTCGACCGCGCCACCGACCTGGCCCGCCAACTCGCCGCCCGCGGGCTCGACGTGCTGATCGACGACCGCGACGAGCGCCCCGGCCCGAAGTTCAAGGACGCCGACCTGATCGGCATCCCCCTGCGCCTGACCGTCTCGCCCAAGTCCCTCGCCGAGTCCTCCGCCGAGTTCAAACTCCGCGCCGACCCGGGCAAGGGCGACCTGGTCCCGCTGACCGAGGTCGCCGAGCGGGCCGAGCGGGCGATGCTGACCGCCATGGGGGCTTGACCCCGCGTCCCCGCATCCCCGGCCGGGCCGCGTCGGCCGCCAAGATGGCAGTGCGTTCTTGACACGGGGACCGAGTTTCGGGACCATGGGCGCACCGTCGGCCGGGCAGTGCGTATGCCCCGGCCCTCGGGCCGTCTGTCCGCTCTTGGGAGTCCTCGATGTCATCACACCCCCGCCGTGGCCTTGCGGCCGCGGGACTGGCCTGCACGCTCTCGGTGCTCGCCGGATCCGCGATCGCGGCCGAAGCCCAGCCAACCGCCCTGCGATCCACCATCCGGTGGAGCAACGGCATGATCGACCAGGTCGGCGCCATGTCGCCCGCCCAGGTCCGCCAGGCGGTCACGCAACTCGCCGCCCGCCCCGAGGCCCGGCGCGTGCAGATCACGCTGGACCGGCCCGTGACCCCGGCCGACCGCGCCGCGCTGCGTCGTGCCGGCATCGAACTGCTCAGCCCCATCGGCGGGACCTCGTATTTCGCCAGCGTCGGCGCTGCCGCCAACGCGGACGCGGCCGCACGCTCGGGCGTGCTCTCGGTGCGGGCCATCGACGCGACCCGCAAGATGCACGCGGACGTTCTCGACGGCCGGGTCCGCGCCTGGACGATCGTCGGCGAGCCGCCGGAGAAGATCCGCGCCCGGTACGACGAGGGCGTGATCTCCATGGAGGAACTGCGCAAGGCCGAGGCCGACCCCGTGGTCGCCACGGTCGTCATGTTCCACCGTGACGCGGACCTCGCCGCGGACCCGGACCGTGTCGCCGCGGGCGTGGGCGGGCAGGTCGTCTCGCGCGTGCGCTCGATCAACGCCGCGGTCGTGCACGCCCGGGCCTCGCGCGTGCAGGCGTTGGCGGCCGACGACGCCGTCATGTGGATCGAGCCCCCGCTGCCCGCCCTGCAGGAGGTCAACGCCCAGAACCGCGTGCTGACCGGCGTGGACACCGTCAACAGCGCCCCGTACGCGCTCGACGGCACGGGCGTCAACGTGCTGGTGTACGACGGCGGCGCGGTCGCCAACCACGGCGACCTCGCCGGACGCCTGACCGTCGGCCCCTCGGACACCTCCGGAACCTCCGACCACGCCACCCACGTCGCCGGCACCGTCGGCGGCTCGGGCGCGGGCAACGCCAACCACCGCGGCATGGCCCCCGGCGTGCACATCATCTCCTACGGCTTCGAGCAGCCCGGCGGGCTCTCCCCCGGCTTCCTCTACACCGACCCGGGCGACCTCGAAGCCGACTACACCGCAGCCATTACCCAGTTCAACGCCCACGTCTCCAACAACTCCATCGGCACCAACACCGAGCCCAACGGGTACCCCTGCGAGTGGCAGGGCAACTACGGCGCCACGAGCGCCCTGATCGACGCCATCGCCCGCGGCTCGATCGGGGGCAGCCCCTTCCGCATCGTGTGGGCCAACGGCAACGAGCGCCAGGGCTCCCGCTGCGACGTCGAAGGCCACGGCGACTTCTACTCCACCGCGCCCCCCGCCGGCGCCAAGAACCACATCGCGGTCGGCTCGGTCGATTCCGACACCGACCTGACCAGTTCGTTCTCGTCCTGGGGCCCGGTCGACGACGGACGGATCAAGCCCGACGTCTCCGCGCCCGGCTGCCAGGCCGGGGGCGACTTCGGCGTCACCTCCCTGAGTTCCTCGGGCTCGTACACCACCAAGTGCGGCACCTCCATGGCCGCGCCCACCGTCACCGGTATCGCTGCGCTCATCCTCGAGCAGTGGCGCCTGTCCTTCCCCGGCACGCCCGACCCGCGCAACGCCACCCTCAAGGCCATCCTCGCCAACTCGGCCCAGGATCGAGGCAACCCCGGCCCGGACTACCAGTACGGCTACGGCTCCGTCCGCGCGCCCGACGCCGTGGACACCGTCATGGCCGAGAACGTCGTCGAGGCCGAGGTCGGCCAGGGCGAGGTCTACCGCTTCGTGGTCATCGTCGGCCCGGAGGATTCCGAACTGAAGGTCACGATCGCCTGGGACGACCCATCCGGCGTGCCCAACGTCAACCCGGTGCTCGTCAACGACCTCGACCTGCGCGTCATCGGCCCGGACGGGTCCGTCCACATGCCCTGGACCCTCAACCCCGCCAACCCCGGCGCCCCGGCCGTGCGCACCGCCCGTGACGGCGTGAACAACATCGAGCAGGTCGTCGTCGACAACCCACTGCCCGGCGGGTACACCGTCGAGGTCGCCGGGTTCAACGTCGCCGACGGGCCCAGCCAGACCTTCGGCGCCGCTTCCAACGGCTACCTGGTCAACTGCTCCTCGGCCGGCCTGGTGTCGCTCGGCGCCACCGTGCTGCCCTGCGAGGGCAGCGTGAACGTGCAGGTCATCGACTGCGACCTGAACCTCTCCGACTCCGACGTCGACTTCACCCAGGTCCTCGTCTCGTCCACCAGCCAGCCCGGCGGCGTGACGATCGACCTGGCCGAGACCGCCGCCGAGTCGGCCGCCTTCCTCGGCTCGTTCACCTACTCGTCAACCCCCGGCGCCGACCTGCTCGTCGCGCCCGGCGACGAGGTCACCGTGACCTACGTCGACGCCGACAACGGCGAGGGCCAGGCGGTGGTCGTGTCGCGCAGCGTCCTGGTGGACTGCACGCCGCCGGTCGTCACCTCGGCCTACGCCTCCGACGTCCAGCCCCGCGAGGCCACCGTCGAGATCGAGACAGACGAGCCGACCACGGTGACCGTGGCCTACGGCGAGTCGATGGGCGCCCTGAACGGGTCCGTCTCTTCGGGCAGCCTGGGCACCAGCCACTCGGTCCTGATCCCCGGCCTGCAGGACGACACGACCTACCACTTCGTCGTCTCGGCCGCCGTCGACGCCGCGGGCAACGCCTCAAGCGACGACAACGCCGGCGCGGGCTACTCGTTCACCACGCCCGAGATCCCGGACTTCTTCACCGAGCAGTTCACCTCGGGCATCAGCCTGCAGAACAAGCGGATCGAGTTCCGGCCCAACGGGACCTTTGACTTCTACGCCGCGTGCGTCGAGCCGCTCTTGGGCCAACTCCCGGTCGACCCCGCCGGCGGCGTCGTCCTTCCCTTGGGCGACGATCAGCCCCAGTCCGTCACGCTCAGCGGCGGCGCCGAGGTGTCGCTGTACGGCGAGTCCTACACCGGCTTCTACGTCGGGCCCAACGGCTACGTGACCTTCGGCTCGGGTGACTCGACCTACTCCGAATCCCTGTCCGCGCACTTCTCGATGCCGCGCGTCTCGGCCCTGTTCGACGACCTCAACCCGTCCTCCGGCGGCACGGTCAGTTGGAAGCAGCTCTCCGACCGCGCGGTCGTCTCCTACGTCGGCGTGCGTGAGTACAACACCACCAACAGCAACACCTTCCAGATCGAACTGTTCTTCGACGGGCGCATCGCCATCAGTTACCTCGGCATCGCCGTGCAGGACGCCATCATCGGCCTCTCCGCCGGCGAGGGCCTCAGCCCGGACTTCTACCCCAGCATCCTGGACTCCTACGGCTCCTGCGGGCCGCGCCCGCCCTTCGCCGGTGACATCAGCGTCCAGACCGAGGTCAACGCGCCCGTCACCATCGCGCTCGACGCGGCCGACGACGGCGAGCCCGGGCCGCTCTCGTACTCGGTCCTCAGCCTGCCCGAGTCGGGGGTGCTGGTCGACCTGCTGACGGGCGCGCCGATCCAGTCGACGCCCCACCCCCTCGCGGGCGGGTCCAACCTGGTCGAGTACCGCCCGGCGCTGAACTCGCAGGGCCAGGACGCCTTCACCTACGCCGCCAACGACGGCGGAGCGCCGCCCGAGGGCGGACCGTCCAACGTCGCCACGGTCAGCGTCACCGTGGGCGGCCCGCAGGCGGTCTACGAGTTCCTGGTCGACGACTCCAACCCCGGCTGGGCGACCACCGGCGCCTGGGCCTTCGGCCAGCCGACCGGCAGCGCCGGCGACCCGTCCTCGGGCCACACCGGGCAGAACGTGTACGGCTACAACCTCTCCGGCGCCTACACCAACAACATGCAGCGCCAGTTCCTCACCTCGGGCAGCCTCGACTTCACGGGCATGACCGACGTGACCCTGGAGTTCAGCCGCTGGCTCGGCGTTGAGAGTTCCAGTTACGACCAGGCCGCCCTGGAGATCTCGGTCGGCGGCGGCGCGTGGCAGACCGTCTGGCAGCACAGCGGCCCGTCGTTCACCGACCCCGGCTGGACCCGCCAGACCTACGACATCTCCGGCGTGGCCGACGACCAGTCCGACGTCCGCGTCCGCTGGGTCATGGGCACGACGGACAACTCGGTGACCTACTGCGGCTGGAACGTCGACGACGTCGTCTTCACGGCGATCGTCCCCTTCAACGCGTGCCCGGCCGACTTCGAGACGCCGCTCGACGGCCAGGCCGACCTCTTCGACCTCCTGGCCTTCGTCGACGCCTTCAGCACCGAGGACCCCGCCGCCGACCTGGCGGCGCCGTACGGGAAGGTCGACCTGTTCGACCTGCTCGCCTACCTGGACTTCTACGCCGCCGGCTGCCCCTGACCCCCAAGGTTCGGGAGCACGCTTGGAGAACCACTCAACCGGCCGGGCGCCCCGTGCGTCCGGCCGGTTTTTTCATGCCCCGCGGAGCGCTCGGCATACCATCCCTGACATGGCCAAACACGTCTCATTGACGGTGCTGGACGACCGACCCAAGGACAAATGCGGGGTCATCGGCGTGTGGGGCGACCCCGACGCCGTGCGTCTGACCTACCTGGGCCTGTTCGCCCAGCAGCACCGCGGCCAGGAGTCAGCCGGCATCGCCGTGTCCAACGGGGTCGATCTCGACTCGCACACCGGCATGGGCTTGGTGCCCGAGGTCTTCGCGCCCCGCGTCATCGAGCACCTCGAACTGGCCCGGCTCGTCCCCGAGGGCGGGCGCGCGGCGACCGCCACCGGCGGGGCCATCGGCCACAACCGCTACTCCACCGCCGGCGGCTCGAAGAGCTGCAACGCCCAGCCGCTGCTCGAAACCACCGTCGACGGGCCCGTCGCCCTGGGCCACAACGGCAACCTGGTCAACGGCCACGCCTGGCGGCGCGTCTTCGCCGAGCAGGGACGCCTGTTCCACACCACCTCCGACACCGAGGTCATCGTCCACCTGCTCGCCTCGCCCGAGCAGCGCAACACCCCGGACCCCCTGGCCGCCACGCTGCGCAAACTCCAGGGCGCCTTCTCGCTGGTCGTGCTCTTCCCCGACCGGATCGAGGCCGCCCGCGACCCGTGGGGCTGGCGCCCGCTGGTGCTCGGACGCCTGCCGGGCGGGCGCGACTGCGTCGCGTCCGAGACCGTCGCGCTCGACGTGATGGGCGCCGAGTTCGTCCGCGAGGTCGAGCCGGGCGAGATCGTCACGCTGTCGGACTCCGGCGTCGAGTCCCGGCGCTACGCCCCGCCCGCCGAGCGCCTGGCGATGTGCGTCTTCGAGCACGTGTACTTCGCCTCGCCCGCCAGCACCGTCTTCGGCCAGTCGGTGCAGGTCGCCCGCGAGAACCTCGGCCGGGTGCTCGCCCGCGAGGCGCCCGCCGACGCGGACTTCGTGATGCCCATGCCCGACTCCGGGCGCTCGGCGGCCAACGGGTATTCGAGCGTCTCCGGCCTGCCCTACCGCGAGGGCATCGTGCCCAACCGCTACGTCGGGCGGACATTCATCAAGCCCACCCAGCACGAACGGCGCGCCGCGGTCCGCCTCAAACTCAACGTCGTCGCCGAGATCGTCGCCGGCAGGCGCGTCGTGGTCGTCGACGACTCGATCGTCCGCGGCACCACAACCCGCGAGAAGATGAAGCAGATCCGCGACGCCGGCGCCACCGAGATCCACCTGCGCATCTCCTGCCCGCCCATCCGCCACCCGTGCCACTTCGGCGTCGACTTCGCCACCCGCGACCAGTTGATCGCGCACGGGCGCACGGTCGAGGACATCCGACGCTTCCTGGGCGTCGACTCGCTGGCCTTCCTCTCGCAGGAGGGCATGCTGTCGGTCATGAAGCAGGACGCGGCCTCGTACTGCACCGCGTGCTTCTCGGGCGACTACCGCATCGACGTGGACCACCCCGTCGCCGGGGAGGTCGTCGCGAAGAACCAGATGCCCATGTTCACGCAAGCCGCCAAGCCGGCCCAGGCGGTCTGAGCCGCCGCCGCACCGGCCCCCCGCCCCCCGGCCCTGCACAGCCCCGCGCCGCTCCGTGCGCGGGCGGGCCGATCAGACGTCGTCCTGGTTGCCCTCGACCACCAGCCCGTAGCGCTCCCGCAGCGTCTCGAAACTGAACGGGTCGCCCGCGCCGGTCTCGTCCAGCGCCGCCTCGACCTCCTGACGCTTGAGCAGGCCCAGCGCCATCTGCACGCTCTCCTGGAAGTCCTCCCGCGTCATCGGGCGCGGGGCGACGACCCGCGCGACGGCCACCGCCCGGGCCTTGGGCAGGGCCACCGCCACCGCCCGGGCCTCGGCCGCGACCTCCTCGGGGCTGGCCAGGGGATCGACGCCCTCGGCCGCGCCGAGGACCGCGTCGCGGAACGCCTCGCCGTTGAGTTGCGGGTCGATCGACGGGCTCTGGGCGCTGGGCAGCACCTGGACGGTGCTGACCCGGAGATTGCGGTACACACTCGGGCGAACGACGCGGGTCAGGTCCGCCTGCTCGACGGCCAGGTCCACCGCCGCCCGCACGCCGCCCTCGCCGGCCGCGGCCGACTCCAGTTCGTCCAGACGCTCACGGAGCATCTCGAAGCCGCGCACGCCCTTGTAGTCGGCGAGCACGCGGTCGCGCCCGGCCTCCTCGATCGACCGGGCGGGCCCGGCATCGCGGTGTTCGAGCACGAGCAGGTAATAGCGGTTGCCCTCGGCGTCGACCGCGGCCGGCTCGACCTGGGGCACGCCCACCTGCAGGTTGATGCTCTCCACGACCCCCGCCTCGCCGATCGACGCGGGCAGTTCGCGGATCAGCACCGTACGCGAGCCGACGCGATAGAACGCCCGGCCCAGCCCCGGCACGCGGGCGAGTTCGTCGCCGCTGAACCAGCGGTTCTCGGGCACCTCGACGGTGGGGGTGGGCACGTTGGCGCCCTGGGCGGACAGGCGCGTCACGACCGCCTCGGCGATCACGTCCAAGCGCGGGCCGGTCTGCGACCAGTCCTCCGGCAGCACCATCCGGCCGCCCTCGCGGCTCAGCCCGCGGGTCGCCTTGAGCGCCTCGGAGCGGATCACGCGGTCGGCCTCGACCATCAACTGGTCCACCCGGTCGCGCCGGTAGTCCGCCTCGATCCGCGCCCTCTCGGACGCGAAGTCGCCGGGGTAGAGCCGGTCGGCCTCGGGCTTCTCGCTGTCGATGCGCCACATCTTCTGCAGTTCGACCCGGTCGACCTCCACGCCCCGGTTGAAGTCTTCGCGGGAGAGCACCAGCCAGCCCAGGCGCACGCGGGCGGGCTGGACGTACCCGACGCCCATCTCGTCCTCGTCGGGGCTCGCGCCCGCGCGGGCCTCGAAGAACGCGGCGAGTTCCTCCTCGCTCGGGTCTGGCACCTCGGGCGCGAGCAGCGTCCCCGGGATCAGGGCGGCGTTCACCGCGACCGAGTCGCCCAACTCACGCATCGCCGCGACCGCCCCAGCGGGCGAGAAGGCCGGGGCGTTCTGGTACAGGCTCAGGAGCCGGTAGGCCCCCATGAACTTCGCCAGTGAGCCCCAGATGTCGTCCTCGGTCGCCCCCTGCGTGTAGGCGGCCGTCTGCATCACGTCGCGGAACAGTTGCGAGCGCCGCAGCGTCTCGTACTGCTGGATCTGCTCGGTCGCCTCCTGCGGCGTCATCGCCCCCTGCATGATGGCCATCTGGGCCCGCTGGATCAGTTCACGCCGCTCGGCGGCGATCTGGATGTTGATCAACTGCCGCCCGTCCTCGGCGCCGCCGACCAGCCCGGCCTCCTCGGCCATGCGCGAGAGCATGATCCAGTGGTACACGTGCCGGTTGGCCCCTCCGGGGTCGTCGGGGCTCAGGCCCAGCCCGTTGGCCTCCCTGGGCAGGAACACCACGCCCGCGACCCGGCGCGCCAGGTCGATCTCCGCACGCGCCACGTCCACGTCGAGCAGGGTGACCTTGCCGCCGTCGGCCAGGCGCGCGACGGTCCGGTTCAACTGCGACTTCTGGAACGAGGTCAGCACCGGCTCAAGCAGGAAGACGACCATGAGCAGCGAGCCGCCCACGGCCAGGATGATGAGCTGGAACTTGCGGATGAACTTGAGCATGCTCGCTCCGAGGGGGGCGGCCCCGCGGGTGAGCGCGGGCCCGGGCAGGGGGGAAAGAAGACGGGCCGCGGACGTTTCGGTCCACGGCCCGGTGGTCTTCACCTCCGCCGTCGCGCTGGGCGCCGGCGTTGGGGCAGCGGGGCCGGCTCGATCAGCGGTAGAACTCGATGATGAGGTTCATGTTCACGTCGAAGGGCACCTGGTCCGGGGTGGGCAGGGCGACGACGCGGGCCGAGAGTTCCGAGGGGTTGAAGGAGATCCAGCCGGGGACCTCGTGGCCGCCGAGCGACTCCATGTTCTCGCGGGCGTTCTTCTGGATCTTGTCCTTGAGGGTGACGACGTCGCCGACCTTCAGGCGGTAGGAGGGGATGTCGACCTTCTTGCCGTTGACCAGCACGTGCCCGTGGCCGACGAGCTGGCGGGCCGACCAGATGGTGCGGGCCACGCCCATGCGCCGGACGACGTTGTCCAGGCGGCGCTCGAGGAGTTGGAGCAGCACGTCGCCCGAGTTGCCGCGCATGCGCTTGGCCTCGTCGACGGTGCGTGCGAACTGCTTCTCGAGGATGTTGTAGTGGTAGCGGAGTTTCTGCTTCTCGATCAGGCGGACGCCGTAGTCGCGCAGGCGACGGCCCCGGTAGCCGTGCATGCCGGGGGCGACCAGTTGGCGCTTGGAGGTGTGCTTGGGGATGTCCGCGATCGGCACGCCGACGCGACGGGACAGTTTGACCTTGGGGCCGGTGTAGGTGGCCATGGGGCGTTCTTCCTTTTCTTCCGTCCGCGGGGCCGGTCCCGCCCGAGCCCCGGGCCGGGGTCGGAAAGGTCGTCTCGCGGTGCTGGGGTTGCCAGCGACCTGCCGGGCGGCCGAGTCTTCGGTCCGGCGTGATGGCCCGGGCACAGCGCCCGAGGGTCACCATTGAAGGAGGGGGCAGGGGTGGGGTCAATCAGGCGGACCGCGAAAGAACTTGATTCTTCGGAGAATAATCGGTACGCTGTGGCCGTATAGTATGCCGGACTCGCCGAGTTCGGACTCGGGGGTGTGTCGATGGCGAGACAGTTTGAGCCCGGTCGGCGCGAAAGAGACGCGGGAGGGCCTCATCGCTGGCTGACGTTCGTCCACCTCGATCCGTTCGTCTCGGCGTGGGCCCGGCTGAAACTGGGCGATTCAGCGCTTCGTGCGCTGGAGTTGGACATTCTGATGGATCCCACCCGGCCACCGATCGTGGCCGGCACCGGCGGCCTGAGGAAACTCAGGTTCTCGCCCGATTCATGGCCGACTGGCAAGAGCGGCGCGCTGCGCGTGCTGTATGCCTGCTGGCCCGAGCACGGCGTCGTCGCCCTGGTGTATGCCTATTCCAAGAGCGAGACGGAGAACATCTCGGCACAGGAGAAAGGGCAGATCAAGGCCATGATCGAGGACATCGCCCGGCATCTGGCGCGAAGAACGGCGCAGGATTCACCGGGGATGCCATCGAAGAGGAGACGCGCGCCATGAGCGGAAGAAACAGGGATCAGTCGACCCGGATGGGGAAAGAGATCCTGAGTGGGCTGGAGCAGATGCGCGACGTGCTTGAGCGGGAGCAGCCGCTGGAGTCGCGATTCACGATGCGCACCGTGGAACTTGGACTCGAACCGCGCTTGTACTCCGCCGAGGAGATCCAGCGGGTCCGCCGGTCTTTCCAGGCGAGTCAGGCCGTCTTCTCGCTGATGATCGGGATCTCGCCGCGGACGCTGCAGGATTGGGAGCAGGGGCGCAAGCCGGCGCCGCCATGGGCGGGGCGGTTGCTCCAACTCATGCAGGAGCATCCGCGGCCATGGATCGAGATGCTGGAGAAGGCGGCGATAGAGCGGAAGCCCGCGTGAGTTCTTGTGAACAGGTTGGCGCACCCGTCCCGGGGTTCAAGTCCCGCCTCCAAACAGGTTGACCACCTGCACGGCGGCGTACGCGAGCACGCCGTTCGCCAGCACCACGGCGTACAACGCAGGCGGGCTCGCGGCGAGCACCCACTGGGAGACGAAGACGCACGCGAGCGTCAACAAGAACGACACGGCCGATACGCGGACCAGGCTCCGGCGTCCCGGATTGAACCTGGGCCGCAGGCCGACCGCGGCCAGCACGAACGGCAGCACCAGGACCCCCCACAGGATCACTTGGTATGCCACCGGTCGATCCGGGTTCCCGGCAAGCAGCGGGAGAGCCCCCAAGGAGCCCGCGACGACAGCGCTGACGACCCAGAGCAGGCGCGACCGCGTGCGCAAACGAGTCCCGGCCAGCACCGCCGCTTCCTGGCGAGTCCGGCCGCACTCGGAACACCGGGCCTCGGACGCGCCCGCGGCGCACGGATACCCGCACATCGGGCAGTGGTCCAGGTATGACACGGGGAGTCCCATCAGCGGGAGCGTACCGGTGGCACGGGCGTCCCGCCTGTGCGGACGCTTCGCATAGGCGGGACGCCTGAGCCACCGTGCCCGGAGCGTGCAAGGATCCAGCCATGCCCAACCCCTTCCCCTTTCTCCGCCATCACGACGCCATCGCCGTCCAGACCCCCTCCGGCCCGCTCCCCGTCCGCACCATCCTCGGCATCGGCCGCAACTACGCCGAGCACGCCCGGGAGCAGGGCGCGGCGTTGCCCGAGCGGCCGATGGTGTTCACCAAGAACCCGGCCAGCCTGTGCCTGTCGGGTGAGGAGATCGTTGTGCCGCCGATCGCCCGGGACCCGGACCATGGCGGCAACCAGACGGACTTCGAGGCCGAGTTGGGGGTGATCCTGGCCCGGACGGTGCGGGACATCCCGGAGTCCGAGGCGTTGGGGGCCGTGCTGGGGTACTGCTGCGCCAACGACGTGTCGGCCCGGTGGTGGCAGAAGCAGGGGTCGGGCGGGCAGTTCTGGCGGGGCAAGTCGTTCGACACGTTCTGCCCCGTCGGGCCGTGGGTGACGCCGGCGGCCGCGATTTCTGACCCGCAGGCGCTGAGCGTCCGATGCCGCGTGAACGGCGAGGTCATGCAGGACGGCGCCACGGCGGACATGATCTTCCCGGTGGCCCGGCTGATCGCGGACCTGTCCCGTGGCATGACGCTCGAAGCGGGGACGCTGATCCTGACGGGGACACCCTCCGGGGTGGGCATGGCGCGCACGCCGCCGGTGTGGCTGCAGGACGGCGACACCGTCGAGGTCGAGATCGACGCCATCGGCACGCTGACCAGCCGGGTGCGGTTCGGGTGAGCCTGACCAGGGGACAGGTCGCCCGGCGTCTGGCCGTGCTGCTGGCCTTGGCGGTCGCGGCGGCGGCCCTGCGTCTCCTGACCGGCGGGCACGGTCTGGCCTGGCCCGAGACCGATGCGATCCTGCGCC
>CAZFSO010000012.1:0-2251 GCA_964522095.1 uncultured Phycisphaeraceae bacterium | reverse complement strand
CTCCTGACCGGCGGGCACGGTCTGGCCTGGCCCGAGACCGATGCGATCCTGCGCCTGCGGGCCGACCGGGTCCTGACCGGCGGGGCCGTCGGGGCGGGCCTGGCCATCGCGGGGGTGCTGCTCCAGTCGCTGCTGCGCAACCCGCTGGCCGCCCCGGACCTGCTCGGGCTGAGCGCCGGCGCCGGCCTGGCGGTGACGCTGTGGTCGCTGGCGACGGGGGCGGCCATCGGCGTGGCGGCCTCCGCGCTGCCGGCCCTGCTCGGGGCGCTGGCGGTGCTGGGGTTCGTCCTGCTCGTGTCCCAGCGACGCGGGCTGATCGAGCCGGTGACCATGATCCTCGTGGGCGTGATCGTCGCGATGCTGCTCGGCTCGGTCATGGCCCTGGTCCGCACCCTGCTGCCCGACCAGGGCCAGTCCGCCGGGCGCTGGATGATGGGCGTGATCTCCGACGACGCCTCGCGCCCGATGGTCGCCGGCGTGTGGCTGGCCACGCTGGCGGTGGGGGTCGCGTCGGTGCGCCTTGGACGCCTGTTCGACGCCGCGAGCCTCGGCGACGACGAGGCGCGGTCGTCCGGGGTGCCCGTCGGCATGCTCCGGGCGGTGCAACTCGTCGGGGCGGGCGTGCTGACCGCCGGGACCATCGTGCTGGCCGGGCCGGTGGGCTTCGTCGGCCTGGTCTGCCCGCACGCGGCCCGCCTGCTGCTCGGGCCGGGCCACCGGGCCCTCATCGTCGGCGCGGCGCTGGCGGGCTTCGCGCTGGTGGTCGGGGCCGACGCCGCGGTCAAGGCTTTCCCGGGCCCCGCCGGGCGCGTGCCGGTGGGGGTGGTGACCTCGCTGATCGGTGGGCCGGTGTTCCTCGTGCTGCTGCTCCGGGGCCGTCGCGCGCTGGAGGGGTGAGGGAGGTTCAGGCGTTGAAGTACCGCGCCTCGGGGTGGTGGACGACGATGGCGCTGGTGGACTGCTCGGGCACGATCTGGTGGTTCTCGGTCAGTTCGCAGCCGATGCGCGTCGGGTCGATCAGGCGCCAGATCGCCTCGTGCCCGGCCATGTCCGGGCAGGCGGGATAGCCGAACGAGTAGCGCGACCCGCGGTAGCCCTGCTTGAACAGCCCGGCGGGCGTCGGGTCGTCCTGCCCGGCGATGCCCAGTTCCTGGCGCATGCGCTTGTGCCAGAGTTCGGCCAGACCCTCGGCCGCCTCGACGCCCAGACCGTGCCAGTAGAGGTACTCCTGGTACGCCCCGGACTCGAACAGCGCCCGGCAGTGCTCGGTCACGCGCGAGCCCATCGTCACGCACGACACCCCGATCACATCGAGGGCGCCCGCGCGGTCGCACTCGGCCTCGTCGCGGAAGAAGTCCGCGATGCACAGCCGCCGGCCCCGCGGCTGGCGGGGGAAGACCAGACGCTCGATCTCCCGGCCCTCGTCGTCCGGGTCGAAGAGCACGACGGCGTTGCCCTCCGACCGGCAGGGGAAGTAGCCGTAGACGACCTTGGGGGTCAGCACGCCGTCGCGCTCGGCCTCGGCGCACAGGCGCTTGAACACCGGGCGGGCGATCTCGTCGAGTTGGGACTCGTACTCGGCTTTGGACTGGGCGCCGCGCTTGATCTGCCACTGCACCGCGAACAGGGCGGTCGGGTTCACCAGCGAGAAGACCTCCCGGAGCGAGACCGCGTCGACCACGCGGGACCCGAGGAACGGTGCGGCTGGCGCGTCGATCTCGCGCGACACGTCGGAGCGCACCGAGTCGTCGTCCTCCGGCGGCAGGTCGCCCAGGGCGGCGCCCACCCCGGCCACCGCGCCCGCCGCGACGCGCTCCAGCGCGGCGGCACGCACCGCTTGGCGCTCGGCGACCTGCGCGTCGATCTCCGCGGCACGCCCGGAACGCAGGCGGTCCATGATCGCCAGGCCCTCGAACGCGTCCTTGCCGTAATACAGGGGCCCCTCGTAGACGCCCTTGAGGTGGCCTTCCGCGTAGGTGCGCGTCAGCGCCGCCCCGCCGAGGAGGACCGGGACCTTGATCCCGCGGGCGTTGAGTTCGTGCAGGTTCTCCTCCATCACGTGCACGCTCTTGACCAGCAGGCCCGACAGCCCGACCGCGTCGGCCCCGGTCCGTTCGAGCGCGCTGAGGATGTCCGCGATCGGCTGCTTGATGCCCAGGTTGTGCACCGTGTAGCCGTTGTTGGTCAGGATGATGTCCACGAGGTTCTTGCCGATGTCGTGCACGTCGCCCTTGACGGTGGCCAGCACGAT
>CAZFSO010000011.1:19210-45517 GCA_964522095.1 uncultured Phycisphaeraceae bacterium | reverse complement strand
AGCACGTCGAAGGCGACGGGCATGCCGGCCTCGAGGGTGTTGGTCCCCTTGACCATGGACTCGTAGATCTTGGTGCGCCCCTCCACGTCGTCGCTCTTGACGGTGAGCAGTTCCTGGAGGATGTAGGCCGCGCCGTAGGCCTCCAGGGCCCAGACCTCCATCTCGCCGAAGCGCTGCCCGCCCGTGCGGGCCTTGCCGCCCAGGGGCTGCTGCGTGATGAGGCTGTACGGCCCCGTCGCGCGGGCGTGGATCTTGTCGTCCACCAGGTGGTGCAGTTTGAGCATGTACATGAAGCCCACCGTGGTCCGCTGGTTGAACGCCTCGCCCGTGCGGCCGTCGTACAGCTGGATCTTGCCGCCCGCTGGCATCTCGGCCAGCAGTTCGCGGTGGTCGGGCCACTGGCCCTTCTCCTCGAGGTCCTTCCAGCGGTTGCGGACGTACTCGTTGGCCTCGCGGACCGCCGCGTGGATCTCGTCCTCGGTGCAGCCGTCGAAGACCGGCGTGACGGCCTGGAAGCCGAGCACCTGCGCCGCCCACCCCAGGTGGGTCTCGAGGATCTGCCCGACGTTCATGCGGCTGGGCACGCCCAGGGGGTTGAGCATGACGTCCACCGGCGTGCCGTCGTCCATGAACGGCATGTCCTCCTCCGGCACGACGCGGGCGATGACGCCCTTGTTGCCGTGGCGGCCGGCCATCTTGTCGCCCGCGGCCAGCGTGCGCTTGGTGGCGATGTAGACCTTGACCATCTCGAGCACGCCGTTGGGCAGCTCGTCGCCGCGCTTCATGTGCGCGACCTTGCGCTGCTTCTCGACCTCGACCGCCTCGATGCGGGGCCAGAACTGGCGGTAGACCCGGTCCGCCTCGTCGCGCGTCTCCTTGCCGCCCTTGATCCACTTGACGTTGAAGGTCTTGACCTGCTCGAGGATGACCTCGGGGATGTCGCTGGCGCCGACCTTCTGGCGGGTCATGGGGTCGACCATCTCGGTGCCGGTGGCGGCGTTGATGGCCTGGGTCATCTCCTTGAACAGGTCGATGGCCTGCTGGTCCATCTGCGCCTCGTAGGCGTCGATCTCGGCCTTGAGGGCCTTCTTCTGCGCCTCGTTCATGTGCACGCGGCGGGAGAACTTGCGCGTGCCGATGACGATGCCGCTGGTGCCCGCGGGGACCTCGAGCGAGTCGTTCTTCACGTCCTCGCCCGCGCGGCCGAAGATGGCGTGGAGGAGTTTTTCCTCGGGCGTCAGTTCGGTCTTGCTCTTGGGGCTGACCTTGCCGACCAGGATGTCGCCGGGGCCCACGCGGGCGCCGACGCGGATGATCCCGCCCTCGTCGAGGTTGCGCAGCATGCGCTCCGAGACGTTGGGGATGTCGCGGGTGAACTCCTCGCGCCCCAGTTTGGTCTCGCGGACCTCGACGTCGAAAGCGTCGATGTGGACGCTGGTGAAGGCGTCCTCCTTGACGAGGCGCTCCGAGATGACGATGGCGTCCTCAAAGTTGTACCCGTCGAAGGTGTTGAAGGCGATCAGGGCGTTGTGGCCGATCGCCAGTTCGCCGTTGAGGGTCGACGCGCCGTCGGCGATGACCTCGCCCTCCCGGACCTTCTGCCCGGTCTTGACGATCGGCTTCTGGTTCTGGCAGGTGCGCTCGTTGAGCCCGACGAACTTGCGCAGGACGTACTCGTCGGCGTTGTCGACGATGATGCGCTTCGAGTCGACGTAGGTCACCGTGCCGCCGCGCCGGGCGCGGACGAGCATGCCCGAGTACAGGCCGACCTCCTTCTCCATGCCGGTCGCCACGCAGGGCGGGTCGACCTTGACCAGGGGCACCGCCTGGCGCTGCATGTTCGAGCCCATGAGGGCGCGGTTGGCGTCGTCGTGCTCGAGGAACGGGATCAGCGACGCCGAGATGCCCACGATCTGCTTGGGCGAGACGTCGACGAAGTCGACCTGGTCGGCCTTGACCTCCGTCAGTTCGCCGTCGACGCGGGCGAGGATGTTGCCCTCGCCGAACTGGCCGTTGGGCTTGAGCGCGTCGGCCGGGGCGAGGATGGCGCGGATCTCCTCGTCGGCGCGCAGGTGGACGATCTCGTCGGTCACGTTGCCGTCCACGACCTTGCGGTAGGGGGCGCGCAGGAAGCCGTACTCGTCGATGCCCGAGTAGATGCCCAGCGAGACGATCAGGCCGATGTTGGTGCCCTCGGGCGTTTCGATCGGGCACACGCGCCCGTAGTGCGAGATGTGCACGTCGCGCACCTCGAACCCGGCACGCTTGCGGTTCAGGCCGCCCGGGCCCAGCGCCGAGAGGCGCCGCTCGTGCACCAGCGTCGAGAGCGGGTTGGTCTGGTCGACCACCTGGCTGAGTTCGGACCGCCCGAAGAAGAAGTCGATCGCGCTGGACACGCTCTTGGAGTTGACCAGGTCGGCGATCTTGGCGACCTCCTCGGGGTCCTTGACGCTCATGCGCTCCTGCACCGTGCGCCGAAGTTTCAGGAAGCCCTTGCGCAGCTCGTCGACCGCCAGCTCGTCCAGCGTGCGCAGGCGACGGTTGCCCAGGTGGTCGATGTCGTCGACCTGGGCCACCGGGCGGCCGGTGTCGGCGTCGAGCCGGTTGGACCGCAGGTCGAGCAGGTACTGGACGACCTTGAGGAAGTCCAGGCCCAGCAGGAACATCTGGTCCTCGGGCGTGTCCATGTCGAACTTGCGGTTGATCCGGAACCGGCCGACCGTGCCCAGGCGGTAGCGGTTCTCGTCGAAGAACTTCTCCATGAACAGCTGCTTGGCCTTCTCGACCTGCGGGGGGTTGCCCGGACGCAGGCGGGTGTAGACCTTCAGCATCGCGCGGTCGTGGTCCGTGTGGACGTTGGGCACCTCGTCGAACTGGTCGAGCTTCTCCTCGGCGATCGTGTTGAGGATCAGCGTGTCCGAGGGGTTCTGCACCACGCGCACCGTCTTGAGCGTGCTGTTGCGGATCGCCTCGGCGGCCTCCTCGCCGATCTGGCGACCGACGTGGACCAGTTCCTCGCCCGAGTCGGTGTCGATGATCGGGGCCGCGGCCCAGTCGTCGGCGTGCACGTCCTTGGCCTTGATCTCCGTGACCTCGTAGAACAGGCCGATGATCGCGTCCGTCGACGCGACCGACTCGTCCAGGCAGCGCAGGAACGTCGTGGCGGCCAGCTTGGTCGACTGGTCGATCCGCATCGCCAGCACGTCCTTCTTGGTCACCTCCAGCTCGATCCACGAGCCGCGCTCGGGGATGATCCGCGCCGAGTGCAGCGGGCGGTCGCCCTCGCTGGACACGATCGAGAAGTCAACGCCCGGCGAGCGGTGCAACTGGCTGACGATGACGCGCTCGGCGCCGTTGACGATGAACTCGCCCCCGCCCATCATGATGGGGAACTCGCCGAGGTAGATGTCCTCCTCGGGCAGGTCGCCGTGCGTCTCGCGCTTCAGGCGCAGGCGCAGTTTGAACGGCAGGCCGTAGGTCAGGCGCAGTTCGCGGCACTCGTCCGGCGTGTAGCGCGGCTCGTCGAGTTCGTACGACACGTACTCGAGGTGCATCGTGCCGTCGTACGACTCGATGGGGAAGATCTCGCGCAGGAGCGACTCGAGGCCGAAGGCGGGGTTCCGCTCCTCGGCGCCCATGTTCCGCTGGAGGAACCTGTCGTATCCGCCCGATTGAACCTCCCACAGGTCCGGGATCCGGGCCGCATCGCCACGCTTGGCGAAGCTGCGAACGGTGCGATCACGCTTCATACCGCGCACTTTCGTCGCTGCCATCAGGTTCCTCACGATGGTTTCGATCGCGCCGGCGCCGCAGCCGTCAGGGCCGCGGGCGCGCGATTGGTGTCAAACTGTTGTTATGCCCAAGTTTCCGCCGATTGGAGAGTCTAGACCGCGCCGGCCGGCAGGACCACCCCGGCGACGCGCCCGCGCGGGCAACGCTCCCCGGTTTGAGGATTTCTCAGCCGATCCCACCGTGTCGCGCCCCTGAGCCGCTCGCCCGACCTGCCCGGCCACCGGAACGGGGCGGCATGACCCCGGACCGACCTGCACCGCTGCGACGGGCCACCCGCCCGCCTCTCGAAGCCCCCGTCGGCCCTTCCGGACCGACGGAGCGTATGACTTTTCCACCCCCAAGGCCGCGACCCGGGGGGTTGACCCGATTCTCGCGCCCGGCCTTGGCCGGGGACGGAAACGGGGCCGGATCCGATCGATCAGGCCAGCTCGACCTCGGCGCCGGCTTCCTTGAGCTTGGCGGCGATCTGCTCGGCCTCTTCCTTGCCCAGGCCTTCCTTGATCTTGGCGCCCGCGGTCTCGGTCAGGTCCTTGGCTTCCTTCAGGCCCAGGCCCGTCAGTTCGCGCACAACCTTGATCACGCCGATCTTGTTCCCGCCGGGGCTCTTCAGGATGACGTCGAAGTCCGTCTTCTCCTCAGCGGCCGGGGCCGCGGCCGCGGGGCCGGCCATCATCACCGCGCCGCCGGCGGCGGCCTCGATGCCGTAGGTGTCCTTCATGTAGTCCGCCAGGTCGACGGCCTCCTTGAGCGTCAGACCGGCGAGCTTGTCGCCGAGGTCGCTGATCTTCGCATCAAAGGTCTTGGTCTCGTCCGCCATGATTCACTTCCTTCACTGCACGCGGTGCGTGCTCACTCGCCCGCCCGAGAGGGGCCGAACCGTTCGGCTCTTTAACCCGCCCCCCGCGAACGCGAGGGGCAACCGGGCCAGTCGGGCGGCAACGGGTTGTCCAGCGTCGGACGCGCCCGTGGGCACGCCCGCATGTTCATTCCTGCAGGGCCGCCCGGCGGCCCGGCTCACACCTTGGCGATCGCCTCGCCCTTTTCCAACTTCTCCTCGATGGCCTTGAGGACGCCGGCCAACTGCGCGCCGGGGCCCTTGACCGAGGCCATGAGCTTGCGGCTCGGGCCGAGGATGACCGCGACGTCCTTGGCGATCGCCTCGTCCCGCGTGGGGAACTTGCTCAGCGCCTCGACGCCCGCCTCGCCCTCGAAGAGCTGCCCGTCCAGGACGGCGCCCTTGAGTTCGATGCCGGGGAACTTCTTGACCAGGTCGACGATCTCGCGGGCCACGTCCACGACGCTCTCGGCGCCGTAGGCCAGGGCGTTGGCGCCGGTCAGCAACTCGCTGAGGGGGGCCAGCGGGGTCTCGCCGAAGGCCTGCCCGAACAGCTTGTTGCGGACCACCGTCACGCGGATCGACTTCTTCGCCAGGCCGTTGCGGATCGCGTTGGTGTCGTTGGAGGACACGCCGCGCAGGCCGATCACCAGCGCGTCGCCGGTGTCGCCGATGCGGCTCTTGTAGTCCTCGATGATCATGTTCTTGACGGGCTTGCTCATGGAATCACTCTCCCGCCGCCGCGTTCGAGAACGCGACCTTCACGCCCGGGGTCATGGTCCCCGAGACGGTGATGCCCTTGACGTACTCGCCCTTGACCGTCGCCGGCCGGGCCTTCTCGATCGTCGCGACGAAGTGGTTGTAGTTCTCCACCAGGTCGTTCTCGGGAAAACTCATCTTGCCGATGATCGCGTGGATGTTCCCGCCCTTGTCCGTGCGGTACTCGACCTTGCCGGCCGCGAACTCCGCCACCGCGTCGGCCACCTTGGGCGTCACGGTCCCGTTCTTGGGAGAGGGCATCAGGCCCTTGGGGCCCAGCACCTTGCCGAGTTTGGAGATCACCCGCATCATGTCGGGAGAGGCGATGGCGACGTCGAAGTCCATCCACCCGCCCTCGACCTCGGCCATCAGGTCCTCGCCGCCCGCCTTGATCGCGCCGGCGTCCTTGCACGCCTGCACCTGCTCGGGCGAGCAGAACGCGACGACACGCTTGCTCTTGCCGATGCCCTTGGGCAGCGACACCGAGCCGCGGATCATCTGGTCCGCCTGCTTGACGTCCACGCCCAGGTGCAGGCACACCTCGACGGACTGGTCGAACTTCGGTCCCTTGAACTTCTTCAGCGTCGAGAACGCCTGGTCCGGCTCGACCGGGGACGCCGGGACGAGCTTGGCGTTGTCCTTGCTGCGCTTGGTCATCTTCGGCATCGGTCAGCCCTCCACCGTCACGCCCATCGAGCGGGCGGTGCCCTCGATGATCCGCATCGCAGCCTCGATCGAACCCGCGCTCAGATCAGCCTTCTTCTCCTCGGCGATCTTGCGCACCTGCTCACTGGTGATCTTCCCGATCTTGTTGCTGTTCGGAGCGCCCGAGCCCTTGTCCACCCCGGCGGCCTCCTTGATCAGCACCGACGCCGGCGACGACTTGACCTCGAACTCGAACGAGCGGTCCGAGTACGCCGTCACGATGCAGCCGACCACCTTGCCGTCCAGCTTCGCCGTCGCGGCGTTGAACTGCTGGATGAACTGGCCGGGGTTGACGCCCTTGGCGCCCAGCACCGGGCCCAGAGGCGGCGCAGGCGTCGCCTTGCCCCCGGGGGCCATGATCTTGAAAACGTGCGTGACTTCTTTCTTGGCCATCGGTCTCCACCTCCCACCCGCGGAGTTGCTCCGCCCCGGCCGACAGGACGGCTCGCGGGTGGTCCATCGGTTCGCGTTGTCGCCCGCACGGCGCGGGCAGGGCCGCAACACTAGCGCGCCCACCCGCTCGCAGGCAAACCACGCTGGGCATTCAATTTGCTTCCCAACCAGGCCCCGCCGGGCCCGTCCCTCAGGGCCGCAGCGCCGACCGCATCCGGTCCCCCACCGCCGCCGACAGGCCCGCGTCCGTCGCCCGGTCGACCATCCGCAGCGCCACGCTGCCCCGGCCCTCGGACTGCATTAAGACCGCGACCAGCAGCCACGCGTTGCCCGACGACGCCCGGTGGGCGTACCGCACCGCGTCGTTGACCGAACGCCGCAGACGGGCCGGCGAATCACCCCAGAACCGCCGGCTCACGCCGTGGGCCGTCAGCCCCGGCACCCGGTCGTAGGCGTACCCCAGCACCGCGACCGCGTCGGTCATGCGCCCCAGTTCGACCAGCACCATCGCGTACTCCCGCATCGCCTCGACGTCCGTCGGGTGCTCGTCCAGGTGCTTGCGGTACCACTCCGCCGCCCGCTCCGCGTCGCCAGACGCCATCCACGCCCACCCCAGTTCGAGCGGGGTCATCTCCGTCTCGTCCGGTACCTCGGGCTGCGGCGCCTCCAACTCCCTGCCGGGAGGCCCGTAGAACGTCCCGTAGCGCGGGAACGAGTGCCAGTACCGCGACGAGCCCCAGCCCCACCATCCCCAACTGGGGTACCAGATGCAGACGCACCCGGGTCGGTGGTCGCAGTGCCCGTCGCCGTGCCCCGGCTTGTCCGGCTTGTGGCCCCAGTCCGGGCGATCGGGCCGGTCCGGCCTGTCCGGATCTCCCGGCCGCTCCGGCCGATGCGGCCGACCCGGCCGCTCGGGCCGTTCCGGGCGCTCCGGCCGGTCCACGATCGGCTCGCGCTGACCCGCCCCCGGCGCACGCACCCCGCTCGGCGACCGCACCCCCGCCCCCGGCGACCGCACCCCGCGCGGAGCACGCACGCCCGCCCCGGGAGACCGCACGCCCGCCGGCGCACGCACGCCGCTCGCGGGTGCCCGCCCGGGGGCCGAACTCGGACGCTCCGGCGTTGCCGCCGGCGTGGTCCGTCGCCCCGTCCGAGGCTCGCCCCGCGCCCCGGTCCGCACCTCGCGCTGCCCCGTGTCCCCGCGCGAACGCTCCGACTGCGCCCCGGCCGGGACCGCCGCCAGTCCCAGCCCGGCGACCGCCACCGCGACCCATTTCATCGTGTGCTGCATGCTCATACCCCTGAACCGCCCATCCGCAACCCCGCTGACACCGGTTCCCCGGTTTGAGCCCCCCCACCCCTTCGCCGGCCCCAACCCGGCCGCGGCCGCCCGCGCACCCAACGCCCGATCCGGCTACCCTCAGGCCCGATGCCACGCCGCCCCATCCTTATTCCGGTCATGCTCGCCCTCGCCATCCTCACGGGCCCCGGGTGCGCCGGGTTTGGCATGGGCTCGGGCGGCTCGGCCGGCTCCGGCCGCGTCCAGTCCGACACCGCCGGCACGCGACTCGACCTGCGCCTGCCCACCCGCGCGGCCGTCGTCCACGACCGCAACACCGCCGACGTCTACCTCACCGACCTCTCCGGACCCACCCTCGACCGCCTGGCCGACGGCAACCTCGGCCCCGACGTTTCCGGCGTCCTGATGCACGTGCACATCTTCCTCAACCCCAAGCCGGGCCGCACCCCCATCGCCGAGACCGCCGCCAGCGCCACCGCGCGCATCGTCGTCGTCTCCCGCGGCCAGGTCGGGGTCTACGACAGCGCCGGCTTCCTCATGCCCGGGGACTCGCTGCGCAAGGGCCGGGCCGCGGGAACCCTCCGCAACGCCCCCACCCGCCTGACCCGCGCCACGCCCGGCTTCGAGGACCTGCTCGGCCCCGCACGCACCGAGGTCAGTTTCGGAGCACGCGACGACGAACCCGCCGCCCAGCGCATCGCCCGCGTGGTGCGCACACTGACCCTGACCGCCGACCCACTGGACCCCGCTGCGACCCCCGTTGCGCCCCCCGACGCGTCGAATGGCGATCAGGGCTGACGCTCACCCGGCCCGGCGCAGGCGCGGGCTGATCCGCCCACCCACCACCGTCGCCGGATGACCGGCCAGCAATCGCCCCGCGCAGATCGCGCACACCGCGACCCAGCGGCTCGACCCGCCCGGACGCGCACGCACCACCCGCGGCGCACGCCCGCCGCAGCACGGGCACACGAACCCGCCGCCGCGCGGGCCGGTCGCCGCCTCGCCGAGCAGTTCCGCCAGCGAGCCCACGTCGGCCGTGGGCGGGAACGCCCCGGGCGCGACGGGCGCGCTCTCCACGGCGGTTCTCATCGGCGCGGGCTGTGTCGGTGCGAGGCTCATCCAGCCGCTACTTCGACCCCGACGGGTCCGCCGCTTCAACCTGTCCGTGCGCTTGGTCAATTCCCGTTCCCGTGCGTGTTCTCGGACGACCCGTCCGCGCCGTCCATTGCGCTCATTGGGCTGGATGCCTCACCGATTGCAACCCGTCACGCGACCGGGCGGCGTGCGCGTGGAATCGCCAAACCGGGGCGCAAAGAAAACCCCCGCGCGGGGCGGGGGCTTTCGGAAGGATCAGACCGTCGGGCCGGGATCAGTAGCGGTCGCCGTAGTCGCCGCCACCGCCGCCGCCACGGCCACCGCCGTAGCCGCCGCGACCGCCGCCGCCACCACCGCCGTAGCCGCCGCGGCCACCGCCGCCACCGCCACCGCCGTAGCCGCCACCGCCGCCGCCGTAGCCGCCGCGACCGCCGCCGCCGCCGAACCCGCCGGAGCGGGGCCGGTCCTCACGGGGGCGGGCCTCGTTCACGACGAGGGCGCGGCCCTGGAACTCCTGGCCGTGGAACTTCTCGATCGCCTCGCGACCGGACGAGTCGTCCATCTCCACGAACCCGAAGCCGCGCGAGCGGCCGGTTTCGCGGTCCATCACCACCTTGGCGGAGGTCACCTGACCGACCTCGGAGAACAGGCTCTCCAGTTCCGAGTCAGTCATCGAGTAGGGCAGGTTGCCCACGTACAGCTTCATCGTCATTCCGATCACACTTTCCGAGCCCGAGACTTGCGTGACTGCGAGAGATTCGGGCCCGATCCGCGCAACCGCGCCGCCGGCTTTCCGGCGGCATGCCGGCAAGTGTACCAACCTGCACGGGTTTGAAAAGGGGGAATTTTCGCTTCCCGCACCGCCATCCCCGCGGCCCCACCCCGGTCCCGATCCCGCACGCCCCTGGACAACAAAAAAGCCCCCGAGACCGGGGGCTTCCGAGGGCATGCGGGGCCATACTCACCGACGCCCGGGGGCGAACGTGGCGACGTAATCCCGCCCCTTCAGCCCGCCCAGCGTCCACCGGTACCGCTGGCTGAGCAGGGTGGGGTCGCCCAAGCCGTCCAAGGGGATCGGGAAGGTGTGGATCGGCACGTAAGTCTGCAGCCACTCGCGCTTGCCCTGGTGCGGATTCCACGACGGCCCGGCCTCGCCGGAGGGCCGGTCGTTGATCGACCCGTCGAACATCAGTTTCTCCGGCCGCGCGTGGTCGTACGCGAAGTACGGCGACCCGGCCTGCTCGCGGTCGAACTCCTCGAACATGTGGACCTTGGCGCTCGGGAAGGCGACCTCGGCGTAGTTCCGCCCGTCCGCGAGCGGCGTGCCGCTGTCGACCGAGGTCAGGTGCGGCGTGGCCGCCACGGGCGCGACGGTCGGCTCGCCGTGCAGACCGTCGGGCGCCCACGCGGAGACGGTGCGCTGGTAACTCGAACCGAACGGCCATCGCTGCATAATGCCGGATTTTGTCCAACCTGCCGGATTGTCGTACCCCTTCTGCGGCTGGCCACTGCCCTGCCCGTACGGGATGTTGTTGTTCACCGACAGGTCCAGCGGGTTGGCCTGCCACTGCAGCAGGTTCGCGTCGGACGGGTCGGCGAACAGGACCGACGGGAACGGCAGGTTCAGGTAGTCCATCAGCACCAGGTGCGTGTAGCGCCGGTGGGGCAGGCGTCCCTGAAAGTTGTTGATCCGGTGCGGCCCGTTGACGCGCCCGGTTTGGCGCATCAGGATCTCCGTGTTCTGCCACGACGCAGCATCCGCGTCGCTCGACGCCATCTTGGTCGTCCCGTCCGGCAACTGGTGCAAGCCAGCCCTCCACGTGTACGTGAACAGCCGCCCGCCGTGGTCCACGGCGTACATCGCCGACCCCTGCCCGATCGTGGCCAGATTCGACGCGCTGATCGACCCCCGCATGTCCTGACGGGCACGCGACGCGGACGGCAGCAGCACCCCGGCCAACAAGGCCAGCATCCCGCTGGCTGCCGCGACCTCAATCAACGTGAACGCTCGGCGGCGTGATCCCATCGTCTTGCTCCTCTGGTTCTGAGCTTTCCTGGGGCGCGGCGCGTTGCCGTGCAACCCGGTGTTCCCTCGGGGCCGCCGCGGGCGGCCTATCGGCCCGTCCGCCACCGATGGCCGCGGCGCGCAGACAAACCCCCCATACGCCACTTCATGATGGCGGTTCCGCACGAAACACATCCATCAACCGCCCACAGGCCCCGGGCATCACCCCAGGCTCCCGGCGTACCACGCGTCCAGCGTCCCCGCCGCCGCCCCGACGTACAGGGTCCGCAGCATCTCCGGCCCGAGCCCGCGCCCTACGAGGCGCGGGGCGCTCATCGCGTCGTGCCGGCCGGGGTCAATCATCGCCAGGTCCGGGTCCGCGATCGGGCTCTCGCCGTCGTAGTCGGTCTCGAGCATCGTCCGCAGCGCCCAGTAGCGCGATGCGTACAG
Source organism: uncultured Phycisphaeraceae bacterium (assembly GCA_964522095.1). Taxonomy (GTDB): domain Bacteria; phylum Planctomycetota; class Phycisphaerae; order Phycisphaerales; family UBA1924; genus UBA6054. Next base: position 34,183 of record CAZFSO010000011.1, on the reverse strand, counting down.
GTCGAAGGCCTCCGCACGGCTGGACGCCAGCGTTGCGCCGAAGTCCGCGCTGGCGCTGGGACGCAGGTGCTCGTCGCTGGTCACGATGTCCGACCCGAACAGCACGCGCCCCCGGAACCGCTCCAGGAAACCCAGCAGCGCCTCGCGCGGGTGCCGGCTCAGTTCCCGCACCATCCACTTCGTCGCGCTGGTGTCGATCACCAGTCTCGGATGCCGCTCCAGGTACTCGGTCAGGAAGCCCAGGTCCTCCGGCCAGCCGCACATGTGCGAGCCAAGGCACGCCATGCCCGTCTGCTCGAGCAGCCGCGACAGGCCCTCGTACTGCGACCGCTTGGTCCCGTAGCGTTCGGCGTCGGCGTACTTCGTGGCGAACCAGGTGTCCGGGTCGGCCACGTGGACCATCAGCGCCATGCCCATCGATCGCGCCTTCTCCGCGATGCGCAGGCGCCACTCCGAGTCAAACGCCAGTTCCTCCGGGCCCAGCCCGATGTCGCCCACGAGGTCGCGCAGCCTGGGCGCGCCCCAGAACTTGACCATCCGCGCCCCGCGCGCGTGCCAGGCGTCGAGATTCTCCAGAAACCCCTCGGTGTGGGCCCAGCGCCGGTCGGGGTGCATGTACTCGGGGATCGCCACGAACCGCACCCGGTCGCCCATGACCGCCCGCACGGCGTCGGCCATCGCCAGTTGCGTCTGCGAGTACACCCGCTCGACGCCGTACAGGTCGCAGACCTCCCGGTACACTTCGGCCGCCGCCCGCCCGTTCACGTGCGTGTGGGCGTCGACGATCGGGCAGACCGGCGCCCCGAGCCGGGCGGCCTCGGACCGGTAGTCCAGCCCGAAGCGGTTCGCGGGCGTCGCCGCCCTCGCGCCGGCCGGATTGGTGGATCTCGTCATGAACGCATCTCCCGGACCACCCCGTTCCTGCCGCAGATGGTAGTGCCGCCCTCGCCACCCCCGAACCGCGCCACGCACGACGCCGCCCCCCGCGTCGCCTTGGCCCACGACTGGATCGTGGCCCACCGCGGCGGCGAGCGCGTGCTCAGCGCCATCGCCGAAGCGCTCCCCAACCCGCCCGCGCGCCTCTACACCATGTTCCACAACGGCGCCCCGATCGGGCCCCGCATCGACGCTTGCCCGGTCACCGTCTCCCCCCTCAACGCCTGTCCCGGCGCACTGCGCCGGTGGCTGCTGCCGTGCTACCCCCGGGCCGTCGAGTCACTCTCGCGCCGCCTGGCCGCCGACCACGCCCGCGCGCCGTACGACCTGCTCGTCTCGACCAGTTCCGTCGCCATCAAGGCCCTCCGCGCCCCGCGGGGCGTGCCCCACGTGTGCTACTGCCACACGCCCGCGCGCTACCTCTGGGCCCAGGCCGACGACTACGCCACGCCCGACGCCAAGGGCGCGCTGCGGGCCGCGGGCCTGCGCCTGTTCCGGGAACGCCTCCGCACCTGGGACCGGGCCACCGCCGCCTCGCCCACGCTGCTGCTGGCCAACTCGACCCACACGCGCGACCAGATCCGCCGCGTGTGGGGCCGCGACGCCGCCGTGCTGCACCCGCCCGTGCGCACCGACTTCTTCACCCCCGATCCCGCCGCGCCGCGCGAGGGCTTCCTGCTGGTCGTCTCCGCCCTCGAACCCTACAAGCGCGTCGACCTGGCCATCGACGCGGCCGCCCTGGCCGGCCTGCCCCTGACCATCGTCGGCACGGGCAGCCACGAGCACGCCCTCCGCCAGCGCGCCCGATCCGCCCCCGGCGTCACCTTCCTCGGGCGCGCCGACGACCACGCCGTCCGCGACCTGATGCGCCGCGCCCACGCCTTCCTCATGCCACAGGTCGAGGATTTCGGCATCACCGCCGTCGAGGCCCAGGCCTGCGGCACGCCGGTCGTCGCCCGACGCGCGGGGGGCGCCCTCGACACCGTCATCGACGCCAGAACCGGGGTGCTGGTGGACGACCCGACGCCGCGGGCCCTCGCCGCGGGCATCGCCCGGCTCCCCCCCAACCCGCACGCCGCATGCAGGGAACACGCCCTATTGTTTTCCGAACATCGTTTCCGGACCGGCCTGTTGGCCGCGCTCGGGGAACAACTCGGCCGACCGGGCGCGGGCCGCCCGGGATCGGCCTGAATCGGGGCGGTTCACCCGGCGGCGACACCCGCCCGGGCCGATGTCAGGAAGGCAGGACGTGCAGAGGGCAGCGACCATGACCGACGGGCTCAACAAGAACGCGGCGCCCGGCGCACTCGACGGCGCGGCCCTGGCGCGCGCCCTGAGCGCCTTCCCCGGGGTGACCTGCCTGATGACCAGCGCCTACGAGGACGCCCGGGCCGGGATGCTGGTCCACGGGGCGATGGTCGTCTCGCACGAGCCGCCGACGATCGCCCTGGCCTGCCGCAAGGGCCACGCGATCGACCCGATCATCCGCGACGCCCGCTGCTTCGCCCTGGGCGTGGTCGAGCCGGACGACCGGCTCGTCCACCGGCGCTTCAGTTTCGCCGAGACCGCCGTCTCGCACATGGCCGACCCCGACGCCTCCGACCCCTTCGACCCGTTCCCCGACTTGCGCATGGCGACCGGCTCGCCCATCCTCGACCGCTGCCCGATCTGGCTGGACTGCCAGGTCGTCCGGCACTTCGACCTCGAGTCCGAGCACGAACTGTTCGTCGGCCTGGTCCTGGGCGTGCGCGTCCGCGACTGACCCCCGTTCGCCCCTGCGCCCGCCTCACGCCCGGCGCGGCGCGGGACCGTTCCCTACAGTGCTCGCGAGCACCGACGCCCCGGGCGCGAGCCCGGGCCGGGTGCCGGACCCCTGTATCAGCGAGCAACCCATGACCTGCAGCAACTGCACCTGCCGCGCCGGCGCGGGCCCCAAGGGCTGGATCCTTCCCGTCCTGGGCGTTTTCGCCGGGTTCGCCGTCCTCCTGGCCATGTTCGGCTTCACGCAGCCCACGACGGGCGACGACGCCGCCCCGGCCCAACCCGAGACAAAGGAAACCACCCCCGTGACCGTCCGACTCGAAACCTCGATGGGCAACATCGACATCGAACTCAACGCCGAGAAGGCCCCCATCTCCGTCGCCAACTTCCTTGAGTACGTCGACAAGGGCCACTACGACGGCACCATCTTCCACCGCGTCATCCCCAACTTCATGATCCAGGGCGGGGGGTTCGACGAGACCATGAACCAGAAGCCCGTCGCCAAGGGCATCAAGAACGAGTGGCGCAACGGCCTGTCGAACACCAGAGGCACCGTCGCCATGGCCCGCCTCGGACGCCAGCCCGACTCGGCCACCGCCCAGTTCTTCATCAACGTCGCCGACAACGCGTTCCTCGACGAGCCCCGCGACGGCGCCGGCTACGCCGTCTTCGCCAAGGTCGTCGCCGGCATGGACGTCGTCGACAAGATCCGCCAGGTGCCCACCACCACCAAGGGCCCGCACGGCGACGTGCCCGTCGACCCGGTCGTCATCAAGAAGGCCACCCGCCTGACCGAAGAGAAGACCGACTGACCGGCCACCCCGCCGACCAATCACCCGGATGAGGGAGAACGCCCGCCGACAAGCGGGCGTTTTTCCTTTGAATGCAAGCGCCCGCGCGCGGCGCGAACCAAAAAGAACAACCGCCCGGTGGTGGGTCGGGCGGTCATTCAAGGAAAGCGGCCTGCCGGGGTGCGCTCGGTTGAGCGTCCGATGAGCGACGCGTCCCTGCGTCGCCCGCCGTCCGTGGTGGGTCGGTGCTCGTCCGCCCCCTTCGGCCTCCAGGTTGTCCGCCGGGCTCTCGCCCGGCCCCCGCGGTGCGCGGCCTTGCGCATCGCGGGTCAAGAAGAACAAATCAACCCTTTCTCGTCCGCGCCCGGAACCCCCGGGCATCCTCTCTCAACTCATCTCTCTCGGCCCGGGGACCGCCCCGGGCCCGTGCCCTCGATCAGCCGCCCGCCGCGGACCGACGACCCAGCCGATCGGCCAGGGCGGCCATCGCGGCCAGTTTGTCCTTGAACTCGGCCTGCCAGCCCTCGCGCGAGCGGACCTCGAGCCGGTCGCCGGCCCCAAGCACCATCACCTCGCCGGGCAAGCCCAGCATCTCGACCTGCCACGACACCAGCCGGATGCGATTGCTGGCGTCCACGTCGACCTGCTCGGTCGCGGAGTGCAGCGTCAGTTCCAACTCCGCCTGGTCGGCGCCCGGCGTCAGACTCGGGTCCCGCCGCCCGGCCCGGAACAACTCCTCGTACACCTTCTCCGGGTACAGCCGCAGGCTGCCCGTCTGCACCCAGGGCACGCAGAACCAGGTCGTCCCGTCCCGCTCCGGGTCCCAGCGCGAGCGGAACTTCGCCGGGATCGCCAGACGCGACTTGTCGTCGATCTTCGCCTCGGCCTGTCCGGTGAAGAGCACGCGGGTCCGCTCCAGTCCACAGGGCTTCGGCTGCCTTGCCTCCGCCCTCGTTGCTCGACCGATTGCTCATGTGCGTGGCCTCCTGCCGTGCCCGGGGAGGCGGCTCCCCGTTCGGTCGTGCATGGGATTCTCGCCCACTTTGACCCACAAAGCAAGACGACTCTCCCAATCTGCACAAAGTGTGGACAACCGAACCCGTCCAAAGACCAGCCGCCGCGCACGATCCGCGCGGCCCGCCCCACCCGCACGCCAGCCTCACCCGCCCACACCCCGACCGCACCCGCCGACGCCCCCGTTGCGGTACCCTCCACCCATGGCCGAAGTCCGACGCCGAGCCCTGCTGCCACGCGGCATCGTGTTCTTCACGGCCTCCTACATGGTCGTCTGTTCCGTCATGGCCCTGCGACAGGGCAACCTCGAGTTCCTCGCCTACGCCGGCTCGATGGTCGTCTTCATCGCCCTCGTCCTCGCGCTGAACCTCAGGGCCCGCTTCACCTTCGCAACCCTCTGGCTGCTCTCCGTCTGGGGCGCCCTGCACATGCTCGGCGGCACCGTGCCCGTGCCCGAGTCCATGGCCGAGTCCGAGGGCGCCCGCGCCGTGCTCTACGGCCTGCGCCCAGTTCCCTGGCTGCCGCGCTACGACCAGTTCGTCCACGCCTTCGGCTTCTTCGCCGCCACGCTGGCCGCCTGGGAAGCCCTGCGCCAGGTGCTCGGCGCCAAGGTCGGCTGGGGACTCTCGCTCGCCGCCGCTCTGATCGGCGTCGGCCTGGGCGCGATCAACGAGGTGCTCGAGTTCGCCGTCACCCGCTTCGTCGAGGACCACGGCGTGGGCGGCTACGTGAACACCGGCTGGGACCTCGTCTCCAACACCGTCGGCGCCGCCATCGGCGCGATCGTCACCGCCGGCCGGCGCTGACCGCCCGCGAAACCCCGGCCCCCGCGGGCAGTACGCTCAACCGATGCAACACGCCTGCCACGCCTGCGCTCGGGACCTCTCGCGCGTCCGCGCCACGACCGAGCCGCGCTACGGCTGGGCGCTGGTCACCTGCCCCGACTGCGCGCAGCGCGTCGTCCGCCGGCCCGACCCGCTCCTCGCCGGCTGGCGCAAGGCGCGCCGCACCGCCAGGGCGCTCGTCCGCGTCGCCGCCCAGGCGGCCGTGTTCGCGCTGACGACCCTCGCCGGGTGGGGCCTGATCCGCCAGGTGTCCAAGGTCGCCGCGGAAGCGCACGAGGCCAACCCGCTGACGGTGCTCCTGGGCCGCGCGCACGAACTGCACCCCGACGAGCGCGGCCCGGACCTGCTCGTCGCCGCCGCCACCCTCGCCCTGCTCGGCCTGCTGGCGGGCGGGTGGGCCGGGTCGACGCTGCGCCACCTGCGGATGGCCGCCGTCGTCCCCGCGTGGGCCGGCGCCGCCACGCTCATCGCCCTGATCCCGGCCTTCCAGCACGCGCTCTGGCGCCTTGTCGAGCCCGGGGGCCGGGCCTGGGGCAGCGCCGCCCACCTCGACCGCGCCGGCGCGACCGTGACAGCCGGCCTGATCTACGCCGCGTGCATGCTGCTGGGCCTCGTGTTCGCGCCGTCGCTGCGCCAGGCGTGGCGGGGCCACACCAGCGCCGCACGGGCCAGGATGCGACGCCGACGCAGAAGACTCAGGGAGGACCGATGACCACGCCACCGGCGGCCGCCGCCCACACCGGACGCCAGATCAACGCCGACCGCCCCTGCGCCGGGTGCGGGTTCAACCTCCACGGCCAGCCCATCGTGCGCGAGCCGCACTACCAGATGCTCACCGCCCGCTGCCCCGAGTGCGGACGCATGACCGCGCTGCAGGAATACCCCGCGCTCGGGCGCTGGGCCGGACGCTGGGCGGCGGTGCTCGCCGCCGCCTGGGCCGCGGCGATCGTGCTCGCGATGCTGGCCATGGTCGGCGCCACGCGTCTGATGATCGAACTGCACGCGGAGCGCGCCGCCCAGCCCCTGGCCCAGCGCATCGCCGACGCCAGCGCCGTGCACCTCGACCGGACGGCAGCGCCCATGGGCTCCTCGGTGTGGATGCCCGTCGACTTCGACTGGTGGGACGAGAACCGCGACGAGATCTTCGCCGACTACGGCGGCTACCCCCGCGCCTTCCGCGACGCGGTCTGGGCCGGCTGGATCACCATCGCCGTGTTCTGGTTCGCCGCCGGCGTGTTCTGGTCGGTCGCCGCGCTCGGGGCGCGCCGACGGTGGGCCGCCGCCGCCGCCCTGGTCCCCATCGCGGTCGGCGCGGCCATGGGCTGGGCCGCACGCGGCGGGGTGTTCGTGCTCCAGGCGACCGCCCAGGCCGCCGCCTCCGAGTTGACCCGGCCCGCCGGCGTCGTCACCGCCGTCCTGCTCGCGGTCGCCGGGACCTCGCTGGGCGTCTGGCTCGGCCGACGCTTCGCCCGCAGCCTTGTGCGCATCAGCCTCCCGCCCCGCGCCCGGGCGCCCTTGGCGATCCTGTGGACCCGCGACGGCCTGCCCCCGCCCGCCCCGCGCAACGCCTGACGACCTACGCTGGCCCATGCAACGGGCGGTCCTCACGCTGCGCCTCCACGTGGTCCGTCACGCGGAAGCGTCCGACGACTCCGACACCGGCCTCGACGCCGACCGCCCCCTGACCCCCCGCGGCATCCGCCAGGCCGAGGCGCTCGGCGCCCACCTCCGCGCCCAGGACCCCCGCCCCGGCGTCGTGCTCGCAAGCCCCTACCGGCGCGCCCGCCAGACCGCCGAGCGCCTGTGGACCGCGCTCGACGCCCTGCCCGGCTTCGACGACCGCCTCGGCGCCGACCGCACGCTGCACGACTACCTCGGCGTCATCGCCGACCTCGCCGGCACGCCCTGCGCCGTCATCGTCGGGCACAACCCCACCTGCGCCCGCCTGACCGCCCTGCTCCTCGGCGGCCCGACCCGGCCCGCAACCCAGCACGAGACCGCGCGCGTCGTCACGATCGACGTCGACCCCGGCGAGCCCATCGGGAGCGGCCGCGCGGTCGCCTCGTTCCGCCCCGACGCCTGATCCCCCGGCCCCCGCCCCGGAACCGGGGCCCGCCAATGTGCGATCCGACCGCGCGCAACACCGCGTTTGCACGCGCCCAGGCGGGGGACACTCCGAAGAGGGGGAGAATAAATCAGGATTCATGGTGCCATCACCGACGCATCACCCCGGACGGGGAACCTTTGCACATCGCACGGAAGATCGGACGGACGCCCGTAGCGACTGCGAACTGAACCGTCCATGGGAGACACAACCATGACACGTCAATCGATCGGCATCACAGCACTCACCCTGACTCTTTGCGCCGGCACCGCCCTTGCGCAGGTCCGCACCAGCCCCACGGACCGCGACCAGCAGAGGAACCAGCAGACCCGCCTGGGGACCCAGCAGAACCAGCAGAACATCCGCCTCCACAAGGCCGACGACCTGATCGGCTCGGACCTCCACGGCGCCGACGGCGAGAGCATCGGACGCATCGACGACTTCATCATCGACCGCGGCTCGGGCTCCATCGCCTTCGCCGTCGTCAGCACCGGCGGCGTCCTCGGCATGGGCGGCCAGCAGACCGCCGTCCCCTACCAGAAACTCAACTGGACGCCCGGCGAGGACCGCTTCCAGACCAACATGACCCAGGAGCAACTCGAGAACCAGGCCGAGTTCCTCCCCGAGAACTGGAACAACCTCCAGGACACCAGCTGGATGGGACGCATGGACGGCTGGACCTGGAACGACCAGGACGATGAGGCCTACGAGGCCGCCATCCGCGGCGCACGCGGCGAGATGAAGACCCTCCGCGGCACCGTCGTTGACGTCCGCCGCGACGACCCCATGGGCGCCGACAACGAACGCGTCGTCCTCGAACTCCAGACCGAAGACGGCGACCGCAAGGAAGTCGTGCTCGGACCCTCGTGGTACGTCACCGGCCACGACGGAGCCCCCCTCCGCGGCCAGACCGTCACCGTCCAGGGACGCGAGCACGACGGCCAGTTCGTCGCCTGGTCCGTCGGCGAGCGCGGCAGCGAGATGCGCCTCCGCCAGGACGACGGACGCTCGATGTGGCAGCAGGGCTACGGCAACCGCGACCTCACCGACGACGGCACGCCCCGCGACCGCATCCACCCCTCCGGCGGGGACAGCCGCGACAACATGAACCGCAACCAGAACCGCGATTCGCAGAACCGCGACAACCAGAACCGCACCGGCGCCCGCGACACCCAGCCCGAGGGCACCCCCGCTGACCGCATCCACCCCGCCGGCGGCGACAACCAGACCCAGACCGACCGCAACCGCCAGGACCGGACCGACACGACCCGGCAGACCCAGACCGACCGCGACCGTCAGAACCAGACGGACCGCGACCGGCAGACCCAGACCGACCGTGACCGCCAGACCCAGCCGGGCCAGACCGGCCAGGACCGCGATCGGCAGACCCAGACCGACCGCACCCGCCAGGACCGCACGGACACCACCCGCCAGAACCAGACCGGGCAGGACCGTGACCGTCAGACCCGCACCGGCCAGGACCGCACCGGCGCCATGACCTCGGCCAACCGCACCGTCGGCACGCAGTACATCCTGCTCTCCGACCTCATCGGCGCCAACGCCGAGGCCCGCGGCGTCAGCAGCGGCGAGATCGAGGGCGCCCTGATCGAGAGCAACTCGGGCAAGGTCGCCTTCCTCCTCTTCGACCCCAACGAGAACTTCCTGGGCATCGGTGACGAGACCTCGCTCGTGCCCTGGTCGGTCGCCTACATCGACCGCGAGATGACCGTCAACCTCGACGCCGACGCCGACGCCATCTCCCGCGCCATGAAGGCCCCCGACAACCTCGAGACCCTCAACAACTCGCAGTCGCTCAACGCCGCCTACCAGCCCTTCAACACCCGGCCGGCGCAGTTCCGCCCGCGCTCCGAGACCATGCAGCGCAACCAGCGTGACGGGGCCGACCGCGGCGCCGTCCGCGACCAGAACCGCGACCAGAACCGCAACGACCAGAACCGGGACCAGAACCGCGACTGGAACGAGCGCGACAACCGCGACAACCGCGACCGGACCACCCAGCCCGGCCGCACCAACCCCGGCGGCTCCTCCGGCGGGACCAACCCCGGCGGCACGCCGTAACCAGTGACTCCCGCGTCCTGCCCGGGCCAACGCCCGGGCAGGGCATTCGCAACCGACCCATCCTCCAGCCCCGGTGCCCAGATGACCCCCAACCAAGACGTCCCCCGAGGCGAGAACCTGCCGCCAGAACACCCCCACAAGCCCGAGCACGGCGTCATCGACGCGGCCGGCTTCGAGGAACTCCACGGCCGCCCCACCGGCCGACGCTCCCCCGAAGGCGTCCCCGCCGACCCCGAGGCCGACCACCGCCAGGTCTGGGCACTGATGGCCGGCGCCATCATCGCCGTCATCCTGCTCGCCGTCGCCGTCTACTTCTTCCTTGGGCCCTGGCTGGCCCTGGTCGCGCTGGTGTTCGGCATGGGCCTGGCCGTCGTCGCCAACCCCGTGTTCTGGGCCGCCCGACTCCGCGGCGGGGAGCGCCAGTAACGGCGACCACCCGGTGAACCCCAGAGCCGTCCATCTCCGCCCCGCGCCCCGGCCCGCCGCACGCCGCACGCCGCAGACCGACGCCCGCCCCCCGGCGCGCCCCGACCTGCACTGGCTGACGGCGTGCGCCATGGCAGGCGTCGTCGCGATCGCCCTGTTCGCGCTGGCCCTGCTCGGGCTGTGGGCCGGCGTCGCCACCCTCATCGCCGGGTGCGTCGGCGTCTGCCTGGCCAGCCGCTCCGCCTGGCGGCGCGCCGAGGCCATCGCCCCCGGCGCCGCCTGACAGACCAGACAGAGACGGCGGGCCGGGACGCACCCGGGCCGCCGTCACGACCCCGCGCCCGCGCTCACGCCCGCCCGGCGACCTTGAACTGACCGACGAGTTTCTGCAAGGCCTCGGCCTTGTGCGACAACTGCTCGGCAGCCATCGCGGCCTCCGCCGCCCCGACCGCCGCCTCGCTCGTCACCGCGCTGATGTTCTCAACGCCCCGGGCGATCTGCGTGCCGGCCGCCGACTGCTGCTCGGCCGCCGCCGCGATCGACTGGATCATCCCCGCGACGTCGCGCGCCCGGGTCGTGATCCGCTCCAGGCTCTCGCCCGCCTCCGACGCCCGCGACACGCCCGCCTGCACCTGCCGGCTGCCCCCGTCCATCTGGTCGACCGCGACCCGCGTCTCGGTCTGGATGGCCCGGATCGTCTTGGCCACCTCCTCGGTCGCCTGCGTCGTCCGGTCGGCGAGTTTGCGCACCTCGTCGGCCACCACCGCGAACCCGCGCCCGTGCTCGCCCGCACGCGCCGCCTCGATCGCCGCGTTGAGCGCCAGCAGGTTCGTCTGGTCCGCGATGCCGTTGATCACCGCGATGATCTCGCCGATCTCGTCGCCGCGCCGGCCCAACTCGGTCACGATCCGCGCCGACTCGCTCACCGACTCGCGGATGCTCCTCATCGTCTCGACCGTGTCCGCCACGACCGCGCCGCCCTGCTCGGCGACCCGCCCGCTCTCCTCGGCGTTCTCCGCGGCGTCCGTCGACTTGCGCGCAACCTCAACCACGCTCGCGCTCATCTCCTCGACCGCCGCCGAGATCTGCAGCACCTGGTCCTTCTGGTCGCCCATCCCGCGGGCCATCTCCTCGCTGCTCGCCGCGATCTCAGTCGCCGCCCCGGCCACGTCGTGCGTCGTGCGGATCACCTCGGACACCAGGTCGTGCACCTTCTGCGCGAACGCGTTGAACCGCTCGGACAACTGCCCGACCTCGTCGCGACTGAACACCTCGATCCGACGCGTCAGGTCCCCCTCGCCCTCGGCGATGTCACGCATGATGTCCGCCGTCCGGCGGATCGGCCCCACGATCGCCCGCCGGATCAGGAACAGCGTCCCCGGCACCACGATCAGGCCCGCGTACGCCAGCATCACCAGCCCGGCGACCAGGGCGTACGACACCGCCTGCCGGCGCGTCTCGGCGCGCACCTCGGCCATCCGCGCCTCCACGTCGTCGGTGTACACCCCCGTGCCCACGTACCAGTCCGTGCCCGGGATCAACTCCACGTACGACAGTTTCGGCGCCATCGCCTCCTGCCCGGGCTTCTTCTGCACGTACTCGACGAACCCGCCGCCCTTCCGGGCCGCCTCGGAGAACTCCCGGTAGGTGTACGTCCCGTTGGGGTCCTGCGAGTCCCAGTGCGCCCGCCCGTGACGGTCCGGCATCGCCCCGTGCGCCACGTTCACCCCGTCCAGGCCGTACGCGAAGAAGTACCCCGTCGGCTCCTCCTCCTCCAGCGTGATGCGGAACCAACTGTTCCTGAACCGCTCGCGCATCACGTCCAGCCGCTCCTCCTCCGTCTCCAGCGTCTGGAACACCGCGCCCAGGTCGGCCGTCTGCGCCTGCACCACCGAGAGCAGTTTGCCCTCGTGCCCTTCCATCATCGACTGCCGCACCGCCTCGAGGCCCGCCCGCTGCACCCGCAGCGTCAGCAGCCCGCCCGCCGCGATCGCCACCACCGCCAGACCGAAGATCACCCCCGCCAGCAGCCAGATCTTCGCCCCGACGCTCATCCGGTTGATCCAGTTCATCGCCGTGCTCCTCCGCGGCCCGCGCACCGGCCGCCGCGGGGGTATCGACCCGCCACCCCCGGCCCTGCACCCCACCCCCAACCCGCCCGCGTCGCACCGGAAATCCCCCTTGCCGATCGACCAGCCACCCGCACGATCCGGGTGTGCCCCGACCACCCCGCGCCGCCCGACCGCGTCCGGGAACCTCCCACGCCCGCCCGCAACCCGCACCACGCCGCATCCGCCCGCGGCCCCGGCCGAATACACTTGAGCGACCCATGACCCTCCGCTGGCTCCAGGCCTGGCTGCTCGCCCTCCTCCTGCTCTCAGGCGGCCCGCTGTCCACCCGGGCCTGCGCCGCCTGCCCCGCGGCCGAGCACCCCGCCAGCACCAGCACCGACGACGGCGCCTGCTGCGCCGCCGAACGCCCCCAGGACGACCGCCAACCCGCCCCCGGCGAGCAGAGCCCCGAGCAGGACTGCGAGTGCCCCTTCGGCTGCTGCGCCACGCCCTTCGCCAAGGCCGTGCCCGCCGCCGGCCCCAGCGCCCGCTGGATCGACCCCGGCGCCGCCTGGGAGATCCCGGGCGCGCACGACCGAGCCGCGCCGGACTCCGACGGGCCGCAGCGCCCGCCAAAGGCCTGAACCGACCGCTAGAGCGTCGCCGCGCGCGCACCGAGCCGCGCCGGCCGGTTCACCGTGCCCACGCCCCACCCGGGATCTCACGCCATGCCCCAAGCCGCCGAACGCCCCGCGCCGGGCCAGTCGGTCCCCGCCCCGACGCGCCGCCGCCGCGCCCAGTGGTTCGCCGCCGGCGTCGCGCTCGCAAGCGTCGCCATCCTGGCGGCGTCCGCCGGATCGGCCCTGCGCCCGGTGCCCCTCGTGCGCGTCCGACCCGTCCTCTTTGACGCAGCCGCCAGCGCCGCCCCCACACCCCGCGCCACCCCCACCACCCGCACCGTGCAGGCCCCCGGCTGGCTGGAGGCGGACCCGTACACCATCGCCGCCACCGCGCTCACCGACGGCGTCGTCGCCGAGATCCTCGTCCTCGAAGGCCAGTCCGTCACCCGGGGCCAGCCCGTCGCCCGCCTCGTGCGCGAGGACGCCCAACTGGCCCTGGCCCGCGCCGAGGCCGACCGCCGGGCCGCCGAGGCCGACCTCGACCGCGCCCGCGCCGCCCTGGCCGCCGCCCAGAGCGACTGGGACCAGCCCGTCGAGCGCGAGCGCGCCGTGGCCGCCGCCCGCGCCGAACTGGCCCGCGTCGACGCCGAACTCGCCCGCCTGCCCGCGCTGATCGCCGCCGAGGCCGCCGATGCCGAACGCCTCGCCGAGGAACTGGCCCGCACCGAGCAGGCCCACCGATCCGGCGCCGCCAACGAGATCGAGGCCGTCGTCGCCCGCAAGCGCCTCGACGCCGCCCTGGCCACCGTCGACGCCCTGGAGCGCCAGCGCCCCGTGCTCGAAGCCCAGCGCGACACGGCCCTTGCCGAACGCCACGCCGCCGAGCGCCACGCCGACCTGCGCACCGCCGAGCGCCTCGCGCTCGACGCCGCCCGCGCCGACCTGGCCCGCGCCGAGGCCGAACTGGCCCGGCGCGCCGCCGCCCGCGACGAGGCCGCCCTGCGCCTCGAACGCACCGAGATCCGCGCCCCCATTGCAGGCTTCGTCCAGCGCCGCCTCAAGGCCCCGGGCGACAAGGTCATGCTCGCCATGGACGACCCGCACAGCGCGCACCTCGTCCACCTCTACGACCCCGCCAGACTCCAGGCCCGCGTCGACGTGCCCCTCGCCGACGCCGCCGAGATCCACCTCGACCAGCCATGCGAGGTCGTCGTCGAGGTCCTCCCGGACCGCACCTTCCGCGGCGTCGTCGACCGCATCACCCACCAGGCCGACCTGCAGAAGAACACCCTGCAGGTCAAGGTCCGCCTGCTCGACCCCCTGCCCATCCTCAAGCCCGACATGCTCACCCGCGTCCGCTTCCTGGGCGCCGGCGACGCCGCCGGCGCGCCCCGCGACCGGGGCTCGCCGACCGTCCTCGTGCCCGAGGACGCCATCGAGCCCCACGACGGCGCCGACGCCGTCCGCGTCGTCCGCGACCGCCGCGCCGGGCGCGGCGTCCTCGAGACCGTCCCCGTCACCGTCCACGCCCGCGCCGAAGGCTGGGCCACCGTCACCGCCGACCTGCGCCCCGGCGACCTGCTCGCCCTGAACGCCCACCCCGACGCCGCACGCGTCCGCATCGCCCAAGCGGAGGACACGCCATGACCGACCCCCGCACCGCCCCCTTCATCCGCTGCCGCCAACTCACCCGCGAGTTCCGCAAGGGCGACAACCGCATCCGCCCCCTCGACGGCCTCGACCTCGACGTCGACGCCGGCGAGTTCCTCGCCCTGATGGGCCCCTCCGGCAGCGGCAAGACCACCCTGCTCAACCTCATCGCCGGCATCGACACCCCCACCTCCGGCACGCTCACCGTCGGCAACGAACCCGTCTCCTCGATGTCCCGCAACGCCCTGGCCGCCTGGCGCTCCGCCAACGTCGGCTACGTCTTCCAACTCTACAACCTCGTCCCGGTCCTCACCGCCTACGAGAACGTCGAACTGCCCCTGCTCATCCAGCCGCTCAACCGCCGCCAGCGCCACCAGCGCGTCGCCGAGGCCCTCGAACTCGTCGGCATCGCCGACCGCCACGACCACTTCCCCCGCCAACTCTCCGGCGGCCAGGAGCAGCGCGTCGCCATCGCCCGCGCAATCGTCACCCGCCCCGCCATCGTCGTCGCCGACGAGCCCACCGGCGACCTCGACAAGCCCAGCGCCCACGCCATCATGCGGCTCCTCCAGGACGTCAACCAGACCCGCGGCGCCACCGTCATCATGGTCACCCACGACCCCGCCACCACCGCCTACGCCCGGCGCACCCTGCACCTCGAGAAGGGCCGCCTCATCCGCGACCAGTCCAACGACC
>CAZFSO010000011.1:16020-19110 GCA_964522095.1 uncultured Phycisphaeraceae bacterium | reverse complement strand
CGACCGACCCACCGACCGACCAGCCCAGCCGCCGCACGCCGAGGAGGCGCTCGCATGAACCCCCTGACCCGCTTCCCCCCCTACGTCCTCAAGCAGGTCGCCCGCCACCGCGTCCGCACCGCCCTGACCCTCGCCGGCGTCGCCATCGCCATGTTCCTCTTCACCGCCGTCCAGGCCATGCAGACCGGCGTCACCCAGGCCACCCGCGCCACCGCCGACGACACCACCCTCGTCGTCTACCGCAAGGACCGCTTCTGCCCCGCCACCAGCACACTGCCCCAGGACTACCACCGCCGCATCGCCGCCATCGACGGCGTCGTCTCCGCAACCCCCGTCAAGGTCGTCGTCTCCAACTGCCGCACCAGCCTCGACGTCGTCACCTTCCGCGGCGTCCCGAAGGACGACTTCCTCGCAAGCCGCCGGGGCGAGATCGAGATCATCGCCGGCTCCGCCCAGGACTGGAAACGACGCACCGACGCCGCCCTCGTCGGCGAGACCCTCGCCAACCGCCGCAACCTCCGCCCCGGCATGACCTTTGACGCCGCCGGCATCACCGCCTACGTCGCCGGCGTCATCCGCTCCGACGACCCCCAGGACCAGAACGTCGCCTATACCGCTCTGGAGTTCGTCCAACTCGCCGGACGCGACCAACTCGGCATCGTCACCCAGTTCAACGTCAAGGTCGCCGACGCCGCACTCCTCGGCCCCGTCGCCGAGGCCATCGACGAGACCTTCCGCACCGCCCAGGACCCCACCGCCACCTTCACCGAAAAAGCCTTCGTCGGACGCGTCGCCGGCGACGTCCTCGAGATCGTCGCCTTCGCACGCTGGCTCGGCATCGGCTGCCTCGTCGCCGTCCTCGCACTGATCGCCAACGCCATCGTCCTCAGCGTCCAGAGCCGCATCGCCGAGCACGCCGTCCTCCAGACCCTCGGCTTCCGCGGCTGGATGATCGGCGTCCTCATCGTCGGCGAGGGCGTGCTCGTCGCCCTCGCCGGCGGCCTTGTCGGCGCCGCCGCCGCGCTCGCCGTGGCCCGCATCGGCAACTTCGCCCTCTCCGTCGAGGGACAGACCATCCCCATCGTCGCCACCCCCGCCCTGCTCGCCCTCGGCCTGCTCATCTGCCTGGCCCTCGGCGTGATCGGCGGCCTCTTCCCCGCCTGGCAGGCCTCCCGACGCGAGATCGCCGCCTGCTTCCGAGCCGCCTGAGATGCCCATGCCCATCCGCCAACTCCCCTTCGACTACGCCCTCCGCAACCTCGGACGCAGCCGCGTCCGCCTCGCCGCCACCCTCCTCGGCTCGACCCTCGTCGTGCTGCTCGTCCTCGCCGCCTCCGGCTTCGTCCGAGGCATGCAGCGCACCCTCTCCCCCCACGACAGCCTCCACCGCAACGTCATGATCCTCGGCCAGGGCAGCGAGGAAGGCGTCGAACGCTCGCAGATCGACGCATCCGTCGCAGGCCAGGCCGCCGCCAGCATCCCCGGCCTCCGCACCGAGCACGGCGTCGTCTTCGCCTCACCCGAGATCCACGCCGCCCTGCCCGTCCGCGCCGACGCCGACGCCCCCGAACGCCAGGCCGTCATGCGCGGCGTCCGCCCCGTCGCCCTCCTCGTCCACCCCGAGGTCGAGATCACCCACGGCCGCCCGCCCCGCCCGGGCGCCGACGAGATCATGCTCGGCGCCCTCGCCCCCGCCCAACTCGGCCTGCCCGACGAACGCCTCCTCCCCGGCCAGACCCTCTGGTTCGACAACCGCGCCTGGACCGTCTCCGGACGCTTCACCGCCCCCGGCACCGTCATGGACGCCGAGATCTGGATCCCCCTGCCCGACCTGCAGATCGCCACCCGGCGCGAGAACTCCCTCTCCTGCGTCGTCCTCACCCTCGACGATGCCACCTTCGCAGACGTCGACCTGTTCGCCAAGAGCCGCCTCGACCTCGAGATCACCGCCATCCCCGAAGCCGACTACTACGCCTCCATCGGCGCCTTCTTCCGCCCCATCCGCGTCATGGTCCTCGTCACCGCCGCGCTCATCGCCGCCGGCGGCGTCCTCGGCGGGCTCAACACCATGTACGCCTCCTTCGCCAGCCGCGTCCGCGAAGTCGGAACCCTCCAGGCCCTCGGCTACACCCGACGCGCCATCATCGCCAGCCTCGCCGAGGAGTCCGTCTTCGTCGCCGCTTGCGGCGCCCTCATCGCCTGCGCCATCGCCCTGCTCATCCTCGACGGCCTCGCCGTCCGCTTTTCCATGGGCGCCTTCGCCCTGACCATCGACCCCCCCGTCCTGCTCGCCGGCATGGCCACCGGCCTCGTCGTCGGACTCATCGGCGCCATCCCCCCGGCCGTGCGCTGCCTGCGCCTGCCCATCGCCGCCGCCCTGCGCTCACACTGACCCAACCGCTTTCAGAAAGGCACCCTCCCATGCACCGACTCATCCCCGCCGCCCTCGCCTGCCTGACCCTCGCCGCCTGCTCGAACGAGCAACCCCCCGCCGCCGCCGCGCCCGAAAGCCCCGCCTGGCTGCTCGCATCGGCCCCCGCCGACGCCCGCACCGTCGCCGAGGTCAAGCCCGACGCCAGCGAAGGCGACACCGTCACCGTCCGCGGCCGCATCGGCGGCCGGGCCCAGCCCATCACCCCGGGCGCCCCCGTGTTCATCATCATGGACCCCGCCATCCCCAGTTGCGACCAGATCCCGGACGACCCCTGCCCCACCCCCTGGGACTACTGCTGCGAGCCGCGAGAAAGCCTCGCCGCCAACTCCGCCACCGTCCAACTCGTCGACGCCCAGGGCAACCCCATCCAGACCGACCTCGCCGCCGCCGGCCTCCAGCCCCTCGACGAGGTCGTCGTCACCGGCACCGTCGCCCCCCGCCCCAACCCCCAAGTCCTCACCATCCGCGCCACCGCCATCCACAAGGTCGGCGGCTGAACCAATCCCCCTGACGCTCCCATCACCACTCCGAAAGCCCCGAAGGGGCGCCCCGCCAGTAGCCGCGGGTGAAGCGCAGCGCAACCCGCGGACCCTCACGCCCGCAAAAGACCTTCACCCCGGCAGGGGTGACGGCCGCATGAGGATCCGCTCCCCCCG
>CAZFSO010000011.1:0-15920 GCA_964522095.1 uncultured Phycisphaeraceae bacterium | reverse complement strand
AGCCCCGAAGGGGCGCTCCCAGTAGCCGCGGGTGAAGCGCAGCGAAACCCGCGGACCCCCACGCCCCCGGCAGGGGACGCCCGCAGACGACCTCGTTGATGTGCGACAGGATCCGCGGGTGCGACCACCACCGCCGACGCCCCGTGCCCGGACGCTTCGACCAGTGCCGGGCCGCCGTCTCCAGAGCCCCCGCCGAGCCGTCCATCACGCCACCTTCCGCCGCCACGCCCCGCCCCGCGCGGCCGGTCCGGTCAATGGAGCGCAGGGGACTCGAACCCCTAACTTCCAGCTTGCAAAGCTGGCACTCTACCAGTTGAGTTAGCGCCCCGTCCGCGACCGCACCGGCCGCGCCCAGTACTATACCCGCCCCCTCCCCGAACCCAACCGCCGCTCGCCCCCAACCACCCGGACCGACCATGCCCAACCACGCCGCACCGCTCCTTGCCCTCACCCTCGCCGCCGCCTGCGCCACCGCCCAACCCCGGGCCGAAACCCCGGCCCCGGCCGGAACCCAGGCCGACGACCGCGCCGCCGCCACCGCCGACGACGCCCCCCCGCAACTGCCCGAGCGCCGCGGCCCCACCGTCGCCGTCACCCTCGCCGGCTCCATCGGCGCCAAGGCCGACCTCGACGACGCCGGCGACCTCAGCGTCGCCCGCGCCCGAGCGGCCGTCGACCTCGGCCTCGACCTCGGCGACCGACGCACCCTCACCCTCACCCTCGGCGCCGAGCACTCCTGGTACGACTTCGACGACGCCACCGGCCTGGCCGCCGGCGGCGACCCCTTCTCCCGCACCTTCAGCACCGAACTCGGCGCCCGCTTCTCCGCCCCCATCAACGCGCAGACCGACTGGTTCGCCCTCGGAGCCGCCGGCGTCGCCGCCGAGGACGGCGCCGACCTCTCCGACGCATGGGTCTTCACCGCCGGCGGCGGCTTCGTCACCCGCGCATCCCCCACCTTCTCCTGGGGCCTCGGCCTCGTCGTCCGCACCCGACCCGAGGACGACGCCCTCGTCGTACCCATCCCCCAGATCCGCTGGGCCATCGACGACCGGTGGACCCTCGCCTCCCACCGCGCCGGCGCACGCCTCAACTACGCCCACTCCGACCAACTCTCCTACGGCCTGCAGGCCGAGTACCAGTCCCGCTCCTTCCGACTCGACGACGACGGCCCCATCCCCGACGGCGTCGCCACCGACCGCGCCGTCCCCGTCGCCTTCTACGCCGAGTACGCCCCCCGACCGGGCCTCACCCTCGGCGCCAGCATCGGCGCCACCCTCCTCCACAACGTCGAACTGCTCGACGACGGCGGCGACAAGATCACCGACGAGGACGCCGACCCCGCCGCCTTCTTCGGACTGACCGCCCGCATCGCCTTCTGACTCAGCGCTCCGCGCCCGGCTCGGGAGCACGCGCCGCCGACAACGCCCGGCCCCGCGCCAGCGGCGCCGGCGCCAAACGCGTGTACGCCCGCAGAATCACCGGCGGCTCCTCCGGACGCCCCTGCTCGTCCACCGCAACCCCCGCCAGCGCGCCGATCACCTCGGCCCCCGACACCGCCTCGCCGAACGCGGTGTACTTGCCGTCCAGAAAACTCGTCCCCTCCCGCGACAGGCACACGAACACCTGCGACCCGTTCGAGTTGGGGTCCTGCGCCCGCGCCATCGACAGCACCCCGAAGTCGTGCGCCAGCCCCGACTTCTCAAGGTCCACGAAGTACCCCGGCCCCCCGGCCCCGTGCCCCGACGGGTCCCCGAACTGCACCACGAACGGCCGCCCGTCCGGCAGCGCCGCCACCACACGGTGCACGATCACGTCGGTGTAGAACCCGCCCTCGACCAGGTGCAGCATGTTGAACGCCGTGTTCGGCGCCTCGTCCGGACGCAGCCGGAACACCACGTCCCCCGCGCTGGTCTGGAACACCACCTCGCGGTCCGGGTACACCCGAAGCCCCGAGAACACCACCTCCCGCGACGACACCCGCTCGTCCTCGAACACCGGCACGGCCCGCGGGTCGTCCGACACGCGCAGCGTCGTCGGGTCGGCAAGCACCGCCGTGTTCGGCGTCACCAGAGGCTGCACCACCAGGGGCCCCCCCAGCGCCTCGCCGTCCGCGTACAACTGCACCAGCCGCGCCCGCGTCTGCCCCCGGTCCCACAACACCGGCAGCAGCCCCGCCAGGTCCGCCCGCCCCGCCGCCGCCGCCGACTCGGCCACCACCGCGCCCGTGGCGACCTCGTGCAGCCGGATGGTCAACTCGCCCACGAACCCCTCGGGCGCGTCCACCCGCACCGGCACCCGCCGGTCCACGCCGTAGTACAACTGCTCGGGCGCCAACTGCGCCCGCGCCCCCGTCGCGCCCGCGCCGAGCAACGCCAAAGCCAGAACCGCCCCGATGCTTCGCTGTGCCATGCCGTCAGAATACGCCGCCGACCCGATCAGCGCGCAACACACACCGCGCGCCTTCGCACGCGGGGTCACGTCGCACAACCGTTCAGTGCAGCCCGCCGCCCACGCCGCCAGTCCCGCCGAACGACGGGCCCGGCGACTCGCCGTCGAGCACCTGCCACGCGTCGTTCACGATCTGCGCCGAGGGCGTCTCCTCGCCCCCGCCCATCCGCATCATCACGCCCGCGATCGTCTCGCCCTGGTCCTCGAACCACGTCACCGCCAGGCCCGCCTGCAGCAGGTTGAACCCGCCCCGGTGGTTCAGGTCCTCGAACGAACGCAGCATGTCCGTCACCAGCGCCGCCGTCGGCTCGATCTGGTACATCCGCCGCTGCCCGGCCGGCCCCGCGCCACGGTACTGATAGTTCGACACGATCTCGCCACGCTCGGCCTGCCACACCGGCTCGTACCGGCTGAACGGGTGCGAACCGGGGTGCGACGGGCAATAGAACACGCCCGGAGCCGCCAGGTACCCCCGCGCGTACAGCAGGCCCAGCCCGTCCCACTGCCCCCACGGGCGGCTGGCGAACTGACCCTCCTCCGTCCGGAGCGTGTCCATCAACTGCGGCGCCCACGACGCCATCCGCGACGACGGCCCGTTGCCCGGCAAAAACACGCTCGGGGGCAGCAACTCGGACGAGTCCTGACCGTACATATGAAGCCCCAGACCCACCTGACGCAGGTTCGACGAGCACTTCACCCGACGGGCCGACTCACGCACCACCGAGAACGACGGCAGCAGAATCCCGATCAAAACACCGATCACCGCCATCGACACAAGCACGTCGACCAGCGTGAACCCACGCACGCCAACACGCTCGCCGCGCTCAGCCCAAGTTGGCCGCTGCCGTTGACCCATCTTGCGTCCCGGTGCTCCCACCGGGCTCCCGGCGTGCCCCACGGCGGCACGCCCCACGATGAACCCAAGATAACCGACCAGCCCCCGGAACGCAATCCCCCGTTCCGGAACGGACCTGGGGATTCCACCACCAATTTGCAGCCCGGGCACGCCCTATTTCACCAAACGACCCAAACACCACCCGGACACCCCCAACCCGCGCCCCGGATGAAACTTGCATCCACGCGCAATCCCGGGCATCCTCTCCCTCTCCCGTGCGTACAGCACCGAGGCGGCGGATGTGGATGCCGACCCGCCCCGGGCCTTTCTCGTGGACCCGGTGACATGACGGACCCAAAGCCCGAGCGTACCGAAGACCCGGCCGGACAAGGCCGTCCCGGGCCCTCGGAACGCCCAACCGAACCCCGGGAACCCCCGGCCAGAGACCTGCTCGAGCAGGAAACCATCGACCTCGACCTCATGCAACGCATCGCCGCAAACCAGGAAGCCGCAGTCGCCGAGCTCTACGACCGGTTCGGGTCGCTCGTCTACCGCATGGCCCTCCAGTCGATGCCCACACGCGCCGAGGCCGAGGACGCCGTCCAGGAAGTCTTCGTCCGCCTCTGGCGCACCGCCGACCGCTACGACCCCCGCAAGGCCGCCCTGGTCACCTGGGTCATGCTCCTCACGCGACGCCACCTCGTCGACAAACTCCGACGCAAGCGCGCCCGCATCAAGCCCACCGGCCTCGACGACGCACAACTCTCCTCCGCCAACTCGCTCGACGACAAGGCCATCTCCGCACGCATCGAACGCGACGAGCACTTCGCCGCCCTCATGGCCCGCATCGACACCCTGCCCGACCTCCAACGCACCGTCGTCGTCCGGGCCTACCTCGGCGGCCAGACGCTCAGACAGATCAGTGAAGAAATGGACGTCCCGCTCGGGACCATCAAGTCCGCGCTGAGCCGCGCACTCGTCCGGCTCCGCGAACGCACGGGGGAAGAGGCTTCGACATGACCACGCACGAACTCATCGAGCACACCGTCCTCTACGCCCTCGGGCTGCTCGACGACACCGAAACCGCCGAGTACGAGGCCGCCCTGACGGCCGCCGCGCCCCACGTCCGCGCCATGGTCAAGGCCGAGGCCGAACGCATGGCCGACCTCGGCGACCTCCTGCCCGACGAACGCCCCGGCCCCGAACTGCGCGACATGGTCGTCGCCGCCGTCCGCGCCGGCATGCGCGAGCAGGAGGTCGAGCGCCGCATCGCCGCCGCACGAACCGCGACCCCCGCCGCGGCCGCCCCCGCCCCCGCCGTCGTCGGACGCATCACCCCCGAGCGCCGCCACGCCCAGCCCGCCCTCTCCCGCTCCGCCCGCGTGCACTGGCTCTGGCGCGCCGCCGCCATCGGCCTGGCCGGCGCCACCATCGCCCTGACCGTGATCAGTTCCGACGTGCGCAACCTCCGCGACTCCGCCGCCGAGGGCGCCCGCCTCGCCCACGTCTATGACCGCGCCGGCGCCGAGTTCTTCGACGACCTCATGTTCGACGAGACCACCCGCCGCGTCGTCCTCACACCCGCCAGCGCCGACACCACCGCCGCGGCCTCCGTCTGGCACAACCCCGACTGGCCCGCCAGCCGCCTCGTCGTCAAAAACCTCCGCCCCCAGGACAACAACCAGCCCTACCGCCTCGTCGTCCTCGACGCCGACGGCAACGTCGCCCGCGAGGTCGCCGAGATCCGACCCACCGGCGAACTCGAGGAGATCAGCATCTCCGTCAACCTCAGCACCGAGTCCCGCTTCGCCATCTACCGAGGCGTCGAGGACGCCCTCAATGCACAGCCCGTCCTCCGATCCTCCGGCCTCTGAGCCGCCCCCCCTTCCCTCCAACACGACGAGCGCACGAAAAAGCCCGGGGCACGCCCCGGGCTTTCTTTCTGCCACCCCGCTCACCCGCGGCTCGGCAACTCCCACTGCGAATCGTCCATCAACGGATCGATGCGGCTGTCCCGCTCGAACCGCGCCTTCGCCGCAGACAGACGACGCCACAGCACCCCGCCGAACAGCAGCGTGAACGCCGTCGACCCGCCGAAGATCATCCCCGCCGTCTCGATCCGCGTCGAGTCCAGCGGCTCGGCCGACGCCGCCGCCTCCGACGCGATCACCGTCGTCGCGCCGTCCGTCCGGCGCGCCCGCGCCTGGTTCGACGCGCTCGCCAGCGCCACCGCGTAGGTGTCCAGGATCCGACGCGTCCGGTCCGCGCCCTCCCCGCGCCACTCCATCCGGATCTCCCGGGGCGTGGGCGTCTCGATCACCAGCCGCTCCCGCGCCTCGCGACCCAACTCGCCCGCCGTGCCCAGGGTCGCGATGCCCCGGCGCTTCATCCGGTCCGCCGCCTGCTCCAGGAACCGCGGGTCCATCGCCAGGCCCACCATGTACGCCTGCCACGCCTCCGCGTCCTCGTCCGCCAGCGCCTGCCGCGGCCCGCCCTCGCCCTTGACCACCACGCTCGCCGCGTACTCGCCCGGCGCCACACGCCCCGCCACGAACCACGACACCGCCCCCACCATCCCCAGGACCGCCATCATCCCGATCACGCCGAACACCACGCCCCCGCGCACCTCGCGCCGGGCGTTCTGCTGACGCATCTCCACGATCGCGTGGTACGCCTCGGCCAACTCCGACCGCTTCTGCAGCACCCGCTCGCACTGGTCCAGACGGTCCCGCAGCGCCTCGGTCGCGCGACGGATCTTCGTCGACTGGTCCCGCAGGATCCGACGCTGGCGCGTCAGCCTCCGCCGGCGGCTGATCTGGAACTCGTCCGCGTTCGCCCGCGGCGCGGCGCTGGCCACCTCCAGTTCAACCTCCAACTCCTCGACCTTCGCCCGCAGATCGCGGTTCTCCCCCTCGACCTCCAGCGCCTGCCGCTCGATCTTCTCGATCTCCTGGCCCCGCGCCTCCACCGCCTCGCGCAGCGTCCCGATCTCGGCCCCGGTCTCCTCCCGCAGCGCCTCCAGCGCCTCGCGTGCCGCCGACGCGTCACGCTCCGCCTCCGCGATGCGGTCGACCGCCGCCGTCAGCGCGTCCCGCAGCCGCTCGGCCTCCGCCGAGCCCTCGCCGGCCTCCGCCAGACGCGACTCGACCGCCGCACGCGCCTCGACCGCCCCGGCCAGCGCCCGCTCGGCCTCCGCCAGCCTGGACTCGGCCCCCGCCGCACGCTCCGCGGCCGCCCGCGCCTCGGCCTCGGCGGCCTGCGCCTCGGCCTCGGCCGCCTGCGCCCGCGACTCGGCACGCTCGGCACGCTCGCGGACCGCCGTCACTTCCTCGTCCGCCGCCTGCGCCAACTCGTTCATCTGCTCGCGCAGCCGCTCGATCTCCGCATTGGCCGCCTCGACCGCCGCGGGGTCCGCCGCCGCGGCCAGTTGCGCCTCGGCCGCCTCGGCCCGCTCGCGCAGCGCCGCGACCTCAGCCTGCAACGCGGCCGTCCGCTCGCGCTCGCCCTCCAGCGCCGCCCCGAGCGCCCGGGCCTCCTCCAACTCGGCCGCCATCTCCGCACGCACCGCGTCGCGCACCTGCGCCAACTCGGCCCGCGCCGACTCCAGCAGCGCCTCCAACTCGGCCACCCGCGCGACCGCCCCGCCCGCGTTGCGGACCTCCTCCTCCGCCACCTCGATCTGCGCCCGCAGGCCCTCGGACACCTTGCGCTCACGCGCCAGTTTGTCCTCCGCCTGCCGGACCGCCGCCTCCAGCGTCTCCCGCGTGCGCCCCAACTCCGCCTCGAGCGCACCCGCACGCCCCGCCATCTCCTCGAGCGCACGCGAACGCTCGCCCAACTCCAACTCCCGCCCCTTGAGCTTCCCGTCGAGCGCGCGCATCGCCTGCTCGACCTCGCCGAGCCGCGCCTCCGCCGCGTTCTCCCGGGCGAGTTTCTCCTCCGCCTCAGCCTCGCGCCGCGCCAGCGCCGCCTCACGCGACTCAAGACCACCCGCCCGCTCCTGCAACTCACGAGCCGTGACCCCCACCCGCTCGCGCTCGCGCTCGACCTCCGCCGCCCGGGCCTCCAACTCCTCCGCCCGCGACTCGACCTGCGCCTCCTGACGCTCGAGCGTCTCGGCCTGCTGGGCGATCTTCGACTCGCGCTGCTCGATCCGCGCCGCACGCTGCGCCACGTCCTGCTCGCGCTGCTCGACCTCCTGACGCATCTCCGCCAACTCGACCTCGCGCGCCGTCAACTCCCCCTCACGCGCCTCGATCTCCTCCCCCCGCTCGTCCAACTGCGCCCGCAGCGCACGCACCTCCTCCGACGCCGCCGCCAACTCCCGACGCTTGTCGGCCAACTCCACCATCGCTTGGCGGTGCTCCGCGTGCGCCCGGCGCAACGCCGTCAACTGCTGCTCGACGCCCGCGATGACCCCAAGCACCTCGTCCTCGGCCTTGGGCAACTTCATCTCCGCGCCGGTATCCGCCGGAAGATCCGGCTTCGCATCCGCCTGCCGGTTCGCGTTGCGGGTTCTCGCGTCCATACGACACCTCCGGGGACCTTCCGACCGCTCCGACGCGCCGCGAAGCACGCCTCAACACCACAACTTCGGATTCCACCCGCACACGAAAACCGGGGGTCGCCCCCCCGAACCCGCCGATCTTGCCACAACCGCCCGGTTGCGCCGGTCCTTTCGGCCCTGACGACCCCCCAAGGTCCGATCACCAGCACCCGTCACCCAACACCCACCCACCGCCCCGCCAGACCACCGGCCCCCCGCCAACTTCCACCAAACCCCCTTCCGAAACCCCCCGACGCGCGGTATCATGACCCCGCGGCCCCCCCGGCCCACGGGCCCCCAACCAACCGACCCGACCGGCAGCCCGGTCCCAGCAAGCCACGGAGAGAGACCCATGAGCGGCATGTGCACAGCCAAGATCGTCGCGGGCGTCGTCGCCCTCGGAGCAACCTCCCTCCTGGGCTACAACTGGATCACCACCGGCTGCCCCACCGGCGTCTGCCCCACCGAACGGGCCGCCGCCGCCATCACCCCCGCCGCCCTGACCGTCCCCGCCGAAGGCGAAGGCTGCTGCGCCCTGACCGCCGAAGTCGCCCACCACACCGGCGACCAGGCCGCCAAGTCCGCCTGCGGCGTCCAGGCCGACGCCTGCCTCGCCACCGCCGCCGGCTGCTGCCAGGACGAGGCCGCCGAGACCACCCCCGTCGCCGCCGAAGCCCCCGCCTGCGAGGACGCCAAGCCCTGCTGCGCCACCGAGCAGCAGCCCGCCGAGCCCGCCATGACCCTCGTCGCCGCGACCGAGACCGCCGAGGACGCCTGCTGCTTCGACAAGGGACTCCCCGAGCCCTGCAGCACCGAGAAGGCCTGCTGCCAGGAAAACTACGACCTGGCCAAAAAGCCCGCCGCCCCCGCCCCGTAACCCGCGGCCTCACCCCGTGACGCACATCACGCTCGACGCCGGACCCCTCCGCGTCGGCATCGACCCCGCGCTCGGCGCCAGCCTCACCGAGTTCTCCATCCTCGGGCCCTGCGCCGACCGCTACCCCCTCATGCGCCGAGCCCCGCACGGCCCCACCGAGCCGGGCGCGGCCGCCTCCTTCATCATGGCCCCGTGGACCAACCGGATCCGCGACGCACGCTTCCGCTTCAACGGCGCCACCCACGCCCTGAGACCCAACTTCCCCGACGCCACCGCCATCCACGGCGTTGCCCGCGACGCCCCCTGGCGCATCACCGACCGGTCCCCCGTCTCCGCCCGACTCGTCTACGACGCACGCAGCGACGAGACCGCCAACTTCCCCTTCGCCTTCGGCGCCGTCCTCCGCGCCGAACTCGCCCCCGCCGAACTCACCCTCGGCCTGTCGGTCTCCAACCTCGACGACCGGCCCATGCCCGCCGGCCTGGGCCACCACCCCTTCTTCCCCCGCGCCCTCACGGCCGCCGGCGAACAGGTCCACCTCCAGGCCCAGGTCGCCGCCCGATACCCCGCCAAAGCCTGCCTGCCCACCGGGCCCGCCGCCGACGACGCCGTCTGCGAATCGCTCCGCCGCGGCGGCCCACCCCCCGACGCACTCGACGACGTCTTCGCCGGCTTCGGCGGCCGCGCCGTCCTCACCTGGCCCCAGTCCCGCGTCCGCCTGACCATGGACTGCTCCGACGCCTTCACCCACCTGGTCGTCTTCACCCCCCGCCTGCGCCCGGACGACCCCGACTCCCCGACGCTCCCCTGGCTGTGCGTCGAGCCCTGCACCGCCGTCAACGACGCCTTCAACCTCCACGCCGACGGCCTGCCCGGAACCGGCGTGCGCACCCTCGACCCAGGCGAGACCCTCGCAACCACCGTCCGCTTCAGCATTGAGAAACTTTCACAGGCACGCCCCGCCCCCGCGCCGTATGGTGCGTGAAGAACCGCCCGACCGGGCAAGGAGCGAGCCGTGCAGATCCAGATGAACTTCGCCAACATCGAGTCGTCCGACGCGCTCGAGAACCACGTCCGCCAGCAACTCGACTCCTCGATCGGACGCTTCGGCGACCGCCTCACCCGCGTCGAGGTCCACCTCTCCGACGACAACAGCCCGCACAAGAGCGGCCAGACCGACAAGCGCTGCACCCTCGAGGCCCGCCCCAAGGGCGCCGACCCCATCACCGTCGAGGCCAGGGCCGACGAGTTCTACCCCGCCATCAACGACGCGACCCGCAAACTCCAGAGCGCCCTGACCAGCCGCCTCGACCGCCCCGTCGACCGCACCAGCGTGTAAACTCCCGCTCCCCGACAGGAGCGCACCGTTGACCACCTGGCTGCTCAAGACCGAGCCGGACGACTACGCCTACGACGACCTCGCCCGCGACGCCCGGACCGTCTGGGACGGCGTGACCAACCCCGCCGCCTGCATCCACCTCCGCGCCATCCAGCCCGGCGACGAGGCCTTCATCTACCACACCGGCAGCGAGAAGCGCATCGCCGGCCTGGCCCGCGCCGTGTCCGCCGCCTACGAGGACCCGAACCACCCCGGCCTGAACGGCAAGGGCGACGTCGCCCGCCCCGTCGTCGACCTCGAACCCGTCGCACCCGCCACCAAGCCCCTGACCCTCGCCGACTTCAAGTCCGACGAAAGCCTCCAGGCCGAGGGCTTCGAGATCGTCCGCCTCCCGCGCCTCAGCGCCATGCCCGTCCCCGCCGCCATCGCCAAACGCATCAAGTCCAGGGCCGGCATCAAGCCCTGATCGGCCGTTCACTTCGGCGGGTACTCGAACGCCCCCAGCCGGTTGCCCTCCGAGTCCTCGAACCCGAACCCGCGCGGGGCCCACCCGTTGCCCGGCTCGTCGAGCGCGTCCACCGGCCCGCCCAAGGCCGTCAGCCGCGCGTGCAGCGCGTCGAGGTCGTCCGTGCGCAGGTCGACCCCGCCATGCCGCAGCCCCGTCGCGGGGCACGTGAACCCCAGGCGCGCGCCGTCGGCAACGACCAGCAGCAGCTTCGTCCCGTCGTAGTCGGCCCCGACCAACGCGTGGTGGTCGTCGGCCCACTCCTCCTCGAAGCCC
This sequence comes from uncultured Phycisphaeraceae bacterium, assembly GCA_964522095.1. Taxonomy (GTDB): domain Bacteria; phylum Planctomycetota; class Phycisphaerae; order Phycisphaerales; family UBA1924; genus UBA6054. The sequence goes on along the minus strand of CAZFSO010000011.1, from coordinate 5,091 downwards.
AGGGTCTCCACGTACCAGTTGACCGCCCGACGCAGGTCGGACACGGGGATCTCGACCGTCGCGACGGTCACGCTCGTCCGCCCGGTCTCCATGCTCAGAACCCCACCGAGTCCTTGGTGCCCTGCTTGGTGACCTCCTCGGCGCGCGTCCAGACCTCCAGGCCGGTCCGCACGTCGGTCAGCGTCAGCCGGAAGGTGTAGGTCGTCTGGCGCATCCGCCCCGCCGAGCGCTTCAGTTGCGTGACGCGCCCGGTCAGGGTGTAGTCCGGCGTCAGCGTCTCGAAGTCCGAACGCCCCTCCTCCATCGCGCGCCGGCGCAGTTCCTCCTGCGCGATCGGCGACTCGGGGTTGCGCCCGTAGGTCGTGACGACCTGCGCCTTGCCCGAGTTGACCAGCTGCTCGCGCATGCGGAACAGCAGCTCGTCGATGCTGAACGACGACGAGGTGTCGTTGACCACCCGGTCCAGCACCACCCGCGCCGGACGCCCCTCGGGGCGCGTCAGGATGTCGGTCTGGATCAGCGATCCGAGCATCCCGGCCGCCGCGTTGCGCAGGTCCTGGATGTCCACCTCCCCCACGCTCGTGATCGACTCGTTGCCCCCCGTCTCGATCACGCGGGCGGGGGTCGAGCAGGCGCCCAGCGCGGCGAGCGCGGGCAGGGTCAGCAGCAGTCGGGCCAAACGCATCGGTCGTCCTTTCGGTTTGCTTGGGCCGGCTCCCGCCGCGCCCCGGTCACGGTCAGTTGGAACGGCGCACCTGCAGCCGGAAGTCCTCGGCCTCGGGCGTCAGCGCGGTCGAGCCGATCACGATCGACCCGCCGGAGGGAACCGACGCCGCACGCCAGACCGCGTTGCGCGACCCGATCACGTTGCCACGCCCGTCCAGCCAGTCGAAGCGGTACGAGAACCGACGCGTGCGCAGCCCGTCGTTGGCCACGTCCACCTGCGCCTCCATCGTCCCCGCGTCGTTGCGGAACAGGCGCACCTCCGTGGCGTGGATCGCCAGACGCCCCAGCGCGTCGTTCACGTCGCGACGCACGGCCACGGCGTCCTCGCCCGGGCCCGAGCGCGTGTGCGTGGTGTTCACCGTGCCGCACGCGGTCAGCCCCGCGAGCACGGCGGCGACGAACGCTGCTCCCAGTCGGCGGTCAGTTCTCATGGGCCATCTCCTGTCTGGTCTGTGGGTCCAGGTCGGCGTGCACCACCGACGCCTCGCGCGCCCCGGCCGTCGGCACGGTGACGACGACGATATGACTCGCCCCGGGCCGCACGCGCACCGCAGAGGCCACCGCCCCCACCCGCACGGTCAGCAGGCCGTCCGCCGGGGTGGGCGTCCGGGCGAGGTGGATGCGCTTGGGCAGGGTGCTCCAGTTGCGCGTGTCCGCGCTGGTCGAGGCCGCCTGGTAGATCATGCCGAGCAACTGCCCCCACCCCCCCGCCTCCTCCCGCGCGGCGTAGGTCGCCCCGGCCTTCAAGGCCGCGCTGAGGATCTCCTGGGCGATGATCCTCGGCAGGCGCGCCCGGAACTCGTCGGCCACCATCGCGTCCACGTCGGCCAGCAGCACGCTCCGCACGCTCGACCCGCCCCCCTCCACCGTCGCCGGCCCGAGAAAATCCGCGTGGAACGCCAGCCGTGGGAACGCCGCCGCCACGTAGTTCACGTTGCCCACGGGGATGGGCAGATCGATGCGCAGTTCCTCCAGCCGCGGCCCGCGCCCGGCGAACACGTACACCCAGGTCGTCGGCCCGTCCGGCGCGACGCCCTCGATGCGGTCCAGGTCCGGGAGCACCATCGCCGCCGCGTCCGGCTCCATCGCCAGCACCTCGCGCAGTTCGAACCGCGCCCGCTCCAGGTCGGCCTGGCCGACCCCGGCCTCCAGCAGGAACACCGCCCGCAGGTGCGAGACGAACGGGTTGCGGTAGTTGGCGTACCCCCGCAGGTCGGAGAGCCCCGCGTAGTGCGTGCCGAGGACGCGCTCCACCTGCGCCGCGTTGACCGGCAGCCCGCGCTGCGCCCCCTCGCGGTCCAGGCCCCGCTCGGCCCGGCCCGCCCCGTCGGCCAGCCGGCGCACGGCGTCGTCCTGCCAGTCGCGCGCCAGGTTCAACTGCACCCGCGCCTCGGCCATGTCGCCCAGGGCCATGCAGTTGACCGCGTTCAGCGCCGTCGCCATGATGCGGTCCACCGGCGTGGCGCGGTAGACCGCCGTGGTCTGGTTGACGGCCGTCGTCGAGAGCGCCTCGGTCACCCGCGCCTCGGCCCGCTCGTCCAGGTACGGGCGTACGTCCGCGTGGACCCGCTCGAAGTACGCACGGCTGGTCTCAAGATCCCCGGACAACTGGGCCGCGCGGGCCGCCTCGAGGTTGTAGATCACCCGGTTGGAGCGGTCCGAGGCGTGCTTCTCGGCCTGACGCACCGCCAGCCTGCTGGCCGCCCGGAAATCCCCCGCCGCCACGTGCCGGCCCAGGTCCCGCTCGAACGCGCGGTACGCCCCCTGGCAGCCCGTCAGCACGCAGGCCGCCAGCACGCCCGCGAGCAACCCCGCCGGGCGTCGCCGGATTGACGCCCCGCGCCCCCTCACCGATCGCGCCCCTCATGATCCCGCCCGTCCCGCCGGTCGAACAGGTCCGCCCACAGCGACACCACGCCCGGCGTGACCGTGACCGACTCGAGCGCCGAGGTGTCCACCACCAGTCGGCTCTGCGCCAGGAACCGCGCGATCCCCTCGACCGCCACGCGCTCGTTCTCGCGCAGGGCCGCCCCGTCCTTGAGGCCCTCAAGAAACGCGGCGTGCTCGGCCCACCGGCGACGCCCGTCCTCGCTCAATCGCATCGGGATCGTCAGCGCCATGCCGTCGCGCGCCACGATGAACCGGTCCGCCGGCTCCAGGCCCGGCGCCTCGACCCGCAGCCGGTGCGGCCCGGGCGTCACCGGCACCTCGCCCGGCGCCGAGCCGACCAGGAACCCGTCGATCAGCACGTTCCACGCCGACGGACGCAGCAGGTACCGGTCCGCGGTGACCACCCACGCCCCGTCCACCATGCGGATGTCCGGCACGCTGAGGTCCTCGACCGCCACCTCGACGCGGATGGTCGTCTCGGCGACCTCCCGGGTCGCCGCGCCCGCCCCTTCCAGCGCCGCACGCCGCGCCTGACGACCGACCTGGGTCGCCGCGTCGCGGATCAACTCGCTCAGGTCCGGCGGCGTGCTGCCCGCCCTGCCCGACCGGCGGCTGCGCCCGGTCGACTCCGCCTCGCCCCCCGCCACCGCCCCGCCCGTCCGCCCGCTGACCAGGCTCCACGCCAGCGACAGCCGGGTGGTCGTCACGTCCGAGTCAACGCCGAGGTCCTCGTCCTGGAACCGCTGCGTCGACTCGGCCAGGTCGACCGCCGTGGCCACCAGCAGCGCGTCGGCCCCCAGCGTGCGGGCCAGCGCCAGCGCCGAGGACTGGTCGGACAGCAGGCGGGCCGCGTCCTGGCTGCGCGGGTCGGGCGAGCCCTCGTTGGCGCCCGCGTCGCTGAGTTGGCTGACCGCGTTGAGCACCAGCGCCCGCCCGATCACCTCCACGCCCGGACCCGCCACCGCGGACGTCACCCAGGTCTCGATCGCGTCGGTTGTCCGGTCCGGCACGCGTCCGGAGGTGTTGCGCACGAACACCGCGACGCGCAGCGGGGCGGCGTTGGGATCGGGCTCGGGCTCCGCGCCCCGCTGGGCGCCCTGGTCGATCCGCGCCGGCGGCGTGGCCGCGCCCGCCGGGCCCTGCGCGCCGGCCCCGTGCGACCCGGCGGCCCGGGCGTTGGGATCGACCCCGGGCGGCAGCCCGCCGGGAACAAGCCGCAGCACCGACCCGACCGTGATCCCCGTGTCTTCGATGGCCTGGGCCTTGCTGAACCGGGGGTTGACCTCGGTGATGCGGGCCCAGCCGACCGGGACCTCCTCGGCCCCCAGGTGCTCGCCGGTCTCCGGGTCGACCAGCGCCCGCCCGGCGTGGTAGACCCGCCAGATCTGGCCCGGCTCGACGCCGGTCCCCTCGGCGCGGTTCAGCGTGATCTGGCCCAGCGTGTAGGCCAGGACCCGGGCCGGCGCCAGGCGGGCGAGCACGGCGTTGGCCGCGTCGCGGGCGAAGCGCTCCGCCACGCCGCCAAGCAGCGCGTTTGTCAGCCGCCCCTCGTGCCGAGCGCCGGGCAGCGTCTCACGCACCTCGGACTGCTCGATGGTCAGGGGCACGGTCTCCAGCAGCACGGCCGTGCTGGTGTCGTAGATCCTGAGCGTCGCGAGCATCTGGACGGTGCGCCGCTCCATGGTGGTGTCGCCGAGGCCCCCGGTGAAGTCGGCCCGCGCCACGGCGTCCTGGAAGTTGTCCACGCTGACCGTGACGACGTACCGGACCCCGGCCAGCGCGTAGGCACGGGCGGCCTGGGGGTCGTCGGGGTCCAGCAGGCCCGACTCGGCCAGGTCCTGCTCGCGCAGGACGGTGCGCAGGTCGGCGCGGGCGACGACGTCGAAGCGGCGCGTGTTGGCCAGGGCGGCGGTGAGTTGGCTGTCGGCGGCCGCCAGGATCTGTTCAAGAGCCTGGGACTGGCCCTGGGCCCGGGCGGCGTCGAGCACGGGCCCGCTCGCGGCGATCTCCCGGACCGCGACGCGGGGCTTCTCGGGCTGGGCCGCCTGCGCCCGGGCGTGCGCGACGGGCAGGACGCTCAGCAGGACGACGAGCAGGCGGGTCAGGGTGGCTGTCATGGGGATTCCCTCGGGGTTGCCGCGCGATCGTAGGTGACGCGGGCGGCGTCTCGGATCCGTACCGCCGGGAACGGGGCGCGGCTGACGGAAAACCGGGCCATCATGCGCCGGCACGCCGGGCCTTGCGCAAACGCCCATCCCGTCACTCGCGTTCCGGGCTGTTTCCCGGTCGCTCGCGTGCGGGGCTTCTCGCTGAGAACCGGCGGCGGATGGCGTCGAACTGCTCGTCGCGGGCGTGCTCGAAGGCGGGGAGCGTCACCTCGTCGTTGAAGTAGTGCAGGATGTGGTCCAGGGCGCCGGTGCGGTACAGCTCGGTGAAGGCCTCCACGCCGTCGGCCCAGTAGCGCGTGCCGACGCC
>CAZFSO010000010.1:25457-45658 GCA_964522095.1 uncultured Phycisphaeraceae bacterium | reverse complement strand
TTGATGATCTCGCGTTCGCGGTAGGTCAGGGTCTTGAGGACCTGCTCGAGGCGGTGGCGGAGCATCTCCTGGGCGGCGGTGTCGGCGGGGCTGGACTGGTGGGTGTCCTCGATGAAGTCGCCGAAGTTCGAGTCCTCGCTCTCACCGACGGGCCGGTCCAGCGAGACCGGATGGCGCCCGATGCGGAGGATGCGTCGGACCTCGTGCTCGGGCATCTGGGCCTTCTCGGCGAGTTCGCCCATGGTCGGTTCGAGCCCGGTGGCCTGGAGCATCTCCTTCTGGAGGTTGCGCAGGCGGGTCATGGTCTCGATCATGTGGACCGGGATGCGGATGGTGCGGGCGTGGTCGGCGATGGCGCGGGTGATGGCCTGGCGGATCCACCAGGTGGCGTAGGTGGAGAACTTGTAGCCGCGCTTGTACTCGTACTTGTCGACCGCGCGCATCAGGCCGGTGTTGCCCTCCTGGATGACGTCCAGGAAGCCCAGGCCGCGGTTGCGGTACTTCTTGGCGATCGAGACGACCAGCCGGAGGTTGCCGCCGGAGAGGTCGCGCTTGGCCTGTTCGTACTCCCAGAAGACGGTGTTGATGGCCTTGACGCGCTCGGCGAGTTCCTCGGGCTCGGCGAGCACGAGCGAGCGCAGGCCGTCGAGTTCCTCGCGCATGACCTCCAGGTCCTCGGCGTCCCGTCCCTTGGGGAAGCGGGCCGCCTGGAGCATGTCGGCCTGGAGGCGCTGCATCTTCTCGGAGATGGACCGCAGTTTGCGCATCAGGGGCACGACCCGCCCGGTGCGCAGGCAGAGTTCCTCCATCAGCACGGCCATGCGCCGGCGGCGGGTCTCGATGCGTTCCTGCAGGCGGGTCGCCTCACGCCGGTTGGTGATGCGTCCGTCGTCGCCGCGCAGTTCCTCGATGGCCTCCCAGTCGCGCTTGTTCTCGTCGAGCAGCCGCTCGATGGTGGGCAGGTTGGCGGGGATGCGCCGGGCGAGTTTGTCCTTGGCGTGCTCGTCGAGCGTCGAGATGCGCAGGGTGCGGTCGAAGGGCAGGGCGCCCGCGGCGACGCTGCGCAGGGTCGAGACGGCCAGCGTGACGACGTAGTCGGACTTGAAGCAGCGCTGGCGGAAGACGATCCGCGTAGTCTCGATCTTCTTGGCCAGGCGGATCTCCTCCTCCCGGGTCAGCAGGGGGATCGAGCCCATCTGCGAGAGGTACATGCGCACGGGGTCGTCGATGCGCTTGGCGCCCGCGTCACCGCCGGCCTCGGAGAGTTCACGCTGCACGGCGTCTGCGTCGAGTTCGCTGGCCTCGGCGACGTCACGCTCGGCCTCCTGGCTGTCGAACGGACGGTCGTCGGCGTCGCCGGCCAGGCGGCGGAGTTCGTTGGGCTTGATGGTCGCGCCGTTCTCGTAGTGCACGGCGTTGACGCGGACGCGCAGGCGCTCGCCGTCGCCGAGGTGCTCGCCCCCCGCGACCGACATCGCGCGGAACTCGCCGGCCAGGGGCGCTGTAATCGAGACCGGCTCGCCGGCCTTGGCCGCGCGGTAGGCGCGGGCGCGGAACTCCATCTCGTCGATCAGTTCGATCTTCATCCGGTCGATGCGGGCCAGCAGCGCGTGGAGCGTGCGGGTGTCGACCATCTCGTCGGGCAGGACGTTGTTGAGTTCCTCGTAACTCATCCACCCGCGCCGGGCGCCCAGTTCGAGCATCTCATCGACGGCCGGGTGCAGCATCGCGATCACGCTGGCGCTCCTGCTGGCGCGGCCCCGAGGGGGCCGCGTGGTCTCGCCCGGACGCGTCCGGGCCGTTACTCGCCGGTCAGGCGGGGGGTGCCCGCGCGGCCGTACTTCTTGCGCAACGCCCGCTGGCGTTCGAGGAACGACGCGAGGGACGCGGCGTCCGGGCCGTCCGGGCTTTCGGCCCGAACCTGTGATTGTTGGCCCCCCGCGCGGGCCGCGGGGGTGCGCTCGTCTTCCAGGCCCGCGGCGGCCAGGCACTCGTCCAGCAGGCGGCGCAGGCGCTCGGGGTGCAGGTCGGTCTGCAGTTCGACGGTGCGCGCCAGCGTGACGGCCCACCCGCCCGCCTCTGAGGCCAGGTCGTCCTCGGGGTCAATCTCGGCCAGCACGGCGTCCAGGGCGGGCGGCACGCCGTGCTCGCCGCAGAGCAGCACCGCGTCGGCGACCATGCGCGACAGGGGCCTGGCGAACGACTCGGTGCGGATGCGGTCGCGCTCGTCGGACGACATGGTGGTCCACAGGGCGCCGTCGCAGAGGAGGCAGCCGAGGATCAGTTCGCGTGCGTCCGCCCGGCCGGGCCCGGCGGGGCGGTCCGGGCCGGATCCCTCGGCGTGGGCGGGCGGACGCGAGGCTCGGCCCGTGCGGATCTGGGCGGTCAGCGTGCGCTCGTCAAGGCCCGTGGCCTCGGCGATGAGCCGGACGACCTGGTGGCGCCGGACGGGCGTGAGTTTCTCCATGCCCAGGCGCGAGAAGCGTTCGAGTTCCTCCTCGACCGCCCGGGCCACGGCCGCGGGCCCCGCGTGGGCCAGCGCCGCGCGCATCCGGTCGAACTTCCAGGCGAGCAGGTCGCGCGAGGCGTCGAGCGCCCGGCGGAGCACCTCGGCGCCGCCCTCCCGTTTGAGCAGTTCGTCGGGGTCCTTGGCGTCGGTGAAGCCGCCGAGCGTGGCGACGCGGATGTCGATCGACTCGTTGAACAGCACCTCAACCGCGCGGTCCGCGGCCTTCTGCCCGGCCTCGTCGCCGTCGAACAGCAGGATCACCGTGTCGCACAGGCGACGGAGCACGGTCGCGTGCCCGCCGGTCAGCGCGGTGCCGAGCGTGCCGACGACGTGGTGGACCCCCGCCTGGTGGCAGGCGACCACGTCGGTGTAGCCCTCCACGATGACGGCGGTGCGCTGCTGCTGGATGGCCCGCCCGGCCTGGGCCAGGCCATACAGCGTGGTGTTCTTGCGGAAGGCGGGGGTCTCCGGGCTGTTGAGGTACTTCGGGTCGTCCTCATCGCGGATGCGCCGGCCGCCAAAGCCGACCACGCGCCCGATCTGGTCGTGGATGGGGAAGACCAGCCGGTGGCGCAGGGCGTCGTAGCGCCCGCCGGAGTCGCGGGCCTTGAGCAGCCCGGCCGCCTCGAACGCCCTTGGGTCCGAGCCGCGCTTCTCGATCGTCGCGGCCAGCCCGTCCCAGCGGTCCGGGGCGGCGCCGATGCCGAAGCGCTCGACCATCTCCGGTGAGATGCCGCGGCGTTCGATCAGTTCACGCGCCGCGCGGCCGTGCTCGGGGTGGGTCAGGATGGCCCGGAAGAACGCCTGGGCCACGTCGTTGGCTTTGAGGATGTCCGCCTTGGTGATGCCCGCGGGCCGGTCGTGGCCGCTGGGGTCGTGCTGCGCCGGGCGGCGTTTGGTCAGTTCGATGCCCGCCCGCTGGGCGAGGAACTCGAGCGACTCGCGGAAGTTCATCGAGTGGTACTTCTGGACGAACGAGAACACGTCCCCGCCGGTGCCGCACACGAAGCAGTGGAAGATCTGCTTGCTGGGCACGACGCACATCGAGGGGTTGCGGTCGTCGTGGAAGGGGCAGAGGCACACGAACTCGCGCCCCTTGGGCTTGAGGGCCACGTGCTCGCCGACCACGCGCACGATGTCCGACGCGTCCTTGACGCGCTGGCGGTCGTCGTCCTGCGGCTGGTACAGGCTCATGGCGCAACTCCCCGGCCAAGCGTAGGGGCATGGGGAAACCGGTCCCCGGTCGGCAAACCCCGCGCCCGGTGGCGGGGCGGGGGTGGGGGAAGTGGGGGGGTCAGGCGGACCGGGTGTTGAAACCCAGGTAGGTCGCCTGGCGCCAGAGCCATTCCATTGGCCCGTAGGCGAAGTGCCGCAGCCACAGGGTGCTGAAAACGAGGTTGACCCCCCAGACCGCGCCCACCAGCCCGAACAGGGCCGGGTACTCGACGGAGGCGTAGCGCCCCAGCCCGTAGCCGTACATGACGCTCGTGCAAATCAGGGTGTGCAGCAGGTAGTTGGTCAGCGCCATGCGTCCGACGTTGGCCAGCGCGCGCGTAACGCCGGCCATGGCGGGCAGGCGGGCGGCGGCGACCACAAGTTGGGCGTAGCCGAGGGCCAGCGGCATCCCCACGAGTTGCGCCGTGCTCTGCCAGACGAAGCCCGACAGTTCCGTGGACGACCGGAGCGCGGCGTACACCGCCAGCGTGACAGCCAGCCCAGTGACCGTCAGCACAAGGCCGAGCGTCGCGTGGAAGCGCAGGGACCGCTCGCCGGTCAGCACGCCGAGGCGCGTCAGGCCCATGCCGGCGATCATGATGCCCCACAGCGCGGGCAGGAACAGCGGGCCGAACAGCAGGTGCATGAGGATCGTCTGGAAGAACCGGAACCGGGCGGCGTCGGCCCATGAGCCCAGGTACGCGCGGATCTCCTCGGCGGCATCCGAGCCGATCAGATCGCTCTTGGTGACCTCGCCGCGCGACTCGGCCCACAGGCCCAGCAGCGTCAGGGCAAGCAGCGGCAGCGTCCCGAGCGCGAACAGCCCCAGCCCGCCCCAGACCTGAACGTGCGCCGGCAGCCTGCGCACCCACCACAGCAGGGTCAGCCCGGCGATCGCGTACCATGTGAGGATGTCGCCGTACCAGAACAGGTAGGCGTGGAGCAGCCCGAAGCCCAGCAGCACGAAGCACCGGCGGTGCCAGAGCCAGGCGCCGTCGGTCAGGCGAGCGCGGGCGCCGCCCCGCGGCGTGGTCTTGCGGTCGAACATGACCACGCCCGCGCCGAACATCAACGCGAACAGGAACATGAACTTGCCCTGGAACAGCACCGCGGTCAGGTCGTGGCCGAAGCGGTTCCAGCGCGACGCCCCGATCACCGACGGGTCGGTCATCGCCCCCATGGGCCACGAGAACGAAACGACGTTTGGCAGCAGGATGCCCAGCAGCGCGAAGCCCCGCAGCGCGTCGAGCGTGATCAGGCGGTGGCTCGCGGGCCGGGGGGCGTCGACGGTTCCAGCGGGCCGTGCGTGCTCGTCAGCCATGCGGTGATCCCTCGCGTGTCGGTCAGGTCGTCCACCACCAGGTGCGCCCCCGCCCCGGCCAGGTCGGCCGCGGCGTCGTGCCCTGTCGCCACGCCGATCACGAGGCAGCCGTGGGCCAGCCCGCACGAGACGTCGTGGACCGTGTCGCCGATGATGACCACCCGCTCGGGCGCCCGCCCGCGCAGCACGGTGAAGCGGTCCACGCCCACCGGCGGCAGGTGCTCGCGCGCCGGTGGGTGGCACGGGCACTCGTCACCCCAGACCCGCACCGGGAACCGGTCGGCGTCGAAGCCCGCGGCGGCGAGTTTCAGCCGGCCCGTCTGCTCGAAGTTGCCGGTCAGCAGGCCGATGGTCGCGTGCTCGATCGCCTCCACGGCGTCGACCAGGTCGGCCGCCCCCGCCAGCGCCCGCGCCGCCCCGGGACGGGCCATCGCACGCGCCATGCGCTCGTGGTAGGCCCGGCGCATGGCCGCGGCGTGCGCGGCGCTCGGTTCGACACCCGAGTTCGCCAGCATGTCGCGGATGATGAGGGGGTCCAGGCGTCCCCCGAAGGGCACGCCGTCCACCGTGAACGACGGGCCGAAGAGCGACCGCCCGGCGTCGAGCAGGCAAGCCACGCCCGCGGCGTCGGTCTCCAGGAGCGTGCGGTCGATGTCGAACAGGACGAGCATGGCGGGAGCATACGGCGCCGTGCAACGGGCGGTCCGGCGGCCCGCGGCCGTCAGCAGTCGTTCAGCGGGGTGGCGATCATGATCTCCTCGCCGCCGGCGTGGACCGAGGCGAGGGCGTAGACCGTGACCTCCGTGTCGAGCACGCCGCGGGCCATGCCCGGGCGTCGCGCCAGCAGGTGCAGCGCCGCCTCGGACGGGTCGGCCGGGTCGCACGAGGGCATCGCGACGCCCGACTCGGCCCGGATCAGCAGCGGCAGGTTGGCCCTGGCCCACGCGGAGACCGCCAGCAGCGCGGCCACCGCCTCGCCCGCGCCCCGGTCGTCGGTCGACAGGGCGTGCAGGCGCCCGGCGCGGTCGCAGGCCAGTTCGACCTCGGGCGCCAGCGGGCACCGGGCCTCGATGGGCGACAGGCCCTCGATCAGGCTCGCCAGGGGCTCGCGCATCCGGAGCGGCTTGGCCTCGATGACGCTCTCGACGACCGGCTCGGCCCGCCGCTCGGGACCGGGGATGACGACCTCCGGCACGGGCGCCGGCGCGGCGGGCGCCCCGGCCAGGCGGAGGTGGCCGGCGTCGCGCACCGGGTCCGTGGGGGTTGCATGGGCCATGCCCCGGCCGGCGTGGTCGCCGAGCAGACGCCCGAGCACCTCGTCCGGGGCGCCCGGGTCGTCCGAGCGGCACACCGTGACGGTCCCGGTCGCGTCGATGCGGCCGGACGCGTCGAGAATTTCCACCGGCCGGTCCAGGAAGGCCTTGCAGGCCCGGGCGATCTTCTGACGGGCCGCGTCGATCTGCGGGCCGGGGTTGCCCATCACCGCCACGCGCACGCGCGGGGCGGCCTCGGGGTCCAGGCGGTCGTCGAGCGTCGCCATCAGCGTCTTGATCAGCCGGTACGACGCCACGACCGCCGCCTCGTCCGCGCCGGTCAGGATCGTCACCTCGTCGATGCCGTCGCGGTCGAGCAGTTCGGGCTCTGCGGTCTCGTCGACCCGCAGGATGACCCGCGGCGCGGCGTGGGTCGCGATCGTGACCGCGTCTTCGAGCGATCCGACGGGCTCGATCTGGACGGGATGGTGGTCGGCGATGACGTCGATCGAGACCGAGCCGCCCGCCGAACGGACCAGCGAGACCGTCTCGTTGCGCTTGCGGGCCGACAGGCACGCGTACTGGCGCACCCACAGCGACGCCCGGACGGGCAGGTGGCCGAGGATGACCAGTTCGACGATCGCCCGTTCGGTGTCGCGGCCGGGCTGGGGCTCGTCGGCGGGCCGGGCCGCGCGGGCGGCGCTGCCGTCGAACCGGTGCGGCGTCGCGGGGGGCGTCGGGCGTGGCGTGCGGACCGACCCCGCGTCCATCGGGGCCGGGGCGAAGGTCGCGTCACCCAGGAACAGTTCGGCCAGCGCGTCGTGCTCGGACTGCTCGGTGCCGGTCAGCCGGATCGGGGGGCGAGCGGCCGGGCCGGGGGCTGGGGGCGGGGTGGACTGGTTGGGGGAGTTGGATGCGTCCGTGCGGTCCATCTGTTGAGCCTCCGCTCAGTCCTTGCGGCCCTCCGGGCCGTTGCGGGGGGGTGGGATTGCGGGGCGACCGTCAGGTGACCACCGCCAGGTTGTTCTCGCCGCCCAGCCCGTTCGCCACGCGGGCCGGATTGTACGGGTCGCACTGCCAGACGCCGTCGATGACGAGGCGGTACTCGTAGCGGCCGGGCGGTGCGTCGATCCGACGCTCGAAGATACCCAGGTCGGGGCGGCGTGTCATCTCGCCACGCGATGGATTCCACCCATTGAACCCGCCCGCAACCGCTACAGACCGAACCCCCGCGCAAGGTTGGACAAAGAGCAGGCCCCCCGAAACCGGGCGGCATCCCCACAGGTGGCGCACGGCCGACGGGTCGGGCTCCGGCGCGGGCTCGGGCTTGGGCTCTTCAACCAGTTCGATGGCGATTGCCTTCTGGGGCATCAGCGACCGCTTGGGCGGCGCGGGGCGTGCCGAGGCCATCGTCGCGGCCTTCATCGCCATTTCCTGGGCCCGCGAGAGCGTGCCGACCGGCGCGGACAGCGCGGGCTCGGGCTCGGGCGGGCGCTCGGAGCCCTGCTCGTCGGCGCCGGGTTCGGGCCGGTCGATCTCGGCGTGCTCGATGAGCCACTCGCACAGGGAGGCGTAGTCCTCGGCGCCCATCGACCCCGGGGCGTGGTCCTCGACCGGCCGGCCGAACGACGCGGCCTCCTTCACGCTTGGGTCCAGCCGTATCACCGTCGGGACGACCGCCGCGCCGAACCGGTCGCGCAGGTCGTCGAGCAGGTCGCGGGCGAGCGGCAGGCCGGGGTCGTACATCGTGGCCAGCAGGCGGATGCGCGGCGTGACGCCCACGTGGCGCACGACCGACCGGGCCGTCTGGATCTGCTTGCCGGCGCCGCGGAGCGAGAAGAAACTCGTCTCCACCGGGATGACCACCTCGGTCGACGCGGCCAGCGCGTTGTAACTCAGCAGCCCGATCGACGGCGGGCAGTCGATGACGACCGCGTCGTAGCGGCGCGCGGGCCCGACCTCGGGGCGCTCGGGGTCCGGCTCCCAGCGCGGGTCGATGGTCAGCCGGTCGAGCACCTGGCCCAGCCGGCTCTGCGGGTTCTCCATGTCGGCCAGGCCACCCCGGGCGGCCTCCAGGCCGGCGAGTTTCATGCGGCTGGGCAGCAGGTCGAACCCGCGCCCGATGTGCCAGAGGTAGCGGTCGCGGTCGAGCGGCACGCCGGCGGGCTGACGCAGGGCGTCGGCCACGTCCAGGTCCATGCGCTCTTCCGGCACGCCCAGGCCCGCGGCGCAGTGGGCCTGCGGGTCCAGGTCAACGAGCAGCGTGCGGAAGCCGCGTTTGGACAGACCGGCGGCGAGGTTGATCGCGCTGGTTGTCTTGCCACAACCGCCCTTCTGGTTGATGATCGCGATGGTCCGCATGTCGGGTGCCCTTTGACGGCGAACGCCGTCCGAACCCCCTTTCGGCTCCGATAACGCGGCGTCTTCAAGTTTCGGGCAGGGCAGGACTTGGGCGGCCCGCAACGGGGGGAAGGCGAACTCCCCCGGTGTCGCGTCGATCTCTCGGCACGAGGCCAGATTTGGCGTGACGCCCAGGCAAGCCGCCGTTTCAGATGCGGATCGCGTCAATGCCGGCGCGAACCGCGTCCGGGTCGGGCGCTGTGACCACCTCGCAGCGTCCCCGGGCGGTGGGCAGGACCAGGCGCAGCGTCCCGCCGCCGGCCTTCTTGTCCGAGCCCATTCGGGCCAGGATCTCGCCGGTGTCGGGCAGGTCGCGGATGGTGGTGGGCAGGCCGATGGTGTCCAGCAGCGTGACGAGCTCCTCGGTGATCTCGGGCGTGCAGCGCCCCAGGCGCTCGGCGCAGATGGCGGCGGCCACCATGCCCAGAGAGACCGCCTCGCCGTGCAGCAGCGGGGCCATGTCGGGGAAGGCCGGGTCGGGGGTCAGGTCGGGGATGGTCTCGACGGCGTGGCCGAAGGTGTGCCCGTAGTTGAGCAGCATGCGCACGCCGCCGGCGCCGGTCGGGCCGAGCGTCTCGCGCTCGTCACGCCGGACGACCTCGGCTTTCAGGGCGACGGAGCGTTCGATGAGCCGGTCGGTGGCGTCGCGGTCGCCGGCGAGGACCGCGGGGAGCACCGCGCGGGTCTCGGTGAGCAGGTCGGCCCCGGTGATGCCGTGGGCGATCATCGCGTGCTTGACGCACTCGGCCAGGCCGGCGCGCAGGTGCCGGTCGGGCAGCGAGGCGAGCACGCGGGTGTCCGCGGCGACTGCCAGGGGCTGGTGGAACGCCCCGGCCATGTTCTTGAGCAGGCGGTCGCCGGCGTCGCCGGGCACGAGCAGGTTGACCCCGGTCTTGCCGCCGACCGAGGCGTCGACCATCGCGAGCATGGTGGTGGGGCACTGGACGACCGGGACGCCCCGCTGGTAGGTGGCGGCGGCGAACCCGGCGAGGTCGCCAACGACCCCGCCCCCGAGCGCGATCACGGGGTCGGTGCGGGAATGCCCGGAGGCCGCCATGGCGACCAGCACCCGGTCGAGGGTGGCGACGGACTTGTCGCGCTCGCTCGCGGTGACGCTCAGGGCGGTCACGTCCATCCCGGCCTGCGTCAGCGCGGTGCGGAGTTCCTCGGCGAACAGCGCGGGCACGCGGTCGTCGGCGACCAGGAAGGCCCGCCGGGGCCGGTCGCCGAGCGCTCGGCGGATCTCGTCGGGCACGCTGAGGATCGCGCCCGGTCCGATGTGCACCGCGTAGGCCCGCTCCCCCAGGTCAACTCGGACGGTCCGGGCGTTCATGCCCCGGCGGCCTTCCGTTCCGGGGGGTCGGGCTCGAGGCGCGGGGCGTCCGGCCACATGGCCTCGAGGTCGTAGTACGCGCGGGCGTTGGGCTCGAAGAGGTGGACGACCACGTCGACGAAGTCGGCCAGCAGCCACGAGGCGGAGTCGTCCTGCGAGACGCGCATGGCGCGGGTGCCGAAGCGCTCGGCCGGCGCGTTGAGGTTCTTCAGGGCGGCGCGCATCTGGCGGTCCGACGTGCCCGAGGCGACGACCAAACATGCGGTGACCGTGGTCAGGTCCGAGACGTCGAGGATGACGACGTCCTCGCAGCGGTCGTCGACGAGCGACCGGGCCAGGGCCGCGGCGAACGAGCGGGCGCCCGCGCGGTCGAGCACGCCGGGCTGCTCGGAGAGCGTGGCGCCGGAGCGGTCGGCGGGCGGGTTGCCGTTGTGCGTGGAGGCGTCTGTCATGTCGGAGTTTAGCGCCGCGGCGCGCCGGGGGTGACCCACAGCGAGGCCCGCCACCCGCCGGAACGGGTGGGCGCGCCCACGGGATCGAGCGTGTGCTCGCCGAGCGTGCGACGCCCCAGTTCCGCCGACTCGTCGGTCGAGCCCAGGCACAGCAGGTGCCCGCCGGGCCGGAGCACGCGCACCAGTTCGTCGAGCGTGCGCTGCCGGTCGCCGGCGGAAGCGTCGTCTCGGAAGGGATCGGTTGCCACGACGGCGTCGAAGGCGCCGTTGAGTTCCCCGCTGAGGGTGTCGGCCCAACCGAGTTCGAAGCCCAGGTGCGGCGCGGGGTAGCGCTGGCGTGCGAAGCGGATCGACTCGCCGTCGCGGTCCAGCGCGACGACGCCCCCGGACGGGCCCACGAGGTAGGCCAGGTGGCGCGAGCCCGCGCCGGTGCCGCAGCCCAGGTCGAGCACGCGGTCGCCGGGCTTGACGATGGCGTTGAGCCTGCGGACCAGTTCGGCGCGGGGGTCTGGGGTCAGGTCGTCGTAGACCCGGGCGGGGGTGGCGCGGATGCGCAGGGGGCGTTTGCGCGCGTCGGAGTCGGGGAAGCGGACCTCGTACTCGCGCACCCCGGGTTCCGGGGTGGAGAACGGGCCGCCCAGGGCGCGCGTGCGCCGCTCGCGGTAGGTCACGCCCTCGACGCTGACGACCCGGCCGGGCCCGAGGTTGCCGAGCCGGCCGAGCAGGCGGGCGAGCGGCGAGGGGGCGGGCGGTCGGGCCTCGCGGGGTCCGGCCTGCGGGGGGTTCACGCCGTCCATGCGCTCACGGGGTCGAACAGGGTGCGCGGGAACGGCGCCGGGCGTGCCGGTCGGGACCGCGCGGCGCCGGGCGCGGGGCGGATCCAAAGGGTCGGCTCGTGCTGGCTGGTGACGGTCAGGGTGCAGGCGGCGTGCCGGTGGGCGGCCCGGGCCCGGTCGGGCGTGTTGCACTGGCGCGAGAGGTGCAGGAGGACCAGGTCGGCGCGCGGCCCGATGCGCCCGACCGCCTCGGCGGACTGCTCGTTGCTCAGGTGCCCGGACCCGCCCATGATGCGGCGCTTGAGGAACTCCGGCCGGTTCGAGGCGTGCTGGAGGCGCGGGCAGTAGTTCGACTCGATCGCGAGCAGGTCCACGCCGGCGAGCAGGTCGGTGAGTTGGTCGGTGGCGCGGCCCAGGTCGGTGGCGTAGCCCAGGTGGGTCTCGGGGTTGCCGGTGTGCGTCCGGGCGGTGAAGCGGAACGCGGCGACGCCCAGCGCGTCGTGCGAGAGCGTGCAGACCTCGGCGTGCAGGGCGTCGTCGATCCGCAGGGCGTCGTCGAACGGCTCGGTGTGGCGGGTCAGCAGGCCCATGCGCTCGGCGCGCCCCAGGTGGCGCTTGTGGATGCGCAGGCGGGCGCGCCAGCCGCCGGGCCGGATGGCGGCCGGCCAGCCGGGGTGGCAGTGGTCCGAGTCGAGGTGTGTGAAGACGACGTCGTCGACCTCGTCGGGGCGGATGCCGCGTTCGAGCAGCAGCCTGCCGGTGCGTCTGGGCGAGAGCCCGGCGTCGAGGAGGATCACGCGGCGTGGCGCGTCGGGCGCGGGCCGGTGGACGAGCACCGAGCAGTTCCCGGCCGAGCCGCTGGCGAGGACGCACAGCGACACGCCGACCTCGGCGGGGCGTGCCGGCGCGGGCGCTGAGACCGGGCCGGCGGCCGGGGCGACGGCGGCGGTTTGGTTGTTGGCGCAGGCGGGGATCACGCGTCGGCGTCCTCGGGTTCGTCGGTGGCCAGGCGGTGGCGTCGCCCGCCCACGGGGGTGATCGAGCGCTTCGTGGCGGCGACGAAGTCGTGCATGAGCATGACCGACGGGCTCTCGCGCCCGCGTTCGGCCAGTTTGGCGAGCAGTTCGGCCCGGGGCGGGTTGCGGCGCAGCACCTCGCGGTAGGCGCCGCGGACGGCGTCGATCTCGGCGCGGGGCATGCCCGATCGGCGCATGCCCACGAGGTTGAGGCCCACGAGCATGTTGCGCTGGGCGGCCATGCAGAACGGCGGGACGTCGTTGGTCATCACCGAGCCGCCCGAGCACATCGCCAGGCGCCCGACCCGGCCGAACTGGTGCAGCACGCACCCGCCGGAGACGATCGCCCGCTCGTGGACCTCGGCGTGCCCGCCGAGCGCCACGTTGTTGACCAGGATGGCGTCGTCTCGCACCTCGGCGTCGTGGCCCACGTGGCTGTTGACCATCAGGAACACGCGGTCGCCGATGCGCGTGGGCTTCTCGCGGTTCGTCGCGGCGTGCACGGTGGCGTGCTCGCGGATCAGGCAGCCGGCGCCGATCACGACGCCCGCGGTGGGCGAGCCGGGCTTGAACTTGTAGTCCTGCGGCTCGAAGCCCAGCGAAGCGTTGGGGTACACCACGGTGCCCGCGCCGATCGTCAGAGGGCCTTGCAGGCTGACGCGGGCGAGCAGGCGCACGCCCGGGCCGAGCGTGACGGCCCCGGACACGATGCAGTACGGACCGATCTCGGCGTCGTCGGCGAGCACGGCCCGGTCGTCGACGGTGGCCGTGGGATGGATGCTGGGCATGGGGCGATCGTAGGTGGCACGCGTAGGATGGACGGTGACCTCCGCGATCGAAACCACCCCGACCATCCGCGTCGTGCGGGCCGGACGGACCGGCTACGACGAGGGGTACGCCCTGCAGGAAACCCACCACGCCCAGGTCCTCGCCGGGCGCGAGGCGGGCGGGCCGGAGGTGGGCCGCATCATCCTGACCGAGCACGACCCGGTCGTCACCGTGACCCGGCGGCCCGGCGCCGCGGACCACGTGCTGCTGCCCGAGGCCGAGTTGGCCCGGCGCGGCGTCGCGCTGCGCCAGACCGACCGCGGCGGCGACGTGACCTACCACGGGCCGGGGCAGATCGTCTGCTACCCGATCGTGGACCTCAACCGCCTGGGCCTGCGCCTGCACGAGTACATGCGGGCGATGGAGGAGGCGGTCATCCGGGCGCTGGCCGGGCTGGGCGTCGAGGCCCGGCGCGAGCCCGGGGCGACCGGGGTCTGGGTGGACGGGCCGGGCGGGGCCGGCGCCAAGGTCTGCGCCATGGGGGTGCGGGTGCGGCGCTGGGTGTCGATGCACGGGCTGGCGCTGAACGTGGACCCGGACCTGTCGCATTTCGGGCTGATCGTGCCGTGCGGGCTGGCCGGGCGCCCGGTCACTTCGCTGCGCGCGCTCCGCGGCGACGCGTGCCCGGATCAGGGACGCGTCGCCGAGGCGCTGGTGGACGAGTTGTGCGCCGTGCTCGGCGCCCGGAGGGCATAAGCCGGGTCATTCCCCGCCGGCGTCCGGCTCCGATGCCGGTTCGTCGGGGGTGGTGGCGGGGGCGCCGGGCGTCAGCGGGCTGGCGTCGGTGTTCTCCGGGGGCGCCTCGGGCAGGCCCAGGCGCTCGCGCACGGCGTCGGTCAGGTCGATCGAGGCCGGGGGGGCGATCAGCGGGCGGGCGAGAATCTCCTGGGCCACCCCGGTGATCGACTCGACCTGGAGCAGGTCCGGGTCCGGGCGGGTGACGAAGACGAAGCGCACGCCCCGTTCGGCGGCGACGGCGTCGGCGGCCTCGTAGATCCGCTTGTACGCCGCGGCGATCTGCCCGGCGATCATCGACTGCATCTCGACCTGGTACTGCTGATAGAGGTTCTGGAGGTTCTGCTGGTTCTGCTGGAACTCGGCGATCAGGCCCTGGTTGGCGGGGTCCTCGGGGTCGTTCTGCTGGACGAGGCCCTGGATCTCCATGTTGCGGTTCTGGAGGTTCTGCAGGCCCTCCTGGCTCCGGGCCTCGAAACTGACGCGGGCCTCGGTGTCCTCGGCGCTCATCACGATGCGGTCGATCAGGCCGAAGGCGTCGATGAAGGCGATGTCGGAATCGGCGGCGGTGGCGTGGCGGTGGGCGTCGGCGGTGCCGATGAAGGTCGCGCCCGCGAATGCCGCGGCGCCGAGCGCGACGCCGAGCGTCAGGGTTTGCATCGAACGGGACATATCCGCACCTCCTGGGGGGATGGATCGTGGTTTGGTCGCCTCGGCGGGTGTTCTCGTCCGCCGGCGCCGGTACTGTACGGGCCGCCGGGCGCGTGCTCGCGGGGGACGGGGGGGAAAATCGCAGCCCGGGGGACGGAGCCGAAGACGATGCGCGATCCCAGACTCGACCGACTCGCCGAGGTGCTGGTGGCCTACTCCACCCGGGTCAAGCGCGGTGACCTGGTGCTCATCGACGCGGACCCGGTGGCCATGCCGCTGGTCCGGGCGGTGCACGAGCGGGTGCTGCGCGCGGGAGGCCACCCGGTCTGGCGGGCGTCGAGCGAGACGCTGACCGACGCGTTCATGGAAACCGCCGAGGCGCACCAGTTGGCGTACTGCTCTCCCCTGGACCTGCACGACGTCGAGACGGCCGACGTGCGGATCGTGCTGTGGGCGTCGGGCAACACGAAACACCTGTCGGGGATCGACCCGCGGCGTCTGGCCGCGGCCCGCGTGGCGCGGACGCCCATTACCAAGCGGTTCTTTGAGCGCTGCGCCGAGGGCTCGCTGCGGTGGTGCGGGACGCTGTTCCCGACCGACGCCGCCGCACAGGACGCGGAGATGTCGCTGACCCAGTACGAGCGGTTCGTCTACGGCGCGGGCCTGCTGGACGAGGCGGACCCCGTGGCGGCGTGGCGGCTTGTCCACGAGCGCCAGGAGCGGGTGCGCGAGTTCCTCCAGAGCAAGCGGAGCCTGCGGTTCCGCTCCCCCGCCCGCGACGGGCACGACGGGACGGACCTGACGGTCGACGTGGACCCGTCCGGGTCGGTGTGGATCAACTGCGCGGGCACGGAGAACTTCCCGGACGGGGAGGTCTTCGCCGGGCCGCAGGGCGCCGACGGGCACGTCAACTTCACCTTCCCCGCGGTGTACAACGGGCGCGAGGTCGAGGGCGTGCGCCTGGCCTTCAAGGGCGGGCGGGTGGTCGACGCCAGCGCGCGCAAGAACGAGGACTTCCTCTTCGCCATGCTCGACCAGGACGAGGGCGCCCGCAACATGGGCGAGATCGCGGTGGGCACCAACTACTCGATCAAGGGCTTCACGCGCAACACGCTGTTCGACGAGAAGATCGGTGGCACCTTCCACATGGCGGTGGGGGCGGGCTACCCCGAGTCCGGCAACCGCAACGAGTCGGCGCTGCACTGGGACATGGTCTGCGACCTGCGGCCCGCCGCGGCGGGGGCCGAGGGGCCGGGCGGGGTGATCGAGGCCGACGGCCGGGCGTTCCACCGGGACGGGCGGTTCCTGATCCCCGACGCGCCCAACGGGTAGATCTTCAGGAGCCGATCGGCTCGCCGAGGATCAGCCCGATCAGGGGCTCGTCCTGGGGCTTGCAGAAGACGTACACGTGGTCGCCCTCGAGCAGGCGGGTGGGGCCGCGGGCCGCCAGCAACTGGTCACCGCGCATGACGAGAATCGCCGAGGCGCCGGGGGGGAAACTGATCTCGGCGAGGGTGGCGCCGCAGGCGAGCACGGACGGCTGGATCAGGTACACGCGGATGTCGCCGTGGAGTTGCTTGAGCGAGTTGAGTTCCAGGGCGGCTGCCGGTTCGGGCCCGCTGGTCTGGTTGAGGCGCAGGCGTCTGGCCAGGGGCAGGATCGACGCGCCCGGCACGAGGGCGCTGAAGACCACGATGAAGAACACGATGTGGAACACCCGCCCGCCCTCGGGCAGGCCGGCCATCGTGGGGAAGGTCGCCAGGATGATGGGGACGGCCCCCCGGAGGCCCACCCAGGAGATGTAGCCGGTCTCCCGCTTCGACCCCCCGAAGGGCAGCATGCACACGATGACCGCGAGCGGCCTGGCGATCCCCGCCAGGACGAGCCCGAGCAGCAGCCCGATGCCCGCGACCGGGATCAGGTCGGAGGGCGTGACCAGCAGCCCGAGCATGAGGAACATGCTGACCTGGCTCATCCACGCGAGCGCGTCGTGGATGCGCCGCAGGCCGGGCTTGTAGGGCAGGGCCTCGTTGCCGACGATCAGGCCGCTGACGAACACCGCGAGGATGCCGCTGCCCATCACCAGCGTCGCCGCGCCGTACGAGAGCAGTGCGCAGCCGATGGTGACCACCGGGAAGAGCCCCCCCGTGCCCAGGCGCGCGCGGATGAGGATGAGGCGGGTCAGATAGCCGAAGGCGGCGCCGACGATGGCGCCGACGAGCAGTTGGACCGGCACCGTGACGAGCAGCAACCAGAGCGAGACCGGCTCGTCGGCGAGGAACACCTGCACCGCCCCCAGCGTGAGGATCACGGCCATGGGGTCGTTCAGGCAGGACTCGACCTCGATGATGCTGCCAACCCGCTCCTTGAGTTTGAGGCTGCCCCCGCGCAGGACGGCGAACACGGCGGCGGCGTCGGTCGACGAGACGATCGCGCCCACCAGCACCGCCTCTCGCCACGGCAGGCCGAGGGCCCGGCCCGCCAGGGCCAGCGTGCCCGCGGTGCCCACCACGCCGAAGGTCGCCAGGACGCCCGCGGGCCCGGCGCTCAGGCGGATCGAACGCCAGGTGGTGTTCATGCCGCCGTCAAAGAGGATCATGACCAGGGCGACCGTGCCCAGCCGGTAGGCCATGTCGAAGTTGTCGAACTGGATGCGGCCGAGGCCCTCGGAGCCGCCGACCATCCCCATCACCATGAAGATCAGCACCACGGGGATGCCCGCCCGGTCGAGCGCCCGGGTGAACACCGCGCACGCCGCGAGGAGAAACCCCAGCACCACGAGCAGCGTGGCGGTCGCGTTGGGTTCGATGGAGGCCAGCATCACGCGGGCATTGTTGACGCTCCGCCCACCCGCGGCGGCGATCGGTCGGCGGATTTCGCACGCCGCGCGGCGGTCGCCGTTGCCACCGGGCCCGCGCGCCTATGAATCAGCGGGCATCCGCTGACGCCCGCGGCCAAACACCCGCGGCGAGGAGGATCCATGCCCGCGATTCCAAGAGAGCCCGTCACCGACACCACCCTGGCCCTGGGCCTTGACCCGTACGGCTACATCGCGCGCCGCTGCCGCCACCACGGCTCCGACGTGTTCGAGACGCGCCTGCTCGGCAGGCGCACGCTGTGCATGACCGGGCCGGAGGCCGCGGCGTTGTTCTACGACCCCGCCCGGTTCCAGCGGTCCGGCGCCGCGCCCCTGCGCGTGCAGTGGACGCTGTTCGGGCGAGGCGGGATCCAGGCCACGGACGACGACGTGCACCGCGGGCGCAAGTCGATGTTCCTGGCGGTGGCCGGCCCGGAGGCCGCTCGCGCGATGGGCGACGTCTTCGTGCGCGTCTGGCGCGAGGCGTTGCCCGGGTGGGCCGCCGCCGGCCGGGTGCGCCTGTACGAGGCCATGCACCCCGTCCTGACGCGCACGGTCTGGGAGTGGGCGGGCCTGCCGATGCCGGCGGACGGGCTGGACGACCGGGAATCGCAACTTCGCGCGATGTTCGACGCGGCGGGCGCGGTCGGCCCGCGCCACTGGCACTCGCGCCTGTCGCGCGCCAAGGCCGAGGCGTGGGCCGCCGGCCTGGTCCGCGACGCGCGGGCCGGCCGCGTCGACCTGCCCGAGGGGTCGCCGGCGCGGGCCGTGTGCGTCCACCGCGAGCCGGACGGCGCCCTGCTGACGCCCCGGATCGCGGCGGTGGAGTTGCTCAACCTGCTGCGCCCGACCGTGGCCCTGTCGGTCTACGTGACCTTCCTCGCGCACGCCCTGCACGAGCACCCCGAGCACCGCGACCGCGTCGCGCACGACCCGGTCCAGGCCGAGTGGTTCGTGCAGGAGGTCCGCCGCCTGTACCCGTTCTTCCCGGCGGTCGTGGCGCTCGTGCGGGACGACTTCGACTGGAAGGGGTACCGCTTCGACCGTGGCACGCGCGTGATGCTCGACCTGCACGGCACCGGCCGGGACGCGCGCGCCTGGGCCGAGCCGACCCGGTTCGACCCCGAGCGGTTCCGCGGCTGGAAGGGCGACCCGTACACCCTCATCCCGCAGGGCGGGGGCGACCACCTCGTCAACCACCGCTGCCCGGGCGAGTGGATCACCATCGAGGTGATGAAGCGCGCGCTCGGGGTGCTCACGGGCGGCATGTCATACGAGGTCGATCCGAAGGCGGACCACCGCCTGACGCGGCGGCGCATGCCCGCGATCCCGCGCGACGGGTTTGTGATCCGGGGCGTCCGTCCGCTCGATACCCCGGCGTGGGAATGCGCCCAGCCGGCGGAGATCGCCACGCCGCCGCGGTGCCCCTTCGCGCACGGCGCCGCCCGGCCCTGACGGGCGGCGTCACCGGGAGCGGGCGGCTCTCTCGGAGCGGGGGGCCTTCTCGGGGGTGTGGTCGTCGTGCGTGTCGCGTTCCCGGCCCAGCAGGCCGGCGCGACGCCCGGGCGTGGCCCGCTGCTTGCCCGCGGCCGGCCCGTCGTCGATCGGCAGCAGCGAGAGTTTCTCCGGCAGCGCACAGACGAACTCGGTGAGCAGTTTGGCGGTCGCCTCTGCGTCCGCGAGGCTCGCGACCTCCGCCTGCGTGTGCATGTTGCGGATCGGGATGCCCACCGACCCCGCCGCGGAGATGCCGCCAGCGACCTGCAGCGACTTGGCGTCGTTGCTCTCCAGGTCCGAGTGCGGCTCGCGCTGGCAGCCAACGCCGGCCGCCTTCGCGGCTTCCTCCAGGCGCCGGCCCACGGCCGAGTTGGTGTTCGGCCCGACGGACACGGTCGGGCCGTCGCCGATGCGGACCCTCGTGTCGGTCTTTTTGCTGGCGTGCCCGGGATCGTCCAGGGCCAGCGTGGTGTCCACGGCGATGGCGATGTGCGGGCGGATGGCCTGGGCCCTGGTCAGCGCCCCGCGTGAGCCGATCTCCTCCTGCACGGTGCTGACGCAGTGCAGCGCGACCTTCACGCCGCGCTCGGCGCAGCGTCGGGCGGTCTCCATCACCGCCCAGAGCCCCAGCGCGTTGTCCAGGGCCGGCGCGGCGATGCGGTCGCCCTCGAGTTCCGTAATCCAGGCCTCGAAGGTCGCGTAGTTGCCCACCTCGACGATCCTCTCCGCCTCCTCGCGGCTGGCGGCGCCGACGTCGATCCAGAGGTCCTCGAGACGGGGCGCTTCGGATTGTTCGCTGGACGACTCGTTGTGCACGGCGGTCTTGCCGATCACGCCCGGCACGGTGCCCTTCGGGCCGTAGATCACCACCCGCGACCCCGGGAGCACGGACTCGTCCACCCCGCCCAGGGCGTCGACGAGGACGAACCCGTCCTGGTCGATGCGCATGACCAGGAAGCCGATCTGGTCGCAGTGGCCGGCGAGCATCACGCGGAGCGGGGCGTCGGGGTTGATCACGACCTGCAGGTTGCCGTGCTCGTCGGGCGTGACCCGGTCGGCGAAGGGTTCGGCCCACTCGCGGAGCAGTCGTTGGAGGCGTTGCTCGTCGCCGGTGGGGGCGTGGCAGTCGAGGATCCGGTAGAGAAAGGCTTTCGCGTCCTTGTCCATCCGTCATTGCTCCGTGTGATTCAAGAGAAACCGGCCCTTCACGGGCCGGTTTCCGCGTGTAAGAAAGGCGTTGATCACCGGTCGTTGCGCTGCTGCTGCTGCTTCTGGTCCTGCTGCTGGCGCTGGCGGTTCTCGTCGCGGTTCTGGTTCTCGTTCCGCTGGTTCTGCTCGCGGTTCTCCTCCTGGCGGTT